>JANRLG010000306.1:0-3422 GCA_033762835.1 Thermoanaerobaculia bacterium
GTCGAGAACCGGGGTCTCCGCCGGGGCGTAGCCGTAGGAACCGAGGCGATCGGCGCGCAGGGTGTCGAGGGTGATGAGAACGAGCGAAACCTGCTCGCCGGGCGCTGTCGAGGTCCGCTGGGTGGCCCCGTCCCCAGCGCCGCCGCAGGACGCCACGAGCAGCGCACACCCCGCCATGGCCGCGGTTACGACCCAACGGGCGCGTGGCCACCACGCGCGGTTCGACACCAAACTCCGCTTCTCCAAAACTCCAGCTCCGTAACCGGAAAATGACGCCGGCAAAGGTAACACCGGGGCGGTATCGGGACAAGTTCGTCACCCCGTTTCCATTCGTCCGACACCGCGCCGTGGGTGCCGGTCCAGGGGTTCCCGCGGTACGCTACCGCATGCTCTACGACCTTTCTCCCCGCGTGGATTCGAGCTTGCCGGTGTGGCCCGGCGACACGCCGTTCTCAGCGCGGCTCGCGTGGTCGATCGCCGATGGCGCAACGGTCAACCTGACGACGCTGACGACCACCCCACACCTCGGCGCCCACGCTGATGCCCCGTTCCACACCGAGGCCGATGGCGCAGGGATCGACGAGCTGCCTCTCGATCCGTACTTGGGCCCCTGTCGGGTCGTCGAGGTTCCGCCGGAGCCGCTGATCCGCCCCGAGCACCTGGGGGTTCTCGACCTCGCGACGACCCCGCGTTTGCTGCTCAAGACCGGCAGCGTCACCGACCCGACGCGCTTCCCCGAGCAGTTCTCCGCCCTGTCGCCCGAGTTGGCCCAGGCCCTCGTCGCTGCCAAAGTCAAACTCGTGGGGCTCGACACCCCCTCGGTCGATCCTTTCGACTCGAAGACCCTGGACGCCCACCACCTCCTCTTCCGCGGCGGCGTCGCCAATCTCGAAGGCCTCCGCCTCGAGCACGTCCCCCCTGGCGAGTACGAGCTGATCGCGCTGCCGCTGCGCCTCGCCGGGCTGGATGCCTCGCCGGTGCGCGCGGTGCTGCGGACGTTGGGGTGAGGGGCCGCAGTCGAACGCCTGGACGCTCAGTGCATGATTATCATTCCTGGTGTCCTTGCATTGACAGCCGGTGTTTGAATTTGTATCGTCAAGCGGGAGGCCGACGATGCCAATCGACTCTGCTGAACTGTCCCGCCGCATCCGTTCCGCGAGGGAAGCATGCGGACTCACCCAGGACGAAGTGGCGAAACACCTGGACCTGTCTCGGCCGTCCTTCGCTCAACTGGAAGGTGGTAAACGCTCCGTCTCAAGTCTCGAGCTCGACAGGCTCGCGGCTCTGTTCGGACGCGACATTCGGGACTTCCTCCGTGCGGAAGACCGAGAAGAGAATGTGTTCTCTGCGCTTTTCCGGGCGCAAGTTGACGCCGCGGAACGCAGCACGCTGCAAGCGAGCCTCGGCGAGTGTCTGACTCTGGCCCGAGAGCTGAAGAACCTCGAGAGGCTCATTGGGGTCGACCGCGATCTGGCGGTGGTCACCTCGTATTCGCTGGCCAAGCCGACCAGCCGGTGGCAGGCGATCCAACAGGGCGAGCGCCTTGCCTCGGATGAACGGCGCCGACTCGGCCTCGGAACCCGACCAGTACCGGATCTGGAAACCCTGCTCGAATCCGAAGGAATCCGGACGGGGCAGGTGTCGATGCCCGACGACATCTCGGGCCTCACCCTGAGCTCCGAGGGCGTGGGTCTCTTCGTCGTCGTAAACCGGAATCATCCTCTTCTTCGGCGACGGTTCTCTTTCGCTCATGAATTTTCCCACGTCCTCGCCGATCGTGACTTCCGAGGTTTGATCAGCCGCAGTTCAGGGCGTGCAGACTTGTTGGAGGTCCGTGCGAACGCATTCGCGGCTGCCTTTCTGCTGCCGGAGGACGGTGTCCGGTCCTGCGTGGAGGCGCTCGGCAAAGGCAAACCGAGCCGGGCCTACTTCGAAGTCTTCGACGAAGAGGGCAGCCTTGATGTCGAAGGCAGGAGCGAGTCTGGAAGCCAGACTCTTCAGCTCTACGATGTCGTCCAGTTGGCGCGGCACTTCGCGGTGAGTCGGCTCTCGGTTTTGTATCGGCTGCGTAATCTGCGGCTTCTCACCGAGGGCGAGTTCGACCTCCTCAAGCAGCTCGACCAAGTGGGCAAGGGCAAGGAGATCGAAAGCCTGCTCGGATACGAAGTGCCCGACCGGGCGCCCAGCGAGTTTCGCCACCGCTTTCTGGGCTTGGCGCTCGAGGCCTACCGTCGCGATGAAATTTCTCGTGCCAAGCTCCGGGAGCTCGCTGGACTGGTGAATCTGGACACGGATGGTCTCGACCAGCTCCTCGATCGGGTGGGGCTGCCAGGAGACTGACGATGAGCGCGCCTGCCCGGATCGTCGTTGCGGACGCCAACGTGCTGATCAACTTGGTGAACATCTCTCGGTTGGATCTCTGCGCTCAGCTGGCGGGCTTTGAATTCGTCATCCCGGACCACGTGCGAGCCGAGATTCTGCTCGCGGCTCAACGGCTCCAGATCGACCAAGCAATCAAAGGGGGGGTGCTGCGACTCGAGTCGATCACGGATCTTGCTGCACTCACGGATTTCACCGAGTTCTTAGATTACCTGGGGCGGGGAGAAGCTGCTTGCTTGGCTCTCGCAGCCCAGAATGGATGGTCGATTGCTTCCGATGAGAAGCGCCGTTTCCGCCGCGCCGTCGAAGCGCGGTTGGGTAAAGGCCGAATCTTCGGCACGGCAGATCTCCTCGCACTGGCGATCCAGGCCGGACGTCTGACGATCGCTGAAGCCGACAGGGACAAGCACACTCTCGAACAACACCGGTTCAAGATGGACTTCGTCTCCTTCGGCAATATCGTGTCGCCACCAACCCCGTCAACGGGAGAGTAGCGCCGAGCCCGTCCTCACCCGATCAGCCCGGTCAGTGGTGACGAGGCGCTGGCATAGAGCTTCTTGGGGATGCGGCCGGCGCCGGCGGCGAGCCAGCCGGCTTCGACGGCGAGTTTCATGGCGCGGGCCATGCGCACCGGGTCTTGGGCTTCGGCGACGGCGGTGTTCATGAGGATGGCGTCGGCGCCGAGCTCGAGGGCGATAGTGGCATCGGAGGCGGTGCCGACTCCGGCGTCGACGATGATCGGCACGGTGGCTTGTTCGATCAGGATCTGGAGGTTCGCCGGGTTGCGGATGCCGAGACCGGAGCCGATGGGCGCCGCCAGCGGCATGACGGCCGGCACGCCCAAGTCCTGGAGTTTCTTGGCCACGATCGGATCGTCGTTGGTGTAGGGCAGCACGATGAAGCCCTCGGCGATCAGCGTCTTGGTCGCCTTGAGCAGCTCCTCGGTGTCCGGAAAGAGCGTCTTCGGGTCCCCGATCACCTCGAGCTTGACCCACTCCCAGCCGCCCAGCTCGCGCGCCAGTCGCGCCGTGCGCACGGCGTCG
>JANRLG010000307.1:0-17053 GCA_033762835.1 Thermoanaerobaculia bacterium
GTGGTAACCCTCCTGATGGCCTTTGCAATACGTTACAACCTCGAGAGAGCGAAATACTTTTTTGAGTGGACGCAGACTCTCTATCGCTCATTGGGTCGTTCTGTTGCAGAACTTTCGGGTAGGGAGACAACGGCAACTTAGTTGGAGCCGACCGAGAGGTCGGCCGGCAATGACTGGGCTGTCGCACAGCACCGCCGACCTTGACAGAACCCACCATCCGTGACCTCATTTCCACTAGAGGTGACCACAAATGGCCGTTTCAACCCCATCGCGAGCCAAGCAACCCCACGAGCCCGAGGCCCAGCAGGGCCGCCCTTCGGTCGGTATTCGGGAGCTGAAAGCCAAGGCCTCGGCGATCGTCGAGGACGTTCGGAACCGTCGCGTCACGTATGCGGTGACGAAGCATGGGGCGGTGGAGGCCTTGATCGTGCCGGCGGATGCGGGCGAGCGTCTCCTGGCGTTACCGGAGGCGGATAGCGCCTGGGAAGCTTGGGACGCGCTCGTGGTTCGGCTCGCCGAGGGTGCCGGCGAGCAGGCCGGATCGGCCGTGGACGAGCTTGAGCGGATGAGGCGCTGAGTGCGACTGCTGACCATCGACTCCAGTGTCTTCGTCAGCGCCGCTCGGCCGACCGAGCCGAGCCATGCCGAGAGCCTGGCGTTTCTGGCCTGGGTGCGCGCGGAACGTCCACGGCTCTTCCTGCCGACGCTGGCGCTGGTGGAGGTGGCCGCCGCTCTCAGCCGAACCGGCAACGCGGCCAGTTTGGCCCAACAGTACGCTTTATCCATCGGCCAGCTCCCCAATCTGGTCCTCGTGACGTTGGACGAGGGCCTGGCGCGGCAATCGGCCGCGCTCGGCGCGCAGCATGGACTGCGTGGAGCCGATGCGGTGTTTCTTGCGTCGGCGGCTGTGTTTGCGGCGGAGTTGGTCACGCTGGATCGGGAGCAGCTCCAGCGCGGGGCGTCGGTGGTGCAGACGATGTCGCCGGTCGCGTTTCTGGAGACCATCGAGTAGCGCGGGAGGTCGGCCACGATGAACCTTGGCGCCTGACTCTCGACGCAGCCCGTGACTTCGCCCCCTCCCCCGCAACCGACCGAGCCGAGTCCTGAGCCTGGGGCGGTGCCCCAGGCGCTTATGGGTCCGGGCCTTCGGCCCTCCAGCGGGGATTTCAAGGGCTAACGGCCCGAACTATTTGCAGCCTGGGGCACGGCCCCAGGCGATGGCTGCCGCGGGCGGCTTACCCGCGGTCTCCCCTACCCCCCACCCCGCGCCACCGCGAGCCACCTCGCGGCCCGTAACGTCTGCGGATGCTCCGGGCCAAGCTCGGCCCGCAGGGCCAACTCGGCGGATTCGAGGAGGCCTGTCGCGGCCGAGTCACCTTCGGCCAGGAGGGCTTCGCCGAGGCGGGCGCGGGCTTCGGCGAGCTCCCAGCTGCCGGACCAGAGGCGCTCTTCGCGCAGGGTGACGGCTTCCCGGAACGCCGCAGCGGCTTCGGCGGGGCGACCGAGGCCCAGTTGGGCTTCCCCGGCGACGACCAACGCGTGGGCGACCCACGTGCCGGCCTGGCCGCCGAGTTGGCGCAGCGCGGGGAGAAGCGCGGCCACTTGGGCGTGGGCGTCGGCGGGCTGGCCGGAGGCGAGGGCCAGCTTGGCGCCGGCGAGCCGCAGCCGGAGGGTGAGGATGTGGTCCGGGCCGAACTGGCCGCGGGCCGTTGCGAGGTTCGCGGCGAGCAGCGCACGGGCCGCCGGCAGGTCCCCCGCTGCCGCCAGGGCCTCGGTGTGGAAGTGGCGGTCCTGCACCGCCAGGGGGCTCCCGGCGCCGGTGAACCGCTCGGCTAGACCAAGAGCTTCGCGCGACACCGCGAGGGCCTCGGCGGTGCGCCCCTGCTGGGTGAGCACGGCGCCGTATAGCCCCATGGCAGCGGCCACGGCGGCCGAGTCTCCGGCCGTCTCGCGTTGCTTGCGGAAGGCCAAGGCGAGGGTCTCCTCGGCTTCACGCAGGCGGCCGACTCGAAACGCCAGCGTGCCGATGTTCCCGAGCAGAATCCAGGCTTCGAGATCCTCCCCGCGGCCGATCTGCCGGTAGATCTCCAAAGCTTGGCGGTGGGCCGCCAGGGCCTCGTCCAAGCGCTGGCCGGCCGTCAGGGTGATGGCCAGGGAGTTGTAGAGATTGGCCGTTTCGCGATGGGCGAGCCCCGAGACTGCCGTGCGCTCCTGGATCGCCGCCTGGTAGGTGGCGATCGAGCCGGCGAGATCACCCTGGGTGCGCTGCAGAAGCCCACGCACGTGCAGGCCCTCGAGCCGGGCCTCGCGGTCTTTCGCCGGGTCCTCGCGCCAGAAGGCCTCGGCTTGTTGCAGGAGCGGCGCCGCCCGCTCGGGGTGCCCGCGGACGATTTCGAGATGGGCGAGCTTCTGGCGCGCCAGGGCGACCGCGCGCGGATCGGCCTCCGGGCCCGCGGCGGCGAGGAAGCCTTCGAGGAGCGGCGCCTGCCCCTCGAGGTCGCCGAGCGCGCCGTAGAGATCGGCCAGGGTCTCGACCACCTCGCCAGCCAGCTGCGGATCGTCCCGATACTGCTCGACCAGGCGCTGGGCACTGCGGTCGAGCATCGTCTTGGCCGTGATCGGTCCGGCCGCGGGCTCGGCGAGGGAGGTGCGGAAGAGCCGCGTCAGATGGTCGCGGACCGCCTCCTCCCGGCTCGCCGCCCGGCGCGCGGCGTCGCGCTCGAGGGACGCTTGGCGCGCCTGCCAGGCGAAGGCACCGAGCCCCCCGGCCAAGGACAGCAGCACCGCCGCCCCGGCCGCCGCGGCCCAGCGGTGGCGCCGCAGCAGCCGGCCCAGGGAGTAGAGCGTCGCCCCCTCGCGGGCCCGCACGGGCTCGTGGCGCTGGTGACGCAGGAGGTCCTGCCACAGGGCGGTGACCGACTCGTAGCGATGCTCCGGCTGCTTGCGCAGGCACTTGGCGAGAATGGCATCGAGGTCGCCCTCGAGAGAGCGCGGGGGGACCGGCGGCGTACCCTCGCGTGCCAGCCGGCTCGCCCGCGGCGCCTCCTGCTCGACCAGGAGCCGGACCGCGCTCGCCACCGGGAGGCCACCGCTTTGCCACGGCCGTTGGCCGACGAGGAGCTCGAAGAGCAGCACGCCCAAGGCGTAGACGTCCGTGGCCGTCGTCACCGGCTCGCCGGTGAGCTGCTCGGGCGCGGCGTAGTCGGGCGTCAAGGGGGCGCGGGTCAGGTCCGTCTCCGCCTCACCCCCAACATCCCCATCGAGCAGCTTGGCGATGCCGAAGTCGAGCAGCTTCACCCGGCCGTCGGCGTCGACCAGGATGTTGCCGGGCTTCAAGTCGCGGTGGACGACGAGGTTGCGGTGGGCGTGGGCGACCGCCTCACAAACCTGTCCGAAGAGCCGCAGACGCTCGCCGAGATCGTTGCCGAGCTCGCGGCAGTGGTCCACCAGCGGGCGGCCTTGAACGAACTCAAGCACGGCATAAGGTCGGCCGTCCGCGGTCACCCCGCCGTCGAGCAGCCGCGCGATGCCGGGATGCTCCAAGCGCGCCAAGATCCGCCGTTCGGCCTGGAAGCGATCGAGCAACGCAGCCGCTTCCCGCTGCAAGACCTTGATCGCCACCTGCTGCTCGAAAGCACCGTCCGCACGCTGGCCAAGGTAGACCTCCCCGGCGCCCCCGCGGCCGAGGGGCGCCACGATCTGCCACGACCCGAGGCGTGTGCCGGCGGGAATGCCCCGGGATTCCCCGCTGTCGCGACCGAAGGGCGATCCATCGAGAAATCCCGCGGGAGTGTCATGGGCGGCCAAGAGCGACTCGACCTCACGGCGTAGCTCGTCATCCCCCGCGCAGGCCCGGTCGAGCCACTCCTCCCGCCCCGCAAGCGGGCGATCGAGGCCCTCGGTGAACAGTTCTTCGACGCGCTCCCAACGGCGTAGCGGCATGGGTCAAGCCTCGCGAAGTAGGCGTTGAGTCTAACGCGGTCGGCCCGCCCCCCTCACCGCGTCGTCACCTCCGCCGCGAAGGCCACTCTCCGCTGCTCTCCCTCGCGGGTCACGGTGAAGCGGTAAGCCTCGTTCAGGCCCTTCTTGCCGCTGTGGGTGAAGACGAGCATCCGTTCGCCGTCGGTTCGACGATTTTTGACTCCCGTGTCCCTCAGGGTGGGCGAAACCTAATCGAAAGCCAACTTCGCCCGGCGAATTTCGTCGTCGATCCGATCGGCGTGGTAGAGGAGAACGAGGAGCGCGATGGCGAAGAGATTGAGACCCAGTCCGGCTACTTCTGGTTTCCCGAACGAGAAGTACCAACTCGCACCAAAGTTCGCTACAAACTGCAGAGTCCCACTATGCAGTCCGACACTGATGAGTGCTCCGGACCACATGTGGTACGAAATCAGAGGCGTCGAAATCCAAGCCGCTTGAAGCCCCAGCGCGGCATAAAGGGGCGACCGACGAGTCGGGTCGTGAACGAAGGCCAAGCCCGCCCAAACCACGAAGCCGTAGAGACCGAGGAAGGCGGCCGCAAGGATCTTCGCGGAAAGGCCTTCGATCTGCGGAGAGAACAAGCCGGCGAGGGTGAAGCTGAAACCAGCGAAACCGCCGCCCACCAGAGTCAATACGAGAACCATCCGCAACCAGGTGGTCATGATCCGAACCTCTTTCCCTGGACCCCGCGGAAGTCTCGCACGGGTTTCAGCCGGCGCCGCGGACGATCTTCAGCAGATCCTCGCCGAGTTTCTTGACCAGGGTCGGCCCCATGCCGCGGATGGCAAGGAGCTCATCTTCATCCCGTGGACGTTCGGCGGCGATGGCGAGCAGGGTGCGGTTCGACAGGATGTGAAAGGCCGGCACGCGGCGGCGGCGGGCCTGGGCCAAGCGCCAGTCTTTGAGGGCCGCGACCAGGGCTTCGTCGGGAGCGGCCTCGGCATCGAGGGCGTCGGAGGCGGCGGTCACGCTCGGCTTCAGCTTGACGACCTTCGCTTTGGCGCCCTTTTTCGTCGGTTCCGCTTCTTCCGGCAGCAGAACTTCCGCCGCCGCCGCGGGGCCGAGGCGATGGCCGTCGCGAGTCAGGAAGGCGCGTTGGAAGGGGATGACTTTGCCGTCTTTCTCGAACTCGTCGGCCTCCAGGCGTACGAGCTCGGCGCGCACCAGGCCACCCAGCAGGCGATCGAGGATCTTGCGGTCGAGCTCACCGGCGTCACCACCCAGCTGGCGATGGAGCTGACCCACGGTCTGGCCGTTCTTGAGCACCAGGGCGCCGAGAATCTCCCCCAGGCGCCGCTCTTCGGTCGGTGACGGTGCGCGGTAGCGGTGGACTCGGCAGGCGGCCGGGGCGCAGACGTCACATTGCCCACAGGGCTCCCCCGAGTCTTCCTGGTCACCGAAATGGCGGACGAGGTGGAGCATGCGGCAGTCGTGGGAGTCGGCGAAGCGGAAGACCAGCTCGAGTTGCAGCGAGCGATGGTCGCGCTGGGTCTGGTAGGGCGCCCGCCAGGCGCCGGTGCCCTTGGTGAAGTTGCCGTCCGGATCGACCATGGCACCGCCGTGGAGCCAGAGCTTTTCGAGCGCCTTGTCCACGACGTCGGGCTCGAGCGAGAGGGCGCGGGCGAGTTCCTCCGCCGACTGGGGCACCGGCCCCAGTTTGCGCACGATCGCCTCCAGCACGTCGCTCGCCGGGTAGTTCAAATTGTGGAAGTACTCGTGGTTACGCCGGTCCGCCCAGGAGTACAGCAGCACCGCCCGGGAGGGCAGGCCGTCGCGCCCGGCGCGGCCGATCTCCTGGTAGTAGGCCTCGAGAGTGCTCGGAATGCCGGCGTGGAGCACGGTCCGTACGTTCGGCTTGTCGATGCCCATACCGAAGGCGATGGTGGCGACGACGGCCTCGAGATCCCCGGCGAGAAAAGCCGTCTGGACTTGTTCCCGGGTCGCCCCGCCGAGGCCCGCGTGGTAGGCCGCGGCGGAGACGGTTTCCGCCAACTTGCCCGCCAGCTCCTCAGCCTCCTTGCGCGTGCGCGCGTAGACGATCGCGGGCCGGTTCGCCGCCTCGCCGACCAGGCGCAGCACGGTGGCGGTGCGCTCGGAGGGCGTTTGCTCGGCGACTTCGACGGCGATGTTGGTGCGCCGGAAGCCGTGGATGAAGCGCTCGGGTTGGGAAAGGCCGAGCTGCGTCGCGATGTCGTCCTGAACGCGCGGTGTGGCGGTGGCAGTCAACGCCATGACCGGTGCCGGTCGAAGCATCGGCAGGCGTTGCCCGAGGAGCCGGTATTCGGGGCGGAAGTCGTGGCCCCAGTGGGAAATGCAGTGGGCTTCGTCGATCGCCACGAGGACCGGTTTGGTCTTCGCCAGGAACTCCGGAAAGCCTGTGACGGCGAGCCGCTCGGGAGCGATGAACAGGTAGTCGAGTAAACCCGCCGCGTAGTCTCGGCACACCTGGCGCGATTCCAGGCGATCCCGTCCCGAGTGGATGCGCTCCGCACGCAGGCCGAGCTCGCGCAGTTTGGCGACCTGGTCTTCCATCAGCGCGATGAGCGGTGAGATGACCAGCGTCGTACCGCCCCGCGTCAGCCCGGGAAGTTGGTAACAAAGGGACTTGCCCGCCCCCGTGGGCATCACCACCAACACGTCCCGCCCCGCCACCGCCGCCCGGCACACCGCTTCCTGGTAGGGCCGGAAGCCGGGAAGGCGAAAGGTGTGCTGAAGGTGGTGCTCGAGGGTGGGGGTAGGCGTCATTCCTCGTCCACCAAAGTCGCCGCGAAGCTTTCCAGGGCCAAGACCAAGGCCGGAACCCGCACCGTAACGACATCCCACAGAATTTCGTCGTCGATCCCGAAATAGCTGTGAATGAGCACGTTTCGAAGCCCCACGATTTCTCGCCAAGCCACTTGCGGAGTCTGGTCTCGAATGTCCGGGGGTATCTGGCGGGCGGCCTCGCCCAAGAGCTCGACATTTCGAACGATGGCATCGTAGGCCATCTCATGAGCAAAGAAGCTCGACGCCGGCAGCCCGTCGGCATACTGCTGAATCCGCTGACAGAACCCGATCATGTCGCGGAGATGGAGCCGCCAGTCACGCGACACGAACCGCGTCCCTTTCGACCTGCGGTCGCAATTCGCGACGGAGCCCTTTCTCGGTGACCAGATCGACCTCGCGGCCCAGGAGATCCTCGAGGAAGAACTTGAAGCTCATGTAACGAGTGAGAGTGGCCGGTCCTTCGAAATCCACCAGCAGGTCGATGTCACTGCCGTCACGAAGCTCGTCGCGAGCAGCGGACCCGAAAACCGACAGGCGTCGAACGCCGAAGGTGGGGAGGCGATCGCGCTGCGCTGCGAGAAGCAGGAGAAGTTGTTGACGATCCACGGCGGGAGTTTACGCCCTCCGGCTCGGCTTGACACTCCCCGGCCGGCCCCGTAGCATGCGCCGCAACAAACCGAACAACCGTTCGACATCTTGCCGGAGGCGAATCATGCCGGAACCCGAGCGCGAACCCCAGCGGGGCGACGAGATCGGCGGGCCCTACGCCCGCTACGTGCTCGGGGTGCTGGTCGCCGTCTACGTTCTGAACTTCCTGGACCGCCAGATTCCTTCGATCCTCGCCGAGCGCATCAAGGCCGACCTCGGAGTCTCCGACGCCCAAATGGGCTACCTCTACGGCACCGCCTTCGCCATCTTCTACGCCCTGTTCGGTATTCCCCTGGGGCGCCTGGCGGACGTGTGGGACCGCCGCAAGCTGATCTCCCTGGGCCTTGGCTTCTGGAGCCTGATGACGGCGGTGTCGGGCTTCGCGCGTTCGTTTTCACAGCTGGCCTTGGCGCGCGTCGGGGTCGGCATCGGCGAGGCGAGCGCCACCCCGGCAGCGTACTCGCTGCTCTCCGACTACTTCCCGCGCGAGCGCCGCGCCACCGTGTTGGCGATCTACTCGAGCGGCATCTACATCGGGTCCGGCCTCGGGTTGTTCCTGGGCGGCGTGATCGTCAACCGCTGGGACCGGGCCTTCGCCGACGGCGGCGCGCCGCTCGGCCTCGTGGGCTGGCAGGCGGCGTTTCTGGCGGTCGGCCTGCCCGGGCTGCTGCTGGCGTTGTGGTCGGCCAGCCTGCGCGAGCCCCGCCGCGGCGCGAGCGACGGCCTCGTGACCACCTCCCTCGCCGACTCCAAGCCGGGCCGCGCCCTCCTCCACGAACTCGCCGCGGTGCTGCCGCCCTTCACCCTGTGGAACCTGCAGCGGCTGGGCGCTGGCGGGCGGGGTATCGCGGCCAACCTCGCGACGGCCATCGTGGTTTCCGGGGCCGCCCTCGGAATGACTCGCTGGCTGGGCAATCCGGCCCAGTGGTGGAGTCTCGCCCTCGGGGCCTACGCGGCCTTTTCGTGGCGCCAGTCGGTGACCTTGCGGGACCCACCGAGCGCGACGCTGATCTTCCGCACCCGGTCGATGGTGTTTTCGTGCCTGGGTTTCGCGTTCCTGTCGTTCGGCGGCTACAGCCTGGGGTTCTGGATGGCGCCGTTTTTCACCCGCGTCCACGGTCTGCCGATCGAAAAGGTCGGCTTCCTCGTTGGCGGCACCTATGCCCTGGGGGGTTGGCTGGGGGTGACTTTCGGCGGTTGGCTGGCCGACCGGCTGCGGCGTAACTCCCCCACCGGCCGGCTGACCGTGGGCATGCTGAACGCCGCCCTGACGGTGCCGCTGGCCCTGGCGGTCCTGTGGACCCCGGCGACCGGCGTCGCTTTGTTCCTGAACCTGTTCCTGAATCTGGTGGCGGCGATGTGGCTCGGGCCGGGCGCTTCGACCGTCCAGGATCTCGTTCTGCCGCGCATGCGCGCCGTGGCCTCGGCCTTCTACCTGTTGGTCGTGACGTTGATCGGCCTGGCCCTCGGCCCGTACACCGTCGGGCGCCTGTCGGTGGCGACCGGGGACCTGCGGTTGGCCATGACCCTCGGGCTGGCCGCCAACGCCGTCGCCTTCACCTTCTTCTGGCTGGCGCGGCGGACGTTGGCGGAAGACGAGGCCACCCGCGTCGAACGGGCGCGGGCGGCCGGCGAAGTCACCTGATCGGGTGTTTAGAAACGGCCGGCTTCACGCCGGCCGAGGGCTCACTTCACTTCTTCGGCGAGGCCCTGGGCGAGGGCGCGCTTCACGAGAGCGCTCATTTCGCGCTCGGCCTTCTCGGATGCGGCGTCCATCTGCTCGCCGAGCGCCTCCATTTGCTCGCCGTAGGCTTCCATCTCGCGGCCGAGGGCTTCCATGGGCTCGGAGAGCCTGTCCATCTCTGCGCTGAGCCGGTCCATTTCGGCCGAGAGCTTCTCCATCTCGGCTTCGAGGTCGGCACTTTCGCCGCCGCGGGATTGGCGGGCCGCGAGCTCTCCGATGCGAGCGCCCAAGGCGCCTTGCTTGGCGCCGAGCGCTCCCTGTTGGGCACCGATCTCCCCCTGTTTGCCGCCGAGCTCACCCTGCTTCGCCCCGAGCTCGCCTTGCTGGGCGCCGAGCTTCTGCACCGGCTCGTACAGGCGCTCGATTTCGGCCAAGAGAGCCTTGTCCCGGATGACGTACTGCTTGCCGCCCTCGGAGAAGTAGAAGATGGGGCCGTTCCCGCCGAAGCGCTTCTTGACCTTCTTGAACTCGTCGTAGGAGCCGCTCATGACGGTCTGGTTGTCGTCGGAGAGGTACACCCACGAGCGCCCATCGTCGTCACCACCCGTCGAATAGGCGTAGGAGGACCGGCTACCCTTGGCCGGCGGGGGCGGCGGCGGAGCCGGAGGCGCCGGCGGTATGGGTGGCACCGGGGCGGGGGCTGCGACGGCTCGCGGCGCAGTCATGGGGGTGGGAGCCGGAACGGGATTCGGGGCCGCGACCGGGGCCACGGCCGGAGCCGGGGGAGGCGCCGGTGGGCGATGGGACTGGGCCACGAGCTTCAGGGGAATCAAACCCGCGGCGACGACCGCGGCGGCGGCGCACCACCAGGCAACGCGGCCGGTGGTCGAGAGGGGTGTGGTGTGTTCGAGCATCGAAAGTCTCCGTTTCAACAGGCGGAGCGAAGGGGCGGCAGCCGCGGCGGCGAGACCGGTCTCACGCGGCACCACCCCCCACTGGAGAAGGAATCGCCCGTAGCTCTGGGGCGCCGACCCCAAAACCCGGAGCACTTCGGCGTCACAAGCGGCCTCCCGGGCCAGCGCGTACTCCCGCGCAGCCAGGGCGGCCAAGGGATGGAAGAAGAAGATCCGCCGGCATAGGGCCGGCACCCAACCGAGTACGAGGTCCCCGCGCACCACGTGGGCCAGCTCGTGGGCCAAGGCCATGGCGAGCTCGGAGGTCGAAAGGCGGAGGAGGCTGGACTCCGGTAGGAGAACTCGGGGTGAAGCGAAGCCAAGAACTTGGGGTGAGACGAGCTCGGGCGAGGCCAGGAGCGGCGCCGGGCGCAGCCGGAAACGCTGGCAGAGCTCGGAGAAGAGCTGGGTCAGGGAAGACGGCTCGAGGGCGTGGGCACCGGCGAGCAACCGGCGGGCGCGGGCGGCGTCGCGGACCAGGAGCAGCAACGCGACGGCAACGCCCAGGAGCCAGAGCACGAGCAGGGAACTCGAGCCCGAGAGGGCCGGGGGCGCCGCGGGAAGTCCACCGACTGCACCGGGCCATGCCGAGCCCGCAACGGCAAGCGGGAGCACCTGGGCAGCAGGCGCCGGGGCGGGCAGCACGGGAAGCTCGAACACGGGCAGGCCCGCGAGGCCCACCAGGAACTTGAGGCAGACTGACCACCACAACCAGCAACGCAGGGCCGCCGGGACCCGCGGCGCGAGAGCCAGGAGCGCCCAGACGACCAGGGCGAAGACACCGCCCTCGAGCGACGCCCGGACGAGCGTACCGGCGAAACCCGACAGATCGAGGAGATTCATGGTTCCCCCCGACGGGCCTGGAGCCGCGCCACCAGCGCTTCGAGCTCGGCCAGTTCGCTGGCGCTGACTTCGACTGGTGCCTCGGAGAGATAGGTCACGAAGGGAGACAACGAGCCGCCCAAGGTCTTCTCGACGAAGCTCGCCACGACCCCCTGGAGCAACTCGGACGAGCTCGCCGCGGACTCGTAACGAAACACCCCGTCGACCGGCCGGCGCTCGAGGTGGCCCTTGCCGCGCAGGCGCTCCATCATGGTCAACACGGTCGATCGCGCCAGCCCGCGGGGGGCGCCGTACTCTTCCGCCGCCTCTCCCACAGTGGCGCCGCCGCGATCGGCGAGCCATTGCATGAGAGCCAGTTCTTGGTCGCCGAGGGGTTTGGGGATCATCGTCGGGGTTCTCCAGGTCGCCGCGTGACTACAACGGTCGTCATGATACCCATGACGACAACTGTCGTCAAGCTCTACGAGGCACTTTCCGAGAGGTTTCAGAAAGGCTCGCCGTAGAATGCTCCGGTGGCCCGCCGCCGCGGGCCTTCGTGTCTTCCGACCCCCTGAGGAGATTCGCGTGATGCACCGATGGACTCGCCTTGCTCTCACCACGGCCCTCGCCGTCGCCGCCCTGCCCGCCGCCGGCCAGGTGGTGATGCCCCGCGCCAGCCCCCATGCCACCGTGACGCAACGGATCGGCGTGACCGACATCTCGATCGACTACCACCGCCCCGGCGTCAAGGGCCGCAAGATCTGGGGTGAGCTGGTGCCCTACGGCCAGCCCTGGCGCGTCGGCGCCAACGACCGTACGATCATCGAGTTCTCGACCGACGTGACCGTCGACGGCCAGCCCCTGCCGGCCGGCAGCTACGGCCTGGTGGCGATCCCCTCCGAAACCACTTGGACGCTCGCCTTCTCGAAGGTCACCGCGGCCTGGGGCGCCTTCACCTACGACGCCAAGGACGACGCCGCGCGCATCACCGTGACTCCCGAAGCCACGACCGATGCCGTCGAGTGGATGGAGTTCCGCTTCGAAGACCTCGGCACCGACACCGCGAAAATCGCCCTGCGTTGGGAGAAGCTGCGGGTACCCTTCACCGTCAAGGTCGATCTCGACAAGACGGTGGCCGCCCACGTCGCCGCCAATGCCTCCTGGGGCGCCCTGAACGGCGCCGCCACCTGGGCCAACGACCGCGGCACGGACCTGGACCTCGCCCTGCGCTGGGCCAACGCCTCGATCGCGATCGAGAAGACCTTCTTCAACCTGCGCACCAAGGCGAGAATTCTCGCCAAGAAGGGCGACAAGGCCGCCGCCGTGGCCACCGGTGAGGAGGCGCTGCAAGTGGCCGCCGCCATGGCCACGCCCCCGGGCGGAGCTACCCTGCCGGACTTCAAGAAAGAAGTCGAGGGCTGGAAGAAGTGACTTGATGGCCGAAGTGGACGGCCTGAATTCGGTTCCTGCCGTCCACTTCGTCCACAACGCCCACTTCGTCCACTATCATTGCCGCCCATGTTCCAACGCCTGTCGAACCTCATCCGCGGTTTCCTCGCGATGTTCATCTCCGGCCTCGAGCGGCAGAACCCCGAGGCCCTGCTCGAGGCCGAGAGGGAGAACCTGCGCGAGCAGATCGCCAAGTACAACCAGGGTCTCGCCGCCCATGCCGGCATGACCGAGAAACTGATGGCCTTGGTCAAGAAGCTCGAGACGGAAGAGGACTCGCTGCGCACCAAGGCAGCTTCCCACCTGCGGGCGGGCAACAAGGAAGCCGCGGGCCAGCTGGCCCTGCGCCTCCAGACGGTGCGCTCCGAACTCGCCACGCACCAAGTCGAACTCGAGGCGGCGGAGAAGACCTACAAGGAGCTGACCCGCGCCCGCGACCAGTCGATCCAGGCCGCCCAGGCCAAGATCGCCAAGCTGACCGCGGGGCTGGACGACTTGAAGATCAAACAAGCCACCGCCGAGCTCCACGAGATGGCCTCCGGCATGGTCAACGAGATCGGCGCCTCGGGCGACACGCTGAACCGCCTCGAAGGCATGATCGAAGAAGAACGTACCAAGGCCGCCGGCCGCGCCCGAGTGGCCAAAGACTCCCTGGCCGTCACGAATACCCAGGCCGACACGGTCATGAAGGAAGCCGAGCAGCAGGCCCTGGCCGACATGGCGCTGGCGGACTTCGCGGCCGAGATGGGCATCCAGATCGAAGGCGCCGCGCCCGCCGAAACCAAGGCCCCCGAAGCCCCGGCCGGCACCAAAGTCATGGGCCCCGCCGAAGGTCAGGGCCAGAGCTGACGATGGCTGAGACTCCGGCGGCAACGCCCGCGCCCCCCGGTCCGATCGCCCGGGCCGATCTGCCCGTTTGGGCGCGGGAGCTGATCACCCAGTACGAAAGCCACGCCGCGAGCCAGTTCCTGCTCTCGGGCAACGTCGGCGACCGGCTGGTGTTGCCCGGACGCAGCGGTGCGCAGGCCCTGGGTAGTCTGCGCGACTTCCTGCTCGAGGCCCTCCTGCCGGGCTTCCAGGTCGTGTTGTCCTACGACCTTGGCAACGGCATTCGGGTCGAAAAAGGGGCGGAGGAATTCGCCAAGTGGCCCGCGCTGCGCGAGGGCAAGGAGCTGCCGAAGACGCCCCACGCCGCGATCGAGACGCTGACGCGGTACTTCCGCTACACCGCGAACTTGGCGCGACTCGGCCAGGGCTCCGTCCACGTCGCCGCGATCGTCCGCGATGCTCACCTGGTGGCGCCGGCCCAGCCCGGCAGCACCGCCTACGACCTCGCGGCCATCGCGTCGCTGCTGCGCGAGTGGGCGTCGGATTCGCTGCTCACGAACCACACCCTGGTGACGCTCCTGGTAACCGAGAACCTGGCCGATCTCCATCCGCTCGTGGCCACCAACCCGCGCACGGCCCGGGTGCGCATTCCGCTGCCCGAGGCCACCGAGATGGCCGGTGCCCTGCGGGCCCTGGCGCCCGACGCGCCGCTCGCCTTGGGCCCCCTCGCGGCGGAACCCGAGGGTTTGCAACGGGCCGCCGCCGAGCTCGCGGGCGCCACCGTGGCTTCGGTCGAAAGTCTGGTGCGCATCAAGCAGTACAAGAAGGAAGGCCTGGGGGCGGCGGACCTCTCACGCATCAAGAAGGAGATCGTCGAGCGCGACAGCGGCGAGCTGATCGAGTTCGTGCACTCGACGCTCTCGCTCGCCGACTTCCACGGCCCGGAACCGCTCAAGGCCTGGCTCCGGCAGGACCTCGAGTTGTGGCGCCAGGGCGACGTCAAGGCCCTGCCCAAGGGTTACCTGGTGTGCGGTCCGGTGGGAACCGGCAAGAGATTCCTGGTCGAATGACTGGCCGGTGAAGCCGGGGTCCCGGTCGTCAAGATCAAGAACTTCCGGGACCGCTGGGTGGGCACCACCGAGGGCAATCTCGAGAAGATCTTCCGGCTGCTGCACGCCCTCGGTCGCTGCTTCGTGTTCATCGACGAAGCCGACCAGACGCTCGGCAAACGCGACGCCGGTAGCTCGGATTCGGGCCTTTCGGGCCGTGTCTACTCGATGATCGCTCAGGAAATGGGCTCGTCGCGGACGCGCGGCAAGGTGATCTGGATTCTGGCGTCCTCGCGGCCGGACCTGATCGAGATCGACCTGAAGCGCCCGGGCCGCATCGACGTGCGGATTCCGCTCTTCCCCACCTCGGGCCCCGAGGAAGGTTTTGGCTTACTGCGCGCGTTGGCCAAGCGGTTCAGTTTGACCTTGGAAGACTCGGCCTTCGAGACGCTGAAGACCGTCATCCCTGATCTGCTGACCCCGGCCGCCGCCGAGGCTCTCGCCTTCAAGGCGTACCGCGCCACCCGGACCGAGTCCCAGAGCGCTGAGGCGGCGTTCAAGTCGCTGCTCGAGAACTACCGCAGCCCCGTCGACCCGGAGATCCTCGAGCTTCAGGTGCGCCTCGCCGCCGAGGAGGCCACGGATCTCGAGCTGGTTCCGGCCCGATTCCGGCCCGCGGCCCGGCGGTGAGAATCCGCCGGAGGGCGCAGCAAGCAGCGCCCCTACAAAGTCCGGGGGTCAGCCCCTCTCGATAAGTCCTCCGTAGGGGCGCTGCTTGCTGCGCCCCTCTTCCTTCCGCCCTGGAGATCCCCATGTCGTCCTTGAATCCCGATCCCAACCACCGCCCTCACCGGCGTTCACCCCTCCGTTCCATCCTGGTCGTCCTCGCCCTCGTCGTGGCGGCCGTCGTCACCCTCGGCGTCACCCGCAACCCGGCTCCGCAACTCGAGCTCGTGCCTTCGAAACCCGGCATTGGCCGCGGCGGCGTCGAAGTGCGGGTGGATGCCTCGGAACCGAGCCGTGGGCTTGCCCGTGTGACCGTCGAGCTGACCCAGAACGACAAAACCGTCCCGCTCGGCGACAAGACCTACTCGGCCCGCCCGTTCTGGGCCTTCTGGGGGGCGCGCACGGCCACGGACAGCTTCACCGTCGGACTCGACCGCGAGGCCGTCAAAGGCCTCAAGGAAGGGCCGGCGACGCTGCGCGCCACGGCCGAGCGGGCCGGCGGTCTGTTCGGCCGCGGGGCGCCGACGACGGTCCAGATCGAGCTGCCGGTGCTGCTGCGCGCGCCCGCTCTCGCCGTGGCCTCGAGCCAGCATTACGCTGCCCAGGGAGGCGCGGGAGTGGTGGTGTATCGCGTCGGGGCGACCGCCCTGGCCGAGGGTGGCCGCGACGGCGTGCGAGCCGGCGACTGGTTCTTCCGCGGTTATCCCCTACCCGGCGGCGGGCCCGAGGACCGCTTCGCCCTCTACGGCGTGCCCTACGACGCGTCCGACGCGAGCGGTGTCAAGCTCGTGGCGGCGGACGCCCTCGGCAACGAAACCACGACACCGTTCGTCGATCAGTTCATTCCGCGGCCGATGAAGACCGACGACATCGAGGTCGATGACGGTTTCCTCGCCCGTGTCGTTCCGGCGATCCTCGCGGAAACGCCAAGTCTCACGGACAAGGGCGATCTGCTCGAGAACTACCTGCAGATCAACCGCGACCTGCGCAAGGCCAACAACCGCACCTTGGTCGAGCTCGCTGCGGCCTCGAAACCCGAGATCCTCTGGCGCAAGACCTTCCAGCCCATGCCCAACGGCCAGGTGATGTCGGCCTTCGCGGATCGCCGGACTTACGTCTACCAGGGCCGCAACGTCGACCAGCAGGACCACCTCGGCTTCGACCTCGCGAGCGTGAAACAGGCGCCGGTGCCGAGCGCGAACGATGGCGTCGTCGTGCTGGCCCGGTACCATGGGATCTATGGCAACACCGTCGTGGTCGACCACGGCGCGGGCGTGATGAGCCTCTACAGCCACCTGTCGTCGCTGGCCGTCTCGGAGGGCCAAAGCGTGACGCGCGGGCAAGAGGTGGGCCGCACGGGCGTCACCGGCCTTGCGGGCGGCGACCACCTGCACTTCACGATGCTGGTTGGTGGCCTACCGGTGAATCCCATCGAGTGGTGGGATGCGAAGTGGATCCGTGACCGCCTGGTGACCAAGCTGGGCGCGGCCCTGCCATTCCAAGACTGAGCGCAGGAGCCTCAGCGCAGGACATCGCGATGTTCGTTCCAGCGGGAGCGCACGGCGACGAGGTCACTCGCGGCGAGGCCGAGCTCGCTGGCGATCTGCTTGACGCGCGCCTCCTCGGCGCTCGAAATACCCCCGTCGGCCGCGGCCACGGCGAAACAACACTCGAGCAGGTCGCGTTTGTCGTCCTCGGTTGCGAGGCCTGCGAACTCGCGGGTGACCAGGAAGTCCTCGGTGCCGCCGTAAAGCTCGCTGCGGCGGCGGGCCAAGTCCACCGCCACAGCGGCTTCTTCCCCCGACAGGTGACCGCGTTCGACCAAAAGCTCGCGACTGCGAGCGATTTCGGTCTCGGTTACGGCGAGGTCGGCGTGGGCTACCCGAGCCAAGACGCCCGCGAAGGCGGCCACGTAGCGAGCCCGACGCGGTTCGAGGTGGGACAGACGGGTCAAGAGGTCGCGGACGGCGTCCGGAGCGCCGGCGAGGGCGTCGGGGCTGCGACGCCCCAGAAGAAGATCGAGCAGAGCCATGGGGACCGAGAAGTTACCACGCTGGGCGGCTCGCCGGGTCGGGGGCGGATCGCGGCTGCGGTGGCTCGAACCAACTTCCGGAGGTCTGCGCTCCTCGCCGCGATCCGCCCCCGAC
>JANRLG010000308.1:0-4249 GCA_033762835.1 Thermoanaerobaculia bacterium
CGAAGTCCCCGCGCACCACCGGGGCCACCGGCACCGTCACGGCTGGTTCGAGGAGGTCGCGGCCCATTACCAGCCCGGCGAGAACGACGAGAACTCCGACGGCCAGCAGGACGCGGCGTGGCTTCATGGCTCCCCCTCCGCCGGGTTGAGCAGGACTTCATTCCCTTCCGTCAGGCCCCCGAGAACCTCGATCCACGAGCCACTCTGCCGACCGAGTTCGACCGTGACCGCTTCGCGCCGGCCCAGGAACCCACGGCGAAACACTCGCGGCCCTGCTGCCGTCGCCTGGACGGCGGCGCTCGGCACCACCAACACGGCCGGCAGGCGGGTGGTCTCGACCTCGCCTCGGAACCGCATGCCAGGACGCATCCGCTCGGGATCGGCGGCGTCGAGAGTGATCTCCAGCCGTACCACCTTGATCGGCTCGGTGGGCGAGGTGGTCGCCACGGTACGGCCAATGGCCGCGACCTTGCCGAGCACTTCGCGGTCCGGATGGGCATCGAGTCGGAAGCGCACCGTCTGACCCACGGCCAAGGCCCCGGCGTCGGCTTCGTCGACCTCGCCGGAGGCGCGCAGCTTGCCGAGGTCGGGGATCTGGACCAGGGGATTGCCACGCCAGGTGGAATCGCCCACCTTCTTCTTCTTGCCATCCCATTCCGTGACGTGGACCACGATGCCGGCGCGCGGTGCCGACACGCGCATTCGGCCGATGGCGTCCTCGATCTGCCGGACGCGGGCCGCGGCAGCGTCTCGGGAGCGCGTGAGGCCGCGGATCTCCGCCGCGGTTTGCCGCTCGAGGGCGCCGAGCTTCTCCGTCAAGAAGGCGATTTCGGTGTCGGCGAGGGCGAGATCGAGACGAGTCTTGGCCAGCTCCTTCCGCGCGACCAGCTCGTCGGGGGCCTGCAGGGCGAGCTCGCTGCGGCGTTTCTTGGCCCGCGCCTCGGCCAAGGCGAGCTCGGTTTCGGCCCGGCGCGCTTCAAGGTCGGTACCGCGCTTTTCGATTTCCTTCTGTGCGGTCTCTTGGGCGGAGCGGCGTTCGGTCAGCCGCCGCTCGAGCTCCGCGGTATCGAAGCCCAGCACCGGCTGCCCGGCGCGCACCGAAGAGCCCTCGGGGGCCAGGAAGGCGATCCGGAAATTCCACATTCCCGGCACCGACGGTGCGCCCAGAGACACCGGGTCGATGGCCTCGAGCACGCCCCCCACCCCCACCGTCAGCGACAAGTCGCGCCGCTCGACCTTCGCCGTCTCGCCCTCCGCGCCGCGGGTCAGCGCCCAGGCCGAGGCACCGGCGCCGACAAGCACCACGGCGAGGCTCGCCAGCCAGCCCCGACGGGTCACGGTACCGCTCCCGCCGCCACGTCGAGACCACTTTCGATTACGCAGTCGAGCTCCGAACAGTGGCCGGCGACCACCGGTTTCGGCTGCCCGTCGATCACCACGAACGCACCGTCCGCCGAGCGCTCCAGCGCCCAGCGCGGCACCAGGACGACCCCGTCGCGCCGCTCGGATATCACTTCGACTCGCGCCGACATGCCGGGAATCATGCGTTCGGTATCGACCTCGTCGATCTCCACGATCATTTTGAAGAACCGGCGCGTGGTTTCGGGCTCGAGCTCCTGGGCGATGCCGGTGACGTCGCGCACACGGCCTTGGAACGTCCGACCGGGATAGGCGTCGAGCTTCACCTCGGCGGGCATCCCCGGTGCCACGGCGCCGTCATCGACATCGGCGAGGCGTGCTTCGACGATCACCGAGCGCAGGTTCGGCACCGTGCCGAGGCTCA
The DNA here is from genome assembly GCA_033762835.1 of Thermoanaerobaculia bacterium. Taxonomy (GTDB): domain Bacteria; phylum Acidobacteriota; class Thermoanaerobaculia; order Multivoradales; family DATKCC01; genus JANRLG01. Next base: position 1,784 of record JANRLG010000308.1, read on the forward strand.
TCCCCACGAAGACCGAGTCACCGATTTGGATCTTGCGACCTTCCCAAGGATGGAGGCCGACGACCCACACCCCGGCGACGGGAGTGGTCAACTCGAGAGCAGCGAGGGCTTCGTGGGCCGCCCGGATCTCTCGCCGGGCCTTTTCGATGTCGACTCGGAGCACGTCCAGGTCCGCCGCACCCGCTTGCTCGGAGGAGCGCAGATCCTCCTGGGCCTTAGCGAGGTCGAACCGGGCCTTGGCCACGGCCAGAGTCTTTTCCTGCAGTTCTCGGCGCGAGATCAGCGACTCCGGCACATCGGCCTCGAGCTCGGCCTTGGCCAGTTCGGTCTGTTTCTGCTCGAGGGCGAAGCTTTTCTCCGCCAAGGTGACCGCTTGCGCCGCAACCTTGCCCTCCAGTTCGATCAAGGACTGATCGAGGGCGATTTCCTTCTCTTCGAGTTGATCGACGATCGCGGCGTTGTCGAGTTCCGCAGCCCGGGCGCCGGCCGGGAGGTAAGTGCCGTCGGGTGCGAGCCAACGCAGTTCGACTTGCCAATTCGTGGTCTCGGGCACCACCAACGACACCGCTTCGGCGGCGACGAGCTCGCCGGTGGCCAGAACTCGCCGCTCGAAGCTGCCGTGCCGAGGCACGACCACCCGCTCGGCGACGGTCACCGGCAAGGTCGCCGCCGCGGGAGCCTGGCCACAACCCCAGTGGGTACACAGCAGGAGGGCGAGTAGCGCGACCCTTCGAATCTTCATCAGGTCCCTTGTACGGCCCAGGGCCAGAAATCGTTGCGTCGAAGTCTCACCAGTCGCCGGAGGCACCACCGCCGCCAAAAATGTCGCCGCCGCTCGAGAAGTCGCCACCGCCGCCGAAGACCGAGCCGCCGCCACTGCTGCCGCTCCCCCAGCCCCCGCCGCCGACCCACGGACCGCCGACACCCCATGGCGCGCCGCCCGCGCCGCGCCGGAGGCCCGAGTGCCGACGGCGGGCGAACAGCGGCAGGATGAACAGCCAAAACACCACCAGCGCGATCAGGAAGATCACGAACGAGTCGTTGGTCCCCTTGGTCTTCGACCGCTTCGGCGGCAGCTCCCCGGCGAGCGCCGTGTCGAGAGAATCGAGGGCGCGAGCGATCCCCGCTTCGTAGGCTCCCCGCCGGAAGGCCGGGGCGAGGTCTTCGTCGAGAATGCGCCGGGCCTCGAGATCCGTAACGGCCCCCTCGGCGCCGTAGCCGACCTCGAAACGCAGCCGCCGGCTCTCGGGAAAGATGAACAAGGCCAGGGCCGGGCGGTCGCGATGCCACACCGCCCAGCTCTCGAGCGAGCGCAGCGTGAAGTCTTCGAGCGCCTCCCCCGCCGGCAGTTGCGGCTCGATGTAGACCACCAAGCGCACTCCGGTGCGCTTTTCGAGCGCCTGGAGCCTGTGGTCGAGGGCCTGCCGGGCGGCGGGGGTCACGAGCGCCGCCCGGTCCACGAACCAAGACGTCGGGGCTGGGAGGAGCTGCGCCCCCGACGCGGTCGCCGCCCAGGCCGCGGCCGCGACCACGCCGAGGGCGGCGAGAACACGCGGGGCGCGGCCCCAGGCGAGTACCGCGGTCACGCTCAGCGGTTGGCGCCCGAGTTGAAGTCCACTTTGGGGGCCGTTTCGGCTCCCGGCTGGGCCGTGAAGTAGGCCTTGTCTCGGAAGTCCCAACCGAGCAGGCGGATGAACAGGGACGTCGGGAAGCGCTTGACCTGGACGTTCCAGTCCCGGGCCACCTCGTTGAAGCGCTTGCGCTCGACGGAGATGCGGTTCTCGGTGCCCTCGAGTTGGCTCATGAGATCGCGGAAGGCGACGGTCGACTTGAGATCGGGGTAGTTCTCCACCACCACGAGGAGCCGCGACAGGGCCGAGCTCAGTTGCCCCTGGGCCTGCTCGAACTGGGCGAACTTCGCCGGGTCCGACAGGATGCTCGAGTCAGCACTCACCTGGCCGACCCGGGACCGAGCATCGACGATGTTCTGCAACGTCGTCTGCTCGAAGCCCGCGGAGCCCTTGACCGTCTCGACCAAGTTCGGGATCAAGTCCGCGCGGCGCTGGTAAACGTTCTCGACCTGCGCCCAGGCCTCGTTGACCTTTTCGTTCCCGGAAACCAGTCCGTTGTAGAGCCCCACGGCCCACAGACCCACGATCAACCCGAGGACCACCAGGCCCCCGCAACCCAACCACTTCTTGTTCATGGCGCTCCCTCCATCGGCCGCGCCTCCCGCGGAAGCCCGGCGTTCGGCGGGGATCATACCTTTCCGGGCGGTTGCAGAGCGGGCGGAGAGGGTTTCCCCGAATCGGCTGGCACCTCAGGGAACGGTCTGGGACCACGCTCCGGAGTCGCCGATCTCGAACCCGTCGCTGAACAGGGCGTTGCGCTCTAACGCTCCGCGGTCGATGGCGGGGCCGACGATCCGGAGGCGATGGAGGGCGTCGTAACGCTGGACCGAGGCCA
>JANRLG010000309.1:0-23303 GCA_033762835.1 Thermoanaerobaculia bacterium
GAAATGACTTGCTCTTCGTCCCGCCAGGGACGTTCGAATGTAGCGAGCGAATTCATTCGCTCGCGGGGGTGGCGACGGGTGATTCCTGCTGCTACGACGACAGGAGCGTTCGGCCGAACTGAAGTTCGGCCGCTACCCCAAGAGAATCAATGGTTTCCAGAGTAGCGGCCGGCCTTTAGGCCGGCCGAACCGGCCTTACGACTTCTGCAACTTCGCGAAGGCCGCGGCCATGGCGCCGAGGCCGGTGCCGCCGCCGGTGGGGCTGGCGCCCTTCTGGCTCTTCTTCAAGAATTCCCGGTAGTCGGTCTGGGAACCTTCCACCTGGGCGCCCTCGGGCACCAGGCTGATGCGCTTGCGCTTGGTGTCGATGCGGGCGACCTGGACGGAGACCTGTTGGCCGGAGGCGTAGGCGCGGCCGGGGTTGGCACCGCGGGCGAGGCCCATCTCGGAGGTCGGCAGTAGGCCCGTCAAACCCGGTTCGATGGCGATGAAGGCGCCGAAGGGGGTGACCTCTTCGACCGTGCCCTGGACGACGGTGCCTTCCGGGTACTTCTCTTCGATGTCCTTCCACGGGTTGCCCTGGGCGACTTCGCGCATGGTCAGCGAAATCCGCTGGCGCTTGGACTCGATCTCCTTGATCCAACCCTTGACCTCCTGGCCAGGATCGAAGGCTGAGTTCTCGAGCTTCATGCCCGGGGGCAGGGCGGACAGGTGAACCAGGCCCTCCATACCGGGGGCGATCTCGACGAAGATGCCGAACTCGGTGCGGCTCTTGACGATGCCGGTGAACTCCGAGCCGCGCGGATGGGCCTCGGCGAAGCCGTTCCAGGGGTTCTCTTCGAGGGCCTTCATCGACAACGAGATGCGCTTGCCGTTGTCCTCGATCTTGAGCACCTTGACCTGGATCTTCTTGCCCGGCTTCAGCACGTCCTTGGGGTTCGCCACCGGCTTCCAAGAGATTTCCGAGACGTGGACCATGCCCTCGACGCCGCCCAAGTCGACGAACGCTCCGAAGTTGGTCAGGGACGACACCCGGCCTTCGAGTACGGCGTCGACGGCCAGCTTCTCGCGCGTGGCCGAAGCCTGAGACTCCTTCTCCTCGCGCACCAGGCCGGCGCGGGAGACGGTGAAGCGGTGGCCGTCCTTGCGGTAGTCGATGACCTGGAAGCGGAAAGTCTTCTCGAGGTAGTGCTTGGGGCTCTTGGGATTGCCGGCTTCGATCTCGGAGCGCGGGCAAAACGCCAGCACGCCGTTCAGCAGGACGTGGAAGCCGCCCTGGTTCCAGCCGAAGACCTTGCCCTCCACCGCGGCGCCGTCGGCCATGGCCTGGAGCAGCAGGGCGACCTCGGGCTTCAGCGGCTCGTCCGGCCCGGGGAGCTCACTCTCCGGGATCGCGCCGTTCTCGGGAGCCGCCTCCGGCGCTTCGGCATGGGCTGTCGGCGCCGTTTCGCTCCCCCCGGCCTCCGGCTCGACGGCGGGCGCGGACTCCACGCTCGGCGTCTCCTCGGGGGCGGTTTCGTTCGCAGATGCGGCAAGGGTGTCGGGGGATTCGGACATCGCGGCTCCAGCAGATCGGGGTGTGGGGATGCTTTGGGACCGGCTCGGGGCCGGAAGAGCGCCCAAGTGTAGCGCAACCGAGAGGGAGCCGGAAGAGGTTCGACACGATGGGATACAATGCCCGGCGTCTCGGGCGGCTTCCACCCTCCAGAGTTTCCCATGCACTCCGCGATCTCCCTCGTCGTCGGGCTCGGCAATCCGGGCGCCGAATACGCGGCCACCCGGCACAATGCCGGCGTTTGGCTGGTCGACGAATGGGCGCGCCGGGCCGGTAGTGCTTTCACGGCGGAGCCGAAGTTCGGCGGCGAGCTGGCCAAGATTTCAGTGGGCGGCAAAAGTGTGTGGTTGTTCAAACCGAGCAGCTACATGAACGTGTCCGGTCCGCCGGTGCAGCGGGTGGCGAATTTCTACAAGGTCCCCCTCGAAGCGATTCTGGTAGTTCATGACGAGCTCGAGTTGCCGCCGGGCGAGGTGCGTTTGAAGCGCGGCGGCGGTCACGCCGGCCACAACGGTCTGCGCGACCTCGCCAAACACGTGGGTGCCGACACCTGGCGGCTGCGACTCGGCATCGGCCGGCCCGAGGGTAAGAAGATGGAAGTGGCCGACTACGTGCTGGCTCGGCCCACGCGGGACGAGCGGGCCTGGATCGACGCCGCCATCGACTCGGCCCTCGCCGCGGCCCCGGCCCTCGTCTCCGGAGACTTCGCCGCCGCCGCCGCGGCCCTCGATCCTTCCTCCAAATCCAAGCGTCCGTGAGGTTTCTCTCGATATGGGTATCAAGTGCGGCATCGTGGGTCTGCCCAACGTCGGCAAGTCGACCCTGTTCAATGCGTTGACCAAGGCCGGGATCGCCGCGGCCAACTATCCGTTTTGCACCATCGAGCCGAACGTCGGCGTCGTGGCCGTGCCCGACAAGCGCCTCGGCGAGTTGGTGCGCATCGTGGGTTCGCAGAAGGAAATCCCCGCGGCCATGGAGTTCGTCGACATCGCCGGGCTGGTGGCGGGCGCCTCGAAGGGGGAGGGCCTCGGGAACCAGTTCCTCGCCCACATCCGGGAAACCGACGCCATCGCCCACGTCGTGCGCGCCTTCGACGACGGCAACGTGGTCCACGTGGCGGGCAAGATCGACCCGTTGGCGGACATCGACGTCATCGAGACCGAGCTCATGCTGGCGGACCTCGAGACCGCGGAGAAGGCCCTGCGGCGGGTCGAACGGGCAGCCAAGGGCGGCGACAAGGAGTCCGTGGCGCAAAAGGGCCTCGCCGAGCGCGCCTTGGCCGCGCTGTCGGCCGGTCGCCCGGCCCGCGGGCTGGCGCTTTCCGGGGACGAGCCGCGGCTGCTTCGGATGATGGGCCTGATCACGGCGAAGCCGGTGCTTTACGTCGCCAACGTCTCCGAACACGGCTTCGAGGACAACCCGCGGCTCGAAGCCATCCGCGCTCGGGCGGCCGGCGAGGGGGCCCAAGTGGTGGCGGTGTCCGCCGCCATGGAGGCCGAGATCGCCGAGTTGGACGAGTCGGAGAAGGCGGACTTCCTGGCCGAAATGGGCCAGGACGAACCGGGGCTCGACCGCGTGATTCGGGCCGGGTACCGGTTGCTCGGCCTCCAGACCTACTTCACCGCCGGGCCCAAGGAAGTGCGCGCCTGGACGATTCCGATCGGTGCCACCGCGCCCGAGGCCGCCGGGGTCATCCACTCGGACTTCGAACGCGGCTTCATCCGTGCCGAGGTCGTGGCCTACGAAGACTTCGTCAAGTACAACGGCGAGCAAGGCGCTCGGGAAGTCGGCAAGCTGCGCAGCGAAGGCCGCGAGTACGTGATGAAGGAAGGCGACGTGGTGCACTTCCGATTCAATGTCTAGGGAAGCTCGCGGTCCTTCCGCTGGTTGTGCCAGCCATGCGTCGTTTGCTGCTGGCCCTCTTCTTCTTCGTTTCTCCCCTCTTCGCCGTCGAAGGCCCGTGGCACCGGGTCGAGTCCGCGGGTCAGGTGTTCGAAGGCCGGGATTCGGCCGAACTCGCGGCCCTGGCGGCGTTCACGCGGGTGAGCCTGCCCGGGCTCGAGCGCAGCCTCGGCTCGGGGCTCGCCGGGCCGGTGCGAATCGTGGTGTTGCCCGCGGATGCCCGGTCCGACGCCGATCTCGCCCGGCTCGATGGTCTCGCGCCGCCCTGGGCGGCCGGCTTCGCGTTGCCCGGGGCGCGGCTGGTGGTGCTGCGTAAGGAGCTTTCCGGGCGGTACCCGTTTTCGAGTCTCGAAGAGGTTTTGACCCACGAGTTGGCCCACGTGGTGCTCCACGACGCCCTTCCGGAGACCGACTGGCCGCGGTGGTTCGACGAAGCGGTGGCGACACGCGCCGGCCGGGCGTGGGAGTGGCGGGATCGCTTCGCCCTGAACGGCGTGCTGCTCTCGGGCACCTTGCCGAGCCTCGACGAGCTGTCGCGCGCCTTCGGCCGCTCCGGCGAGGAAGCCGGGCGCGCCTACGCGGCGTCCTTCGATTTTCTCGAGTGGGCGCGCGGCGAGTACGGTCCAGAGCTCGTGGCGCGGCTGCTGCGCGCCCGCGAGGGCCGCAGCTTCGAACAAGCCTGGGGCAAGGTGACGGGCCGAAGCCTGGCGGAGTCCGAGGCGGCCTGGCGTGGGGGCGCCGCCACCCTGCGCCGGTTGTTTCTGGCGGCCTCGAGCTCGAGCGTGACTTGGGGTGGGCTGACGGCCCTTTTTCTGCTCGCGGTTTGGCGTCGCCGAGCCCGCACCCGTGAGATCGAAGCGCGCTGGGCGGCGGAGGAGAAGCCGGTGGAGCTGCCGGTCAGCGAGTGGGTGAACTGAGTCACCCTCGGCCGTAGGGGTGGCCCGCCGTGGCCACTCCTGGACTGCTAGGATGGATCGCCGATGTCCGACGATTCGCCCCAGGGGAGCAGCCGCTCGAAGGCCGTCGCCGTCGGTATTCTGGCGAGCCGGGTGGCGGGCCTGGTGCGCGAACGGGCGCTGGCTTCGCTCCTGGGCGTCGGTCCCCACGCCGACGTCCTACGTTTCGCCTTGCGGGCGCCGAACGTGCTCCAGAACCTGCTCGGGGAAGGCACGCTGTCGGCTTCGTTCATTCCCGTCTACAGCCGGCTCGTCGATCAGGGCCGCCCCGAGGACGCCCGGCGCTTGGCGGGGGCCGTCTTCGGCCTGCTGCTGGCCCTCGCCGGGGGCTTGGCACTGCTCGGATTGGCCTTCGCGGAGCCGCTGGTGGCGATCCTGGCCTCCGGCTTCTTGGCGGATCGCGGCCAGAGCGTCGACCGTTCGGCGCTGTCCGCGCTGGCCCTGCGCCTGACCTTTCCGATGACCGGTTGCCTGGTGTTGTCCGCCTGGGCCCTCGGGATCCTCAACAGTCACCGCCGGTTCTTCCTGCCCTACGTCGCGCCGGTGCTGTGGAACGTCGCCATCCTGGGCGGCCTGGGACTGGCCCACTGGGGCGCTCCCGGGGACCTCACCCGCGCCCTCGAGGGGGCGCTGTGGGGGGCTCTCGCGGGGGGGCTGCTCCAATTCCTGATTCAGCTGCCGACGGTGCTGCGGCTGCTCGGGGGGTTGCCGGTGTCGTTTTCGACCCGCGTCGAGGGTGTGCGGTCGACCCTCGCCGCGTTGGGGCCTGCCGTTTCCGGTCGCGGCGTCGTGCAGATGGCGAGTTGGCTCGATCTGTGGGTGGCGGCGCTGTTGGTGCCGGGAGCGGTCGGGGTGATCGGCTACGCCCAGACGCTGTACCTCTTGCCGGTCTCGCTGTTCGCCCTGTCGGTGGCGGCCTCCGAGTTGCCCGAACTCGCCCGTGGCTCGGCACCGGCGTTATCGCGGATTCGCGCCGGGCTCGCCCAGATCGGCTTCCTGACCGTGCCGACGACGGTCGGCTACCTGCTCTTCGGTGTGCCGGTGGTCGGTCTGTTGTACGAGACCGGCGCCTTCGGCCCGCCCGCGGTGCGGGTGGTGGCCGCGGTGCTCGGCGGTTACGCCTTGGGACTGCTCGCGACCAACGCTTCGCGACTGCTGCAGAACGTCTTCTACGCTCTCGGGGACACCCGGGCTCCCGCGCGGGTGGCGACCGAGCGGGTGGTCTTGGCGGCCCTGGTGGCGGTGCCCGCCATGATCGTTTTCGATCGCTGGGCCCTCGAGCCGGGGGGGCCGCACCTCGGCCCCCTGGGGCTCGCCCTGGGTTCGGCGGTGGGCGCCTGGTGGGAGTTCGGTCGCCTGCGGCGCCGTCTGCGCTCCGCCTTGCCGGAGTTCGAGTTACCTCTTGCAGCCCACGGCCGCATGGTCGCCCTGGCCTGCGCGGCGGCGGTGCCCGCGGCGCTCGTCGGTTGGGGGTTGGCGGGGCGGGTACCGCGCCCCGTGGCCAGCCTCGCGGTGCTCGGGCTCTTCGCCGTCGTGTATCTCGGATTTGCCGCTTACCGCCGCTGGCCCGAGTGGCAGCGCTGGGTCGGCCGGCGTGCCGCAGGTGCGGATTCCTCCGCGACCTGAACACGGCGATCTACCGCGTTCGTGTAATTCCCTCCGTAACTTTCGAGGCACACACTCGGACTGTTGGTTCTTCTTTTCTGCTGGTTTCACTCGGACAGGGCCACGGCCCGGGATGTTTCTTTCATGACGCAAAAAACGATAGATCCGGTCGACCATCCGGGCGACCGCGAACTCGCCGAGGCGCTGGCGGCAGCCCGGAAAGGGGATCGGGTGCGCGCTCGGGAGTTGGCTTGGGCTTCCTTGCGCGCGAATCGCGAGCGGGACTCGGCCTGGCTGTTGCTCGCCTCGCTGGCGGATTCGGACGACGACGCCGCCCTGTGCTTACGCCAGGTGCTGGCCCACGATCCGGGCAATGAGTTCGCCCGCAAATGGCTGGCTCGGATCGACGAGGCCGTCGTGCGCCGGGCCCCCGAGCCGCCGCCCTCGGAGGCCGCGCGGTTCCAGCCGGAGCCGCCGGCCGCGCCGGTGAGTCGCCCGCGCCCGCGAGTGTTGGTCGTGGACGACAGCGCCACCGTCCGCCGGCTCGTGGCTCTCGCCCTCGAGCGTCACGGCTGCGAGGTGATCGGCGCCGCCAGCGGCATCGAAGCGCTCGGGGTCGTCGGACATTCGACGCCCGACCTGGTGTTTCTCGATGTCGGGTTGCCGCACTTGGACGGCAACCAGATCTGTCGGGCGCTCAAACGCAACGAGCGCACCCGGGACGTGCCGGTGGTCATGTTGACCGGTCGCCAGGGCATGATCGACCGCCTGCGCGGCCGCGTCGCCGGGGCCAGCGACTACCTGACCAAACCGGTCGATCCCAAAGCCTTGATCGAGGTCGTCAAACTCCACCTTCCCCAACTCGGAGAGCCGCGTTGAGCGTCGAAGGCCACCTGCACGACTTGACCGTGGCGGACCTGCTGCGCCTGGTCTGCATGCGCCGGCGTCCGGCGCTGCTGACCGTGATCAGCGCCGGCCGTTCGGCGGTGCTGGCGGTCGACGGCGGCCGCGTGCAGCACGCCCGTCAGGGCACGATCGAGGGCGAGGCGGCGGTGCTCGAGGTGCTCGGTTGGGCGGACGGCATCTTTCGGGTCGGGAGTTTGGGTGAGGAGCTGCCGCGTAACGTCTTCTCGCCGCTGACCGAACTGCTGCGGCGCGCGGCCGAGGGGGCGGAAGCGGAGCCGGAGACGCCGGACGCGGAGGCAGTCGCGACGGTGCCCAAGGTCGACGAGGCGCGGTTCGACGACGAGCTCATGGACTTGATCGCGCGCCTGGAGCGCGACGTCGCCCGGCTCGAAGATCCGCGGGTGCGCCAGCGCGGGGCCCTGGCGCTCTCGGTGGTCGAAGAGATCCTGGCGCGGGTGCTGGACTTCCTGGAGCGCTGGTCGGCGCCCTGGACCCCGGCCGAGCTGCGCTTACTGCTCGAGCGCCAGGCCGAGCGGACCCCGGGTCTGGTCGGCGCCGAGGTGGTGGCGCGGAACCTTTCACTCGCTCGCTGCCGGGGCGCCGAGCGCGGTCAATTGGTGTTCTTTCGTAGCGCCGCGGCCGGCTCGGTGGGGCTGGTCACGAGTCTGCTCTATCGGTTGACGCCCCGTTTCGCCGCTCCCGAGCGTCGGGTTCTCTGGCAAGAGACCTTCGACGCCTTCGTGGCGGACCTGACGGGTGCCCTCGAACTTTGCCAAGCCTAGGAGATTCGGCATGCCGCTTTCCCCCATCCTCGTGGTCGAAGACAGCCCGACCGAACGCCAGTTGATCCAGCGGGCCCTGGAGGGCCTGGGTTTCCGGGTGGTCACGCTCGGCGACGGCAACGACATCGTCAAGACCGTCCAGCGGGACAAGCCGGGGTTGATCCTGCTCGATGTCGTGTTGCCCGGCGCCAACGGCTTCCAGTTGTGCCGCCAGCTCAAGACGACGCCGGAGACGAAAGACGTCAAAGTCATCCTGCTGACCAGCAAAGCCCAAGAGTCCGACCGCTTCTGGGGCATGAAGCAGGGCGCCGACGAGTACCTCACCAAACCGTTCAAGAACGACGACCTGGCCGCCGCCGTGCGCCGTCACTTCGTGGACTGACGAGCCCGAAACGATGAGCGACGACGACCTTCTCGTCCCGGTGGAACCGCCCCGGCGCCTGACGCCGAGCGCGGAGCGCTTCGTGGTGTTCACCGCCGGCGGCCAGTTGTTCGCTTTCTCGGCGGCTCGGCTGCTCGAGCTCGGCGAAGTTCCGGCCTGGACGCCCTTGCCGCGGGTGCCGGCGTGGATCCTCGGGTTGGCCAACCTGCGTGGCGACATCGTTGCGGTGGTCGACCTCGGTCCGCTCTGGCGCCGGCCCGCGGCGGATCCGGCCCAGCTCACCCGGCTGCTGCTCGTCGGCTCGCCCGGCGGCCAGCCGGTGGCCGGGTTGGTCGCCGAACGGGTCTGGGGCGTCGTCCCGGTGGCTGCCGCGGTGTTGCTGCCGCCCCTGGACGGGGCCGTGCCCGAGGCCGTGGCGGCCTTCGATCACCCGCGCGGGGTGGTCAGTGTTCTCGATCTCGATCGCCTGCTTCCGGCCCTCACCGTGGGCCGGTCTCCCGCCGGCACTCCGTCCGGCGTTCCATCCGTTTTCTGACAGGGGGCTACCTTCATGTTCCAGTGGTTGCGTCGTGCACTTCGAGTTCCGGTCAAGCTGGCGCTGTTGATCTCCCTCCTGCTGCTGCCCTTGGGCCTGCTGGTCTACCAGTTCACGGTGAGCTCGAACACCAACATCGAGTTCGCCAAGAAGGAAGTCCAGGGTGTCCGCTACCTGCGGCCCTTGCGCCAGCTGCGCGAGCACCTGGTGAAGCACCGTGCCGCGGCGGTGGCCGTGGCGCGCGGGGACCGCGAGCCCCTGGCGGCGCTGCAGACGGCACGCGAACGCGCCGACGCCGCCCTCCAGGCGTTACGCGTCGAAGACACCACCTTGGGCGCCGTGCTCGCCACCGGCAACCGGGTGGCGACGCTCCAGCAGCGCTGGCAGGAACTGCGGGACGGCGTCGAGACCGGCCGCTTCGAGGCTGCCCAGGTCGTCGCCGGGCACGCCGAGGTGCTCGCCTTGGCCAACGACTTGGGCCTGGCCATCGGTGACAGCTCGAACCTCATTCTCGACCCCGACCTCGATTCCTACTACTTGATGGACGCCACTCTGCTGCGCCTGCCGCGCATGCAGGCCGACGTGGCGGCGATCGGGCTCGATGGCGTCGAGTCCCTGGCCGCGGGCATCAGCGACGCCGCCAGCCGCACGACCCAGGGCTTCCGGGTCGCCCGCCTGCGCGACGACCAGGGCTCCTTGGACCGTGGCTTCGGCGTGGCTTTCAGCACCAATCCCGGCCTCGCGTCGCGCCTGAACGGGGCCTTCCGCGAAACCGCCACCGGCCTCGCGGGCTTCCTCGAGACCGTGGAAGGGCGACTGTTGCCGACGGCCGGCCCGGCGATCACCGTGGGCGAGTTTCGGGTGGCCGTCGCCGGGGGCCTCGACCGCCTTTTCCAGTTCGACGATCAGGTGCTCACCAACCTGGACGACCTGCTGGGCGCCCGCATCGCGCGCCTGACCGCCCAGCGCAACCAGCGCCTGGGCCTCGCCGGGGGCCTGACCGCCCTGGCACTGCTGGGCACCGTGCTCATCAGCCGCGGGATCAACCGTCAGGTACGCGCCATTCGCGACACCCTGACCCAGGTCGGTGTCGGTAACCTGGCCGCCCGTGCCAAGGTGATCTCCGGCGACGAGCTGGGGGCCACGGCCCACGGCTTGAACGGCATGTTGGACAACATCCGCGGCCTGATGCAGAGCCAGGAAGAACGCGACGAGATTCAAGCCTCGATCATGAAGCTGCTCAACGAGGTGAGCTCGGTGGCGGACGGCGACCTGACGGCCAGCGCCGAGGTCGGCGCCGACATCACCGGGGCCATCGCCGACTCCTTCAACCTGATGATCTCCGAGCTGCGGCGCATCATCGAAGACGTGCAGTCGACCACCGCCGCGGTGTCGCGCACCGCCGAGGAAGTGCAAGGGGCCACCGCCCGGCTGGCCCAGGGTTCGAGCGGTCAGGCGACACAGATCACCGAGACCAGCGCCGTGCTCGAGGGCCTCACGAACTCCATCCAGCAGGTCGCGGAACGCGCCGTGGCGGCCTCCGGCGTCGCCCAGCAGGCACTCGAACGCGCCCGCCAAGGTGCCCAGACGGTGACCGAGACGATCGAAGGCATGAACGGCATCCGCACCCAGGTGCAGGAGACCGCCAAGCGGATCAAGCGCCTCGGTGAAAGCTCCCAGGAAATCGGCGACATCGTGCAGGTGATCGGCGACATCGCGGACCGCACCTCGATCCTGGCCTTGAACGCCTCGATTCAGGCTGCCGCCGCGGGCGACGCCGGCCGCGGCTTCATGGTCGTCGCCGAGGAAATCGAACGGCTGGCGGAACGCGCCGCGGCGTCGTCGAAGAACATCGAAACCCTGGTCAAGACGATTCAGAGCGAAACCAACGAAGCGGTGTCCGCCATGGAAGGCACCACTCGCGAGGTGGTCGGCGGCTCGACCTTGGCGGTGTCCGCCGGCCGCTCCCTGACGGAAATCGAAGAGGTTTCGCGGCGCCTGGCCACGATCATCGACGGCATCTCCGCCGACGCCCGCTCGCAGGCCCAGGGCTCCCAGGAAGTGGCGCGCACCATGGAGCGGATTTCCCAGATTTCGACGAATACCGCCGCCGGCAGCCTCGAGACCGCCCAGACCATCCGCAACCTGTCCGAGCAGGCCAACCGCCTCCGGACCTCCCTCGAACGCTTCAAGCTTCCGGGCCGGGCGGCATGAACGAGCACGATCCGGAGATCCTCTTGGGCTTCCTCGAGGAAGTCCGGGCGTACCTCCCCGAGCTGCGCCGCATCCTCGAGCGAGCCCCCGGCAACGGCGGCCCCGAGGAGGGCTACCGGATGCTCCATTGCGTCCGGGGGGCGGCCTCGATGCTCGGCTTCGGGGAACTCGCCGACCAGGCCCACGCGGCCGAGCGGCGTTTCCACGGCTGGGCGCAGGGCACCGTTTCGCCCGACGACACGACCCTCGACGAGCTCACGGTCCAAGTTACCGATCTCGAGCATCACCTCACGGCCCTGGCAGCCAATCTGCCCGTGGCGGCCCCGGAAGCCGGTGGCGAATCCGTGTCACCGGCCGGCACGAGCCCGGCCGCAGCCCCGATCGAAAGGGCAGTGGTCTTCACGCCGGCCGAGGACGTGCCGGCGGACATCCTGGCGGGTTTCTACCAGGAGGCCGAGGAACATCTGGAGGCCCTCGGTCTAGCCCTCACGCGGTTGGCCGTCGATCCCGGAGACTTGGGGGCGGTCTCCGAGCTCCGGCGCCGCGTCCACACGTTGAAGGGCGCCGCGGCGATGGCCGGCTTCCCCCACGTCGCGGAGGCGAGCCACCGCCTGGAGGACGACCTCGAGCGCTTCGTGGCCGGTGCCCGCCCGTTGTCGGCCGAAGACGCCGCGGGGCTCGAAGGGGCCGTCGACCACCTCGCCCGTTTGCTCGCGGAACCACCGAACGCGGGTGGCATCGAGTCCCGGGCGACCCCGGAGCTCACGGGGGCTCCGAGCGAACCGGCGGAGGCGGTCCGGCGTCCGGAGCGCGGCCGCGGAGACCTTCTGCGGGTGTCGCTCGACCGCCTCGACCGCCTGGTGCGCGTGGCCAGCGAGCTGCTGATCCAAAGCTCGGTGTTCGAACGCGGCCAGCGCGAGCTCGCCGGTCAGCTCGGTGAAATGGGCCTTTCCGTGCGCCGCTTGCGCGGGCTGTCGGACCGCCTCGAGGCGGACTTCGAAGCCGCCGCCTTGGCCGGTGGCGGCAGCGGTTGGCGGCGCGGCGGTCCGGCGCCCGGTCCCCAGGCGAGCGGCTTGGCCGGCGAGTTCGACGAGCTCGAGCTCGACCGCTACACCGAGTTCCACCTGCTGTCGCGGGGGCTTGCCGAAACGGTGGACGACATCGGCACCGTGGGCAACGAGTTGGGCAACGCCAGCGCCAGCTTCGACAACATCGCGGCGCGCCAGGCGCGCCTGCTGCGCGAGTTGCAGGAGGGCCTGCTCGAGCTGCGCGCGGTGCCCGTCGGCGGCCTCGGGGCGCGGCTCGCGCGCAGTGCGCGGGTGACCGCCCGGGAGCGCGGCAAGGACGCCGCACTGCGGCTGGTCGGCGGGGACGTCGAGCTCGACAAGGGCTTGCTCGACGAGCTCGGCGAAGTACTCCTGCACCTGGTGCGCAACGCCGTCGATCACGGCATCGAAACGCCGGCCGTGCGGCGGTCCCGGGGCAAGCCGGAGCGCGGCGAGATCGTCGTCACGGTGCGCTCCCAAGCCGGTCAGGTGGTGGTCGAAGTGGCCGACGACGGCGCCGGCATCGACGAGCTGACGGTGCGCGAAGCGGCCGTGACCCGCGGCCTGGTCGGCCCGGAAGTCGCGGCGGAGCTGCCGCGGGCGGCGCTGTTCGATCTGCTATTCGAGTCGGGTTTCTCGACTGCCCGGGAGATCTCCGAAGTCTCCGGCCGCGGCGTCGGCCTGGACGTCGTGCGCGACGCCGCCGAACGGCTGCGCGGGGCGGTCGCGCTCGACTCCGAGCCCGGCGTGGGGACCCGCGTGACGTTACGCCTGCCGCTGTCGTTGGCGATCACCCGCGCTCTGCTGTTCGAAGCGCGCGGGCGCACCTTCGCCTTGCCGATGTCGACCCTGCGCCGGGTGGTGCGGCTCGAACCCGAGGCGGTGACCCGCACGGGGGCCGGCCGGACCTACCGATTGGACGGGGAGGAGCTGCCGTTGCGGGTGCTCGGGGACGTCTTCGCCTTGCCCGCGCCGGCCGAGGGCGAGGCCGAACGGCCACCGCTCCTGATCGTCGAGACGGTGGTCGAAGGGGCCGTGGCGCTCGCCGTCGATCGGTACCGCGAGGCCCGCGAAGTCGTGGTCAAACCTCTGGGACCGCTGCTCCGGCGCGTCGAAGGGGTGGCCGGAGCCACGCTCCTCGGCGATGGCACGGTGGTACCGATTCTCGACCCCAACGGCCTGCGCCCGCTGGCCACGGCAGCGGTCGTCGCCAGCCCGGAGGTTTCCGCCCGGGCGCGCCGTCGCACGCTCGAGGTGCTGATCGTCGACGATTCGTTGTCGGCCCGCCGCGTGTTGGCGAACTTGGTCCGCGGTGCCGGCTGGACGCCCCTGACCGCGCGCGACGGCGTCGAGGCCCTGGAGCTCCTGCAGCAGCTGCGGCGCGTGCCGGATCTGCTGCTGCTCGACATCGAAATGCCCCGCATGGACGGCTACGAGCTGACGGCCACCCTACGGGGTCAGGCCGAGTACGCCGAGGTGCCGATCGTGATCATCACCTCGCGCGCCGGGGCCAAACATCGTGAGAAGGCTTACGACTTGGGCGTCAGCGGTTACCTGGTCAAACCCTTCGCACCGGAGGAGCTCATCCGGCTCGCGCAGGAGCTCACGGCGGAGGTGCCGGTCGCGCCATGAGCCGCATCCTCCTGGTCGACGACGACCCGATGACGATCGAGATCGCGCGCCACGCCCTCGCGCTGGCGGGTTTCGAAGTGTTATCGACGGATCGTCCCCACCGGGTCGCCGAGCTGGCGGCCTCGGAGGACATCGACTTGGTCGTGCTCGACGTCCAGATGCCCGAGCTCTCGGGCTTCGAGGTCTTGGCCGAGCTCCAGGCGCAGCCCAGCACCCAGGAGATTCCGATTCTGTTCCTGTCTGCCCGCAGTGATTCGGCGGCGCGGATCGAGGGTTTGCGCGCCGGGGCCAACGATTACCTGACCAAACCCTTCGATCCGACCGAGCTGACGCTGCGGGTCGAGCGCCTGGTCGCCCAGCGCCGCGACCGCGCGCTGGTCGGACGCATCGACAGCTTCGCGGTGTCGGATCTCGTCCAGCACTTGGCCGAGACCAAGAAGAACGGCTTCTTGATCGTGGGCTCGGGCACCAAGGTCGGGCGGTTCGTGTTCGCCGAGGGCGCCCTGCGCAGTGCCTCGTTCGGCCGTTTGGTGGGCCGCGAGGCGCTGATCGCCGCGGTGGATCTCGACACCGGCCGTTTCGAGTTCATGACCCGCGAGGTGGCGGCGCCCACGGCGGCGTGGAAACCGGCCGAGATCGATCTGCGTTCGGTGCTGCTCGAGGCCGCCTGGCTCGGCGACGAGATGGCGGCCCGGCGGCACCTGCTGCCGCCCACCGACGAACGGCTGACCCGCCGGGGGCGGCCGGACGACCTCGCCCGCGCCCAAGAGCGGGTCGAACTCGGCCGGCTGCCGGATCTGCCCCTGGCCGAGGTCCTCGACCGCCTGGCCCGGGAGCCGGCGGTGACCTCCGAGGAGCTGGTCGCCGAGCTGCGTTTCGCGCCGCAACGGGTGCGCTTGGCCCTGGCGATGCTGTACGAGTTGGACCGGGTGGCGGCGCCGGCGTAGCCTGGGGCAGGAACCGGCCGTGTGGGTTCCGTGAGCCGGGAACTGGGAGCGCCGGCGGGGAGGATGCTGCTATCCTCCTCACAGAACCCGCAACTTTCCGCGATCTTGCGCCATCTCGTGATGGCCCCCAACCCGTTCCGGAGGTTTCGCCATGCTCAGCATTCGAGTCGCGCCTCTCAGAAGCGTTCTGCCGGTGTGCCTGGGTCTGCTCGCCGGGCCCGTCTGCCTCGCCAAAACCGCCCCGCCGCCCCCTCCCGTCTATTGCGTCACGGATCTCGGCAGCCTCAACGAAGAGACCACCCGTGGTTACGATCTCACCAACTCGGGCGAAGTCGTCGGCGCCTCGTGGGTGGGTACCGGGATCAACCATGCTTTCCACTGGGCGGACGGCGTGATCCAGGATCTCGGCACGCCGGCTCCGGGGTCCAGCATCTCGGCCAACCGCATCAACGAATACGGCTGGATCGTGGGGACGGGCCTGGACGCCAACGGAGTCAGCCAGGCCTATTACACCTTCCCCTTTCCGGGCGCCACGTGGCGGAAAATCTTCCATCCCGGTGACTCTGCCCAAGGGTGGGGCGTCAATGACTATGCCTGGATGGTCGGCACGTACTTCGTCAACAGCGAGCCGGAGGCCGAGTCTCACCCGTTCGTCTTCACCCCGCATATCGGCTTCTACGACCTTGGCGAGATCAGCGGCTCCGGGCAGGGGGAAGCCTTTACGATCAACAACGCGCAGCAGGCCGGGGGCACCTCGACGAGCCTCGTCGGCGACTGTGGGGTGCCCGGCCACGACACGCCGGTGATCTGGCAGTGGGGGCGATCTCGGACAGTGGACGGTCACCGTGTTGCCGACCGCGGGTCGCTGCGATGCCGCCGTGATGGCGATCTCGGAGAACAACGTGGCGGTCGGCTTCACCCAGAGCCTGTTTCCGTCGCCGGTGGTCTGGCGCAAGGGGCACTCGTGGATCATCCAATTCCTCGAGACCGGCGGGGGGCTCGGACTCGGAGGCGCCATGGACGTCAACGAGAGCGGTTGGATCGTCGGCTTCACCAATGGCGCCACGTTGTGGACGAACACCGGTCAGCGCTACGACCTCAACACGCTGATCGAGACCGAGGGGTGGGACTTGGCCAGCGCCAGCGCGATCAACGATCAAGGCCAGATCGTCGGTACCGGCTACCACAACGGGGAGATCCGGGCCTTTTTGCTGACGCCCAAGCCGCCCATGACCGACTGCCCTTGAGATCGGCCGCGAGAGGGGTGCGCCTGGCCCTCGGCCGAACTGAAGTTCGGCCGCTACCTCAAGAAAAGAAATGAGTTATGGGTAGCGGCCGGCCCTCGGGCCGGCCGGTCTACGGCTTCCGAAGAACCCCGCGCGGCGGGAAGAACTCGTCCCGCACCCGATACACCGCCGCCATGTCGAGCTTCTCGCCGTCAAAAACGATCTGCCGGCTCTTCTTGTCCGTCCGTGCCTTGAGATAACGCGTCACGTTCATCCAGCGGATGACGTGCTGGTCGCTGAACTCGTCCGTCTGGCGGATCACGAGATACACGTCGACCGGCTGGCTGATCCAGTAGTCGAGGTGCCGCTCGTTCGAGACGTCGAAGACCTCGCTGCCGTCGCTCTTTCGGGTGCGCAGGTAGGAGTTGCCGCTCTTGAGCTGGAGGTAAATGCGCTTGCCGCTGGCCTTGCCGTCGTTGTCCTTGAACTCCACTTCGCCGTCGATGCCGTGGTCGAACATCGTGACCGGGCGGAAGATTTGGTTGGCCTCGCCCGCGATGGCCATCATGTGGCCGAAGAGGATTTGCTCCAGCGCCTGCGCGTCGAGCTCGCGCGTGGCCGTCTCGTCCATCGCCAGGATCTTGCGGGCCACAGGGTCGCTCTGCAGCCGTCGCTCGATGAAATCGATGAACGGCACCCGCTCGTCGCACTCTTGGCAGGTGATGAAGTCTTTGTTCGCTTCGCGCCGTCGACGCACGGCATCGAGATCCTTCACCGGCTTGCCGCAATCCGGGCACACGTAGCGCCGATCGCGCTTCACCTCGCAGGCATACTTCGCGAGATGGCGGTGGGCGTATTCGATGAAGAGGACCCTCAAATCGTCGGGCACCTCGTGATCGAAGTAGAGGCTGATGGTCGCCGTGCCTTCGCCCTGCCGGTTCTCGATCTTCAGGCCCAAGGTGTAGTTCTTGGGCGACGCGAATTCCGCCGCGTTGCGCCACAGTTCCCGGTGCTCGAACTCCTGGCTGTACCACAGGCGCACCACCAGCGTCGTCCACACCGTTTGCCACTCGCCACTGAAGGTGTAGGAGACGAAAACGTCCGGGTCGCGCGGCAGGTCCTTCTCGCGGCGGTACTGCGAGGGGAAGACGAGCTGCCGGCCGAGCGGGGTTTCTTCGGCGATGCAGAGCGAACGGTCGAGGAAGGTCTGGACCATCGCCCGCAACAGCAGCTCCTCATCCGGACGATGTTTCAGCCGCTCGACGCCGGTGAAGTCGAACTTCGGATCGTAGATGTCCACCTCCAGCATGCAGCCGATTTCGTCCTTGTGGGCGCGGGCCGCGCGGATGATCGCCCCGGCGTAGCCGTTGAGTAGTTCGGGCTGCAACAGCACCAGGTCGCCGAACTTGAGCGGCCGGGCCAGGCCGTGATTGGCCAGGAGCGAGACCGCCGTGCGCACGTCGGACTCGCCGAACCGCTCGCCCGGCAGGGCCTGCTCCAGCCGCTGCGCCAGCTCGGCGAACCGCAGCAGCCGGATGTCGGACGTGTCGCGCATGGCGAGCAGAGCGCTCTTCAGCTCGGCCAGCAAGCGCGGCGTGGCGGTCCACGGCAGCTTGTCCCAGGGGATGCTGTCGGCGATCAGTTGTTTCAGCTGCGAGGGCTGGCCGCCGTTCTCCGCGTCCGAGCAGTTCCGGCCATTCTTGGCACTGGTGATCAACCAGTCGGCGAAGCCGTGCTCCTGGCAAAACCGATCCAACTTGGCCTTGCCCAATTTCGGCTCGCCGACATCGACCTGCGAGAAAACGGCCAACCGCGCAGCCTTGCGTTGCGCCCCGTCGTGGTCGGAAGCCGTGTCGAGCGCCTTCAACCAGTCCCCCGCCTCGGCAAACGGATCGTCCTTCTGCGGATTGATCAGCAGCAGGGCCAGCGCGGTCTCGTCGAGAAACAGCCGGTGGATCAACCGGTAATCCTCCTGCCCGGCCAAGTCCCAGAGCAGGGCCTCCCGGTCGATGGCGGCGTCGGGCGGCAATGGCAAAGGCAAAGGCCATACATTCATGCCGTGCGTGCGGTCCTTCACAACGTATTGGTCTTCGATCAACCGATGCGCCAGAGACGTCTTGCCCACGGTCCCTTCGCCAAGCAACACGACCTTGGCGTTCACGTATCGGCGCGTGGGTTCGGCCGTAGGAGTGGGGCGGGCGGCGGAGAGGCGGTAGACGTAAATCAGCGAAGGGAGTGCAGTTCCGACTATAAGCCGTGAATCAACTGGACTAAAGGCGACGGAGATCGAAGACGGACTCCCGTCGTGCTCGATCACCTGCAAACACGCCCCCGACTTCCAATCCCACAGCCGAACCGTTTTGTCTGTGAACCCTGTGGATGCGATCAGGGTGCCGTCGGGGGAGATGGCGACCGAATACACGATGTTCTGATGACCCTCCAGCGTTCCGACGCAAGTTCTTGCTTCAAGGTTCCAGACTTTGACGGTTTTGTCCTCCGAGCCAGAAACGGCAAACCGTCCGTCTGGCGTGATCTGGACGGACTGCACATGGCCCGAATGACCCCTCAACGTCGCCAGGCACTGGCCCGTGTCGAGGTTCCAGAGCCGGACCTCCCCGTTGTTGTGCCCCGACACAACTTCCGTACCTGCTGGACTTACGGCACTGCTGAGGACGGTATCTGCACCGTCCTTCTCGCACTTAATAGTCTTCAGGCATCTGCCCGAAGCTAGCTCCCACAGCCGAAGCGTCGTCTCGCCCCCGGAAAGCGCGCGGGAATTGTCGGGCAACGCGCCCACGGAGTTGACCGTAACCGAATAGCCCATCAGATGCCACATTTGCAGCCCCGATCTTGCCTGCCAAACTCGAACGCTCCTGTCCGTGGCCGCCGACAGAATCCGCTCCCCATCTGGCGTAATCGTCACGGAGCGCACCCAGCCGGTATGGCCTACCAGCGTCGCCCGGCACTGGCCGGTCTCCAGGCTCCAAATCTTGACAGTGTTGTCGTCCGAACCCGACGCCATCCACTTTCCGTCCGGGCTGACAGCCACACTGGTGACCCAGGCCTTGTGCCCCGAGAGTTCTCGTTCCAGCACGGCCAGCGGCTCGATCTGCTTCGGCGGCTTCGCCGGCTTGGGTTTCGGCTTCGCCGCTTCCTTCTTCGGCTCCGGTTGGGGCGCGAGTGGCGCCACCGCCGTCTCCGCCCGGCACGCGGTCAGCAGCTCTTCGAACTCGGCCGGCGATTCGTGGCGGTAGTCGACGTATTTGTAGCGGCGTACTGTGTCGGGTAGGTCGCAGTCGGCCAGCAGCAGCGGCACGAAGCGGCGGCCCTTGTTGGTAGGGTCGCGGAACAGGACCGTGCTTCGTTCGAGCGCCACCCACTCCGACCCCAGCGCCGCCGGCGACAGGGCCAGCACCTGCACCCGCGCCGCCTCGAGCCCGTGTTCGATGGCCAGGTAAATGTCGTCGCCCGGCTTGATCCGCCACTCGTCGAACCACACCCGCAGCCCCGCTGCCCGCAGCCGTTCCGCCAGGGGCCGCACCCGTGGCTTGTCCGCCGAGTTGTGGCTCAGGAATACGTCGTAGGCAAAGCTAGCGGCCATTCGTTACGCCCATTCTCAGATCCACAGTTGAAGGTGAGCAAAGACTAGCGGATTCGGGACTGCGTGGCGTGCTGAGTCGTCGGATACGGCTCGCCTCGGTATCATGCCCGCCATGCACTGGTTCTTCTCCCTCGGTTTCGAAATCGCCGGGCATCGCTTCACTCTCGGCCAAATCACCGTCGCGGCCACGGTTCTGACGATCTCCATCCTGCTCTCGCGGGGCCTGCGCCGCGTCCTGACCCGGCGGGTGTTCGCGCCGCGGCTGGTCGAGGAGGGGCTCCAGGCTTCGATCGGCAGCCTGCTGCATTACGTCATCGTCACCGTCGGTCTGTTCACGGCCCTGTCGGTGGCGGGGTTCGACCTGTCGACCTTCGCCCTCGTCGCCGGTGCTCTCGGCGTCGGCATCGGCTTCGGTCTCCAGAACATCGTCCAGAACTTCTTCTCCGGGCTGATCCTGCTCTTCGAGCGGCCCGTGCGGGTGGGGGACGTCATCGAGATCGTCGCCGTCCGCGGCGTGGTGCGCCGGATCGGCCTGCGTTCCACGGTGGTCGAGACCGTCGACGGCGCCGAGGTGATGGTGCCGAACAGTCGGCTGATCGCCGAGGCGGTGACCAACTGGACCCTGGGCTCGCGAGAAGTGCGCTTGGTCGTACCGGTGGCGGTCGCCGAGGCCGCGGAGCCGGCGCTTGTCCTCGAAGTCCTCGCGGCGGCCGCGGCGACCGTCGAGACCGGGCTCGAAGACCCGCGACCGAGCGCCGTCGCGGTGGGTTTCGCGCCGGGAGCCCTGCGATTCGAGGTGCGCCTGTGGCTGGCCGATGCCGAGCGGGTGCCCGCGGCGCGCAGCCGGCTCGTGGTGGCGGTGGCGGAGGCTCTGAAGGTGGCCGGGATCGAGTTGGAACGCGGCGCGGGGTGACAAGAGGGGCGCAGCAAGCAGCGCCCTTACAAAAAGCCAAAAATCGCCAATAGAACGACACTTTCGTGACGTTCTCCGTAGGGGCGCTGCCTGCTGCGCCCCTCTCCCGACGGACGGTCCGGCTGATAGGATTCGGCCATGCGCCGATCCCTCCTGCTGCTCCTCGTTTGGGCCGTGCCGGCCTTCGCCCAGGATCTTCCGACGATCACGGAAAAAACCAAGAATCTCGAACGCCGAGACGGTCTCTTCGTCCACTACCTGGACCGCGACCGCGGCAAGATCTGGCTCGAGTTACCGGCGCCCGCGGGGCCGCGGGGCGAGCTCGCGAGCTTCCTCTACGTCGAAGGCATCACCACCGGCCTGGGCTCGAACCCCGTGGGCCTCGACCGCGGCCAGCTCGGCGAAGCCCGGCTGGTCACGGCGCGGCGGGTCGGCGCGCGGGTGCTCTTCGAACTGCCCAATCTCAAGTTTCGAGCTTTGACACGGGATGCCGCGGAGGCCGAGGCCGTGGCCCAGTCTTTCGCGCCCGCCGTCCTGTGGGGGGCGGAGATCGCCGCCCGCGAGCCGGACGGCCGGTTGCTCGTCGAGCTGACCAGCTTCCTCGTGCGCGATGCCCACGGCATCGTGGCGACGCTCGAGAACACCGGCCAGGGCAGCTTCAGCCTCGATCCGAACCGCAGCGCGGTCGACTTCGGGGGCTGCCTGGCCTTTCCCGACAATCTCGAGCTCGAGGCGCTCCTGACCTTCCAGTCGAACCGCCCGGGCCGCCTGGTACGCGCCACCGCCGCCCTCGGCGAGGCCCCGAGTTTCGTCCAGCACCATTCGTTGATCCGCCTGCCGGACGCCGGGTATCGCCCGCGGGAGTTCGACCCGCGCGCGGGCTCCTTCGCCGTGGCCTTCGCCGACTACGCGGCGCCTCTCGCGGCGCCGATCGAGCGCCGCTGGATCGTGCGTCACCGGCTCGAAAAGACCGATCCGACGGCCGCTCGCTCGCCGGTCAAGGAGCCGATCGTCTACTACGTTGACCGCGGTGTGCCCGAGCCCGTGCGCTCGGCGCTGGTCGAAGGGGCGCGGTTCTGGGCGCCGGCCTTCGAAGCCGCGGGCTTCGAAAATGCCTACCGGGTGGAGGTCCTCCCCGAGGGCGTCCACCCGCTCGACGTGCGCTACAACGTCATCCAGTGGGTGCACCGGGCGACGCGCGGCTGGTCCTACGGCGGCGGCGTCATCGATCCGCGCACCGGCGAGATGATCAAAGGCCACGTCAGCCTCGGGTCCCTGCGCATTCGCCAGGACCGGTTGATCTTCGAGGGTCTCGTGGGCGCCGCCGAAACCGGCAAGGGCGGCCCGAACGATCCGCTCGTGGCCGCGCTCGCGCGCATCCGCCAGTTGTCGGCCCACGAAGTCGGCCACACCTTGGGCTTCAACCACAATTTCGCCGCCTCGACCTACGGCCGCGGCTCGGTCATGGACTACCCGGCGCCGCTCGTGGGGCTCGCCGCGGACGGCGGCCTCGATTTGTCGAACGCCTACGCCGTGGGTCCCGGGGCCTGGGACGTGCTCACCGTGCGTTACGCCTACAGCGAGTTTCCGCCTGGCGCCGATGAGGCGGCGGAGCTCGCCAAGATCGTGCGTGACGGGCTGGAGCAGGGCCTGGTCTACCTCTCGGACGCCGATGCCCGGCCGCCGGGAGCCTCGAACGCCGCCGCCAGCCTGTGGGACAACGGGGCGGACCCGGTGGTCGAGCTTGCTCACCTCGCCGAGGTCCGGCGCCGGGCCTTGGCTCGTTTCGGCCTGCCTAATCTCGGCCCGGGCCGGCCGGCGGCCCTGGTCGAAGAAGTGTTGGCGCCGATCTACTTCTACCATCGGTACCAGATCGACGTCGTGGCCAAGCTCGTGGGCGGCGTCGACTATCGGTACAGCCTGCCCGGCGACGGCCAGCCGGGGGCCGTGCCGGTGGCAGCGGAGCGCCAGCGGGCCGCCCTCGGTGGGCTGCTGGATCTCCTCGAACCCGCCCAGCTCGATCTGCCGGAAGCGCTCCTCGCCGAGCTCGTGCCGCGGCCCGTGGAGCACGACACCAACCCCGAGATGTTCGCCACCCGCACGGCGCCGTTGTTCGACGCCCTGGGCGCCGCGACCAGCCTCACGGGGCTGGTGGTCGACGGGCTCCTGCAACCCGAACGGGCCGCCCGCCTGGTGGATCTCCATCGCCGGAACCCGGCGATGCCCAGTCTCGACGAGGTGTTGCGGACGCTGGTGACGCGGACGTTCCCGGCCAAGCCCACCGCATCGCCTCGTCACGGGGCGATCCAACGGGCGGTGCAGAGTGAAGTCGTCCACGGCCTGGTTTCTCTGGCGGCCAACGCCGGGGCGTCGCCCGCCGTGCGAGCCGGAGCGGAAGCGACCTTGGCCCGCCTGCAACGCGAGCTCGAGGCGCCGTCGGCCGCCGTGGAGCGCGACCACCGGGTCTATCTCGGCCGCGAGATCGCCCGCTTCCTGAACCGGCCCGCGACCCCCGGCCCGGAGCTGCCCGCGGCGCCCGCGGCCCCGCCGGGCAGCCCGATCGGGGTCGACTGGGCGAGCGGCGGATTCGGGGACGGCTGCGGAGAGTCGTGGTGATGGCGCGGGAACGGGGCGCAGCAAGCAGCGCCCCTACGAAGCAGGAAAAGCCTCCACTCCGCCGTCGGGGCGCAGCTTGCTGCGCCCCTCTCCTGGCCTATCTGCTTGCCTGTGGCGGCTCGGCCCCGGTCGCGCCGCCGCCCCCTCCGGTCGCGGCGCCCGCGGACCCGGCGGCCGCCTTGTACGCGCCGCCCGAGGAGTTGACCTGGCGGCTGCTATCGATCTACCCCCACGACACCGGGGCCTTCACCCAGGGCCTGCTCTATGCCGACGGCAAACTCTACGAGTCGACCGGCCTCGAGGGGCGCTCGACCTTGCTCGAGGTGGAGCTTCTGACTGGCCGCGTTCTGCGCCGTCGGGAGCTGCCGCGGCCGATCTTCGCCGAGGGATTGGCCCTGGTCGGGGCGGACCGCCTGGTTCAACTCAGTTGGCAAAACGGCAAAGTGTTTTTTTGGGATCGCAAGACCTTCGAGCCGCGGGGTGAG
>JANRLG010000310.1:0-1952 GCA_033762835.1 Thermoanaerobaculia bacterium
ACGGCGAACCGCAACCGCGTGTCGCACTGTGGGCAGCGGCTGGTGGCGTGGGTGGTGGTCTCGGGCGTGGACATGGTGGCTGGAGCGCCTGCCTCGGCTCGATCAGGTAACCGCGAACTGGAATGAGAGTCGTGCGGATTCTAACCGGAACGGACCGCTAGGGTTACTCGACGGCTGTCAGCCCGAGCGCAAAAAGCAGCGCGACGCGAACCTCCCGCAATCTCGCTTTGGGCAAAGTCGCGATCAACCCGCCGATCTCCCCACGCGCTACCGTCTGAACGTGGTCGAGATTGACGGCAGACTCGCGCGGAACGCCGTCGGCTTCCGTCAGCACGACTTCGGTGGGGATGTCGCGAATTCGCGAAGTGAGGGGCGCCACGGTGACTTCGCCAAGGAACTCGAGGGCGGAGTCCCGAGTGAGGATGAGCACCGGCCGGCGTTTGTCCGGCTTGGCGAAGCGATACCAGCGGATCTCGCCGTGGTGCATCACTCGGGCCAGACCTGCTCGTCATGCCAGTCGCTGAATTCACCCGGCTCTGGAGGAAAGCGCTCATAGCCGGCGCGGTGGCGGGCCTCGAGCTCCGCCTCACGCAGCCGCTCGAGGGACCGGGCCAAGGCTTCCCGCGTGAAAGCAGACCGGCTTGTCCCGAGTTGTAGGACGGCAGCATCCACCCGGTCGAGCAAATCCTCTTCGAGGGTCATTTGGACTGTTCGCATAGCGATTCTCCTAGCTATTCGAACCCATATCGTAACCGACCGGAGCGACGGTTGCCACGAGCCAGAGCCGCAAATATACTCGCGCCTACATCATGGCCACCAGCGTTCACATTCCGCCGCCTCTCCTCGAAGCCATCGACCGGCGTGCCCGGGCTCAGAACATCAGCCGTAACCGCTTGATCGTGCGCGCTCTCGAGCGCGAGCTCGAACCGAGTGGTGATTGGTCCTTCGGCTTCTTCGAAAGGCTAGCCGCCGACGGGCCGGGCGTTGCCGCGGATGCCGACGACATGCTGCGCGACATCCTCGCCAACCGTCGCTCGAAGAAACCTCTCGAGCTGTGAAATATCTCCTCGACACCAACGTCGTTTCCGCCCTGATGAAGGGCGACCCGGTCGTCCTTCGACGGTTGTCCAGTGTGGCGCGGGCCGATGTCGCCGTGCCGCAACCGGTGTTCGCCGAAATCGCCTACGGTATCGAACGGCTGCCTCCGTCCCGTCGCCGGGACACTCTGCGGGAGATTTTCGAGCGCCTGCGTTCCGAGCTGACGCCGGTCGCCTGGTCGAGTGCTGTCACGGACGCCTTCGGTCACATCAAAGCCACACTCGAAGCCCAGGGCCAGCGCATCGAAGACTTCGATGCCGCGATCGCCGCCCACGCGCTCGCTAGCGGGGCCGTGCTGATCACCGCCAACCTCCAGCACATGGCCCGAGTACCTGAGCTGCGCGTGGAGAGCTGGACATCGGGTTAGTTACCCATTCAACCGCTCCACCGCCCGCTTCAGCCCGCCCAAGGTCAAGTCCTCCATCGGGAAGATCTCCCCCACCTTCTTGATCGTGAACACGCCGTGGGTGCGGGTCCACTCGGGCTTCGGGATGGGGTTGAGCCAAACGGTGTGAGGGAAGCGGTCGCGGAGGCGCTGGAGCCAGGTGATCGAGGCTTCCTGGTCGTCGGCGTCCCAGGCGATGGCGCCGCGGGGGTGGAGCAGCTCTTCGGGGGCCATGGCGGCGTCGCCGAGGATGAGGACGCGGACGGTGCGTTGGCGCAGAAGGACTTCCGAGATCGGCACCGGGTCGAGCCGGCGCGGGTCGCGCCAAAGGGTGCCGTAGATGGTGTTGTGGAAGAAGTAGGTGGTCGAGCGGTGGAGCCGGCCGCGGACTTTCGAGAACAGCAGCCGGGTGAGATCGACATGGGGCAACATCGAGGTGCCGCCGTTGTCGATCAACAGGATCAGGTCG
>JANRLG010000311.1:0-16161 GCA_033762835.1 Thermoanaerobaculia bacterium
GCCGAGAGAAACATCGGCGTCGAGTCTTACGGAGCGGGAACTAGAGCGACGCCGGAAGCTCTGGGCTTGTTGCAGGTGACTCGAAGGATCGCGCGGGCGCGTCTCGAGTCATCGCATCCGCGAACAAACAACCCCGCCCAAAGGTGTAGCAGCCGCCGAAGTCCACCACGCATTCCTCTCGGGCTGGGGGCCCCAGGAACTGACAGCTCACGATCAAGATACAGGAGTCGTAGTAGTTACAGTCGAGTGCGTAGACGCACTTTTCGCAGTCGGCCGAGACGGGAGATGCCAGAGCCAAGATCGTGAGCGCGAGTGCGACGAAAGACGTCCAATGCCTCATAAGTCCCTCCCTTTCTTGTGTCGATCCTAAGGAGAGGGAATACGGTCGTCAAGAGGTATGACCTGGTCTTTCGCCGGCCTTCGGGTCCTCTGCCCTCCGCCTCACCCCCACGGCGCGGGCGGCGTGGGCACGGGCTTGGTGAGGTCAAACTCGACGCGGAAGAGGCGGCCGGGGCGGGCGAGCTCGTAGACCAGGCGGGTGTTGGGCTCGATCTCGAGGGCCCAGACATTGGGCAGGGAGGCGGGCAGGTTCTGGCGGGTGAACAACGCCTGGGTCTCGGCGTCTGCGGGGAACTCCTGCCGTTGCGCGGTGCCGGGAGCGGCGGTCGCGCCGCCGTACATCGTCAGCGCGTCTGGCGAGCCGTCCTCGTGGCGATGGTCGTGCTTCAAGGTCAAGCCGGTCGCACTGCGGGTGAGCACCCAAGTGCGCGAGTGATCGTCGCCGACATGGAACGGCATTTCCAGGCGATCCGCTTCACAGCGCCGGAAGTGGACGATCAGGTTCTTGCCCTCGAACGGGTCCGTGGCCGTGGGCGCCGGTTCGTTGGCCACGATGCGGCCCGCGTACGCTTTGCCGCAATGGCCGGCCAGGCCCGCGAAGAAGGCCTCGGCACCGCCGCCGGCCGCCGCCGGCTCGGGCTCGAACGCGCTGGTGTGATCGTGCACGATTTTCCAGTCCACGATCTGCCTTTCGAGGATCAGGGTGAAGAGCCCGCCCTGGGGCGCCTGGCCGGGGCGCTCGAGGTGCCACTCGCCGCGGGCGAAAGCGGCACTGGGAGCACCCGCGAGAACCTCGAGGTGGCGGAACTCGAGTTTGCCCATGGTCTCGGGAGCTTGGCCGTAACGCGCCTTGAAGCGCTCGGCGAAGGGGGCGAAGCCCTTCGTGACGGAGCCGCCGGAGTAGAACGTCAGCCCCGGGTCCGGCCAGTAGACGCTCAGAAAAGCGTCCATGTCGCCCCGGTTCCAGGCCGCGACCTGGGCCTCGAGCGTGGCCCGCACCTCGGCCCCGGGGTCGCCCGTGATCGGCTTCGGTGGCGGTGGCGAGCAGGCGACGAGGAGCAAGAGCGGCAACAGTCGGAGGTTCATCGGGACCGTCCCTTCAGGTAATCCTCGCGCAGCAACGCGTAGAGGTAATTGTCGTGGCGCCGGTCGCCCAGGCGGAAGTAGGAGCGCATGTGACCCTCGCGTTGGAACCCGAGGCGTTCGAGGACGCGGAAGGAAGCCACGTTCTCGATCGCGCAGCGGGCTTCGATGCGCACGAGTACGGTGCGCGCGAAGAGGTCGGCCAAGAGCAGGTCGAGGGCGCGGAGCATCAGACCCCGCCCCAGGTAGGGCGTCGAGAGCGTGTAGCCGATCTCCGCGAGGCCGTGCTCCCAGTGGCCGATGACCAACGTCAGCCAGCCCGCGGGCCGGCCGGAGACGAGAATCACCCACTGGAACTTCTCGCCCTCACTCCGATAGAGCTGGGCCATGCGCTGGCCCGCGATGTCCGCGCGCAGCTGGGCCAGGGTCAGATCCTGGAGCGGTTGGAACTGGCGCGCCGAGGGCTCGCGCCGCCACGCCTCGAGCAACACGGCGTCGGCCGGCACCGCCGGCCGCAAGGTGATCTCGGGCAACGGTGGCGCGGTCACGATCCGCCGACGGTCTCCGGCGTGCTCGAGCGGCCGAGGCCGGGGAGCACGGACAGCAGGAACATGTAGCTGTAACCCTGCAGGAACAGGTAGAGGAATGGCAAGGCCGCCCACATCTGCCAATAGACCGCGAGCCCGGTGACCACGGCGAAATACAAGGCCAGGGCGCCTTCGAGCAGCACCGAGTAGTTCTTGCCCGCCCGGTAGCGCAGCCGCAGCCAATCCCCACGCCCGGCTTCGATGCGGTACTTCGGCGTGCGCACGAACGTGCCCCCGGACGACACCAGCCCCGAGGCCACGGCCCGTGCGTTGTTGACCGACAGGCCGATGCCGAGCCCCATGAGTGCCGGCAGGTAGCGCAGTTGCCGCTTCCAGTCCGCGCCGCCCGCGACCTGGGCGGCCAGGTAGAAGACCAGCACCGACAGCGTGGCGCCGAGGAAGATCGGCAGATCGAACAGCAACACTTCGCCGAGGCTCGCGCCCCGGCGCAGCAACATGGCCGGGAACACCAGCAGCGACAGCGCCACCATGAGCAGGTAGGAGAGGTTGTTGGTCAGGTGGACGAAGGCTTCGAAGCGCACCTTGAGCGGCAGCCCGCGCTGCGTGAGCAGGCGGGGCAGCAGCTTGCGGCCGGTCTGCACCGAGCCCTTGGCCCAACGGTGCTGCTGGTTCTTGAAGCCGTTGACGTCCACCGGCAGCTCCGAGGGCACGGCGAGATCGGGCAGGAACAGGAACTTCCAGCCGGCGAGCTGGGAGCGATACGACAGATCGAGATCCTCGGTCAGGGTGTCGTGAGTCCAGCCGCCGCCGTCGGCGATCGCTTGGCGTCGCCAGATGCCCGCGGTGCCGTTGAAGTTGAAGAAGCAGCCCGAACGGTTGCGTGCGAAGTGCTCGATCAGGAAGTGCCCGTCGAGCAGCATGCCCTGGATGCGGGTGAGCAGCGAGAAGCCGGAATTGAGGTGGGTCCAGCGGCCCTGGACGAGGCCCAGCGCAGGATCGGCGAAGTACGGCACCGTGCGGCGCAGGAAGTCCGGTGTCGGCACGAAGTCGGCGTCGAAGACGGCCAGGAACTCACCCTTGGCCACCTTCAGCCCCTCCGCCAGGGCGCCGGCCTTGAATCCGGACCGGTCCGTGCGGTGCAGCAGGTGAATGTCGAGACCCGCCGCGCGCCAGCGCTCGACCGCTTGGGCCACGGTCGCCGTGGTTTCATCCGTCGAGTCGTCGAGGACTTGGATCTCCAGGCGATCCCGCGGATAGTCGAGCGCCGCCACGGCGTCGATCAACCGCTCGGCGACGTACATCTCATTGTAGAGTGGCAATTGAACCGTCACCGTCGGCCACTCGGCCGGATCCGGGGGCACCGGAGTCGCCCGCCGCCGGCCGCGCCACCACAAGACGACCAGAATCAGGCGGTGCACGCCGTAAAACGCGAGCACCCCCAGGATGAGGTAATACAGTGCCAGAACGGCCGTCGTCCAGGACGACGCGGCTACAGTCATCGCTTTCGATCCTCCGGTGGGCCGGGGGAGTTGCCGGTCCGCTTCTGGCGGTGCAGGCGGCACTCCTGGCCATCGATCCGCTGTCTCGGTCTCTCGCCCTCACCCTCGCTCTATGGGCGGCAGCGCTCGTCGCCCTAGCCTGGGCCGTCCGGTGCACCCGGCGCGGGCCGGAGCCGACGGCGGGCCGGATTCTCGCGGTCGCCTTCGCCCTGCGCCTTCTGGCCCTTCCCCTCGAACCGACGTTGTCCGACGACGTGAAGCGCTACGTGTGGGACGGCCGAGTCACCCTGGCGGGACAGAACCCCTATCGCTACGCGCCGGAGGCCGAGGAACTGGCAGCCTTGCGTGACGAACTCTGGCGGAGCCTGCCTCACGCTTCGGTGCCCACGGTGTATCCGCCGCTCGCGATGGCAGGGTTCAGTATAGCGGCACTCGCCCCCGCTCCGGTGTTGGCGTGGAAGGCGCTGTTGACCGTGGCGGACCTGGTCGGCATCGGCTTTCTGGTCGCCCTCGCCCGCCGGCGCGGCCTGGGTCTCGAGCGGTGCCTGTGGTACGCGTGGCACCCGTTGGCGGTTTGGGAGGGAGCGGGAATGGGCCATGTCGACACGCTCGGCGTGGCAGCGTGCCTGGCAACGGTCTGGCTGCTGCTCGCGGGGCGGCCGCGAGGCGCCGGCGCGGCGGCGGCGGCGGGCGTTTTGGCCAAGCTCGTGCCCTTGGTGGCGCTGCCGCTGTGGGCGCGGGCTGGCGGTGGGCGCCGGTTCCTCGCCGTGGCGGCCCTGGTGGGGCTCGTGGCCACCGTGCCGGTGGTGGTCGCGGTGGGGGGCGTGCCCCCGGGTCTGCTGATCTACGGCAAATCTTGGGAGTTCAACGGTCCGATTTACGAGCCGCTGTGGCGGATCTGCCAAGCGGTCGCGCTTGACGACGGGGTGAAGTCGGTCCTCGAGTTCCTAAAGCGCAGTACGGGGGCTCACGAGGCGGTGAACCGGCTCTTTCCCCTCGTCTACCCGCAGCTCCTGGCGAAGCTGATGTTGCTCGCGGTGGTGGCTTGGGCGCTGTGGCGCTCCCTGCGCGGTCCGACGGACGATCTGCCGGCGGCCACCGGCCGGCTCTTCGCCGGGGTGCTCGTGGCCTCGGCGACGTTTTACCCGTGGTATGCGCTGTGGATCTTGCCCTGGGCGGCGCTCTGTCTTCAACCGGCCTGGTTGCTGGTGGCGGCCCTGCTGCCGCTGGCCTACCTGCCGCAGTTTGCCGGCGTCGAGTACTTCCCGTGGGTGTGGTTGGCGATCTGGGGGCCACCCGCCGCGCTCGCTCTGTCACGCAAGGGGCGTCGATGGTCGTCCGCCTGACCCTCGCTTACCGCGGCACGGCCTATGCCGGCTGGCAGCGGCAGGACAACGCCGTGACCGTGCAGGAAGTCGTCGAGACGGCTCTGGCGCGGCTCGTCGGCGGCGACCCGGCCGAGCGGCCGATCGTCGTCCACGCGGCCAGCCGCACGGATGCCGGGGTCCACGCCCGCGGTCAGGTGGTGCACTGCGGGCTCGACCGGGCGATGCCCGCCCGCGCACTCGTCCACGGTACCAACTCCTATCTTCCCGAGGACGTCCGGGTGCTCGCCGCGGAGCCCGCCACGGAAGACTTCCACGCCCGCAAGTCGTCTCTCGGCAAGGAGTACCGGTACCGGTTATCCCGCGCGGAAGTGATCTCGCCCCTGGACTCGTGGTTCGTCGCTCCGGCCCCCAAGAGACTCGATCTCGGGGCGCTGCGAGCCGCCACGGCGCTCCTGCCCGGCCGCCACGACTTCACCGCCTTTGCCTTGTCCGGCGGCAGTCACGGCCAGCCGTTCCGGACGCTTTCCGGCGCCGAGTGGTTCGAGCGGGGCGACGAGCTGGAGCTGGTGATCGCGGGGGAGGGCTTCTTGCGCGGCATGGTCCGCGGTCTCGTGGGGACGCTCCTCGAGGTCGCCACGGGCCGGCGCTCAGTGGCGAGCTTCGGTGATCTGCTCACCGGTCGCCCGCGGGGTGAGGCCGGCCCGACGGCTCCGGCGCGCGGCCTGACCTTGTGGCGGGTGGATTACTGAGAGGGCGGGCGGCCTTCTTCTCAAGGTGGGTCCCGAGGTGGGTCTCGGGGCTTGTCGCGATCCCGGCCGAACAGCTTGCGGAAGAAGCGCCGGAAGCCGCCGACTTCTTCTTCGCCGCGCCGCGGTTCGGCGTCCACGGGCTCGGCCCAGAAGCCGCCGTGGAGGTGGCAGATCTGGCCCGGCGCTTCGCCTTCCAGGAACACTTCGGTGATCGCCTCCGGGCAGTTTTCGGTCGCTAGACCGCCGGTCGTGGGGTCGACCGTGGCCGTCACGAGGCCGCGGGGCACGCGGAACTCCGGATACCCCCCGGGCGGTCGCACCCCGAGGGTGAAGTGCGTCCAAATCGGCAGCGCGGCGCGGGAGCCGGACATCCGGCTCTCGGCATTGTCGTCGTAACCGACCCAGACGACCGTCGCGCGATCCGGCGAGTAGCCGGCGAACCAGCTGTCGCGGCGGCCGTTGGTGGTGCCCGTCTTGCCGGCCAAGCGGTCGCCGAGCCCCTGTTCCCGCGCGGAAGCCGCTGTCCCGCCATCGAGCACACCCTGGAGCACGGAGGTCACGAGGTAGGTCGCGGGGGCCGAGAGCACCCGCCGCGTCGGTGCCAAGGGTTGGCCTTCGATCGGCTTGCCGGTTGCGTCGTTGACGGCGACCAAACCGTGGACGGCGGGCCGTTGGCCGCCGTTGGCGAGGGTGGCGTAGATCGTCGCCATTTCCACCGGCGACAGCTCGAAGGCACCGAGGGCGAGCGCGGGCACCTCCTCGAGCGGGGCCGTGACGCCGAGGTCGCGGGCGGTCTCGACGATGCGTCCGAGGCCGGTCTGCAACGCGATGCGCGCCGTCGGCACGTTGCGGCTGCCGGCCACCGCCTGGCGCACGGTGATCCAACCCAGGTATTCGCCGTCGTCGTTGCCCGGCTGCCACGTCTGGTTGTGCAGCGTCACGGTCAGCGGCTCGTCTTCCACGAGCGTCGCGGGCGAAGCAATGCGGGACTCGAAGGCGGCGGCGTAGACCACCGGCTTGAACGCGCTGCCGGCTTGCCGGCGGGCCTGGCCGGCGCGGTCGAACTGGCTTTGACCGAAGTCGCGACCTCCGACGTAGGCGCGGATGCCGCCGTCCTCCGGGTCCACGGACACCAGCGCCGCCTGGAGCGGACCGGCCGTCTCCCGGCCCTTCTCCCAACCCTTTTCAAGTTTACCGAGACCCCAGGTGACCGCCTCCTCGGCCTCGGTTTGGTCGTCGAGGTCGAGCGTCGAGAGCAGGGCGTAACCGGCGTCGTCGAGCTCGGTGACGGCAAAGCGCTCGGCGGCCTCCGCCGCCGCGGCGACGGCGAAGTAGGGGGCCCGGCGGCGGACCGGTTCGTCTGGAGACAGACGGATCGGCTCGGCTTTGGCCTGGGTGACGACCTCGGGTTTCACCCATTCGAGTTCGACCAGGCGATCGAGCACCCGGTTGCGCCGCTCGAGGGCCTTGTCGGGGTGAGCCAGCGGCGAGTAGTTCGCCGGAGAGGGGATCATGCCGGCGATCACCGCGGCTTCGCCGAGGCTGAGGCTCGTCGGATCCTTACCGAACAGGGCGCGAGAGGCGGCCCCGATGCCGATCAGATTGACGCCGCCGGAGCTGCCCAGGTAGATCTCGTTCAGGTAGGCCTGGAGGATCTCGTTCTTCGAGTACCGCAGCTCGAGCACCACGGCCAACACGGCCTCGCGGATCTTCCGGCTGAGGCTGCGTTCGTGGTTCAGGTAGAGGTTCTTGACCAGCTGCTGGGTCAAGGTCGAGCCACCCTGGCGGACCTCGCCGCCGCGCAGGTTGACCAGCAACGCCCGGGCGATGCCCGAGACGGAGACGCCGGCGTGGGTGAAGAAGTGGCTGTCCTCGGCGGCCAAGATGGTGGCCACGACGTCGCGCGGCAACTCGCCGACTTTCACCGGCCGCCGCTCCTTGAAGTCGTCGCCGTAAAACGACGCGATGACCGGCGGCTCGAGCTCGGCGAGGTTGACCTGGGCGCCCTGGACGGCGAGCGCGGTGATGCGCCGGCCATCGGTGCGGATTTCGATCGGCACGCCGCCCCCGGGGCCGTTCCGGGTGGGGTGGAAGCGGGTGTAGATCGTCGTCACGCCCTGGGCGTTTTGCCGATACCGCCCGGCCACCAAGGGCTCACCCGGGAGCGCCGCGCGGTACCCCTGGGCGTTCAGGCGGGCGAGCAGCTTCGGCAGCTGGATCGACTGGCCACGGCGCAAGACCACCGGCTGGCCGTAGAGCCGCGACGGCTGGAGGGTCGGCACCTCGTCGAATTGCCCGGCGGCCCGCCAGTAGGGCGCCACCGCCCAGATGACGACCAAGGTCACGAGCCCGGTGCCGATGCCGAGGGTCCAGAGCACACGCTTGCGGGTGAGCTGGGCCCGCAACCGTTGCAGAAGCGGTGGTTTCGGAGAACTGTCCACGCCGGATGCTACTCCGGTTTGGGGGAGGCGCGAGCCCTCCAGGTTTCGGCGTCGGCGGGCCGGTTCCACGCTCGGTAGAGCCGGGCCAAGTTGTCGGCGCCTTGGTAGGCACGCGGACTGTTTTTGCCGTCGGCCTCGACCGAGCGGTGGTAGACCTCGGCCAGTTGCTCCTCCGCCGCTGCGAATCGGCCGAGATCCACGAGCGCCAGCCCGAGCAGGCGCTTGGCCGCCAGAGTCCAGCCGTCGTCCGGGGACGCTGCCGCGCCCTCGAGCACCGGCAGGGCCAGCCGCAGCAACTCCTCGGCGCGCGCTGGTTGCTGGCGCTTGAGCTCGAGGTCGGCCAGGTTGACCCGCGCGCGAGCGACATCCGGATGATCGAGACCGAAGGCCCGCTCGTTGAGCACCAGGGACTCGCCGAAGAGGTCGGCGGCGCGTTCGACCTCGCCCTGCGCGCGGGCCAGGGTGGCGGCCACGCGCAGGGGATCGGCCAAGCGGGGGCTGTCGGAGGGCAGGGTGGCGCGGGCCATGCCCAGAGCCTCGCCGACGACCCCCGCGGCGACATCGAGATCACCTTTGAGCAGCAGCAGCTCGCCGAGGTAGGTGAGGGTCAGGGCAATCTCGGGATGATGGGCTCCGAGGCTAGCTCGCTGGTGGGCCAGCGCGTCGCGATAGGTACGCTCTGCTTCGTCGAGCCGGCCCTGGCGCTTCAGCACTTGGGCGAGGTTGCTCTCCGCGACTGCCGCGGCTGTCGAGTCCGCCTCACCGAGGCGGGCCAGCAGGCCCAAGGCCTCGCGAAACCGTCCCTCGGCTTTGGTGAGATCGCCCGCGACCAGGGCAAGTTCACCCAGAGAAGCCAGACTCGCCGCCACCCGAGTATGAGCGGGACCGTAAGCCTTCGTCAGCAACGCCAGGCTCTCGTTGCCGATCGCCTCCGCGGCCACGGGATCTCCCAGCAACGCCACGACCCGAGCCTGATTACCGAGGGCGATGGCCTGGTAGGGGTGCGGCTCGTCGCGGAACAGCACGGCGGCCTCCGTCAAGGCGGCATCGAGTAGGGCTTTGGCCTCCTCGAGTTTGCCGGCGGTTTCGAGCAGCACGGCGAGATCATTCGAAATGCTGAGCAGTTCGGGATGGCGGGAACCGTGGATGCGTCGCTCGACCTCCAAAGCCCGTCGCAATAGGCTCTCCGCCTCTTCGGAATCGCCCTTGGCGGCCACCGCTTGGCCCAGCCGGCGCAACGCCACGGTCGCTCGTTCGTCGTTCCGAGCTCCCTCCGCGAGAGCCACCGCCCGCCGTCCGTCGGCAATGGCCGCGTTCAGGTCGCCGGCGAGCAGCTCGACGTAGGCCTTGCGAGTCAGAGTCTCCAGCGTTTCGGAAGCATCCTCCCCAAGCTGCCGATTGCGGATCTCGAGGGCGTTCGACAACAGAGCCAAGCTGCGCTGGTAGTCGCCCTCTTCCTTCGCGATCTCGCCCAGCAGGTCGAGAGCGCTCGCCTCGCCCCTCTGGCTGCCGATGCGGCGCTCGAGTGCCAGCGCCTCCTCCGCCAGGGGCCTGGCCTTGTTGTGGCTGCCCAGATTCAAGTACGAGCGAGCCATCGAGACCATCAAGGCGGCCTGGACGTCCGGGGCACTCGACAACTCGCGACGGACTTCTTCGGCGCCGCGATCGAGCACCTCGCGCACGGTGATCGTGGCCCCGCGCGACTTCGAGGGGTCGGCCAGTCCGAACAGGTCGACCATGAACTCGGTGGCCTTCTCGGCCCGGTTGCGCTGGCGCAGGATCTGCTCCCGCTGGACCAACAAGGTGACCAGAAAGCCAATCAGCACCGCGAGAGCGGCGGTGGCGAGGCCGAGGACCACGCGGTGCCGGCGCACGAACTTGGTGGTTCGGTAACTCCAAGTATCGGGCCGCGCTTGTACCGGCAAGCCCACGCGGTGACGCTCGATGTCGTCGGTCAGCTCGCGAACCGAGCCGTAGCGCCGGCCGACTTCCGGATGGAGGGCCTTCAATAGGATGGTGTCGAGGTCGCCGCGCAACGCCTTGCGCAGGCCGGCCGGTTCGGTTCGGCGATCGGCGGCAATGCTGTCGGCCGAGGGGCGGGTCGTGGTGCCCACCGCGGACGAAGGCCGCGCCGGCAGACGATCATCCACCAGAGTGATACCGACGGAAGTCTCGGCAGGGCGTGCGAAGGGCCGAACGCCGGTCAGCAGTTCGTACAGCACCACGCCCAACGAGTAGACGTCCGAGGCCGTCGTCACCCGTTCGCCGCCGATTTGCTCCGGGCTGGCGTAGCTCGGGGTCAGCGGGGCGCGATCGACGGTCAACGCCGGTCCGGAGTCGGGGCCGAGGATCTTGGCGATGCCGAAGTCGAGCAGCTTCGGCTCGCCCTCGTCGGTGATCAGGATGTTCGCCGGCTTCAGGTCGCGGTGAATCACCAGGCTCTGGTGGGCGAACTGGACGGCACCGGCGACCTTGCAGAACAGATCCAGCCGCTCGGCGACGGTCAGGCGTTTGAGATCGGCGTAGCGGTCGATGGCGATGCCTTCGATGCGCTCCATGACCAGGAACGGCCGGCCGTCGTCGGTGTTGCCGCCGTCGAACAGGCGGGCGATGTTGGGGTGCTCGAGGCCGGCCAAGATCTGGCGCTCGGCCCGGAAGCGCGCCAAACCCTCGCTGGACTCGAGGCCGCGCTGGAGGATCTTGATGGCGACGATCTTCTGGTAGACGTCGTCGGCGCGGCGGGCGAGGTACACCGCCCCCATGCCACCGCGGCCGAGCAACTCGAGCAACTCGTAGTTGCCGACGCGGCCGAGCGTGGGCTCCGCGGCGGGCGACTCGAGCCCCAGGATTTCGGTCGGCGGAGCGAGGACTTCGGCGGCACCGGCGTAGGAGTCGAGGAGCTCTGCGACCTCCGTGCGGAACTCTTGCGGGATGCCCTCGAGGTAACTCAACCGCGCCGCGCCATGGCGAGCCACCGCCTCGTCGAAGTGGCGACAGATCTCCTGCCAGCGGTCCCGCCCACCGTCCGAGCTCACAACGGGAGATCCTAACGCGAGCAGGTTCGACGGTATTACCGCAATTTTTGCGAGTTGCTCGGTTGCGGAGAAATGGCGCGCTGACATCTCTTCGAAGCTGCGCGTAAGTTGCTTTGTGTCAGGTGTTTGCGTGGGCGGCTGGAGGCTTCTCGGACCGCGGTCGAAATGCCATGATCATCTTTCGGGTTCGCGGTCGCCTTCTATGGGCAGGGATGGATAGGAGGCATCATGAAAGGGGTTGCATTATGAGAAAAATGATCCAGGGCATCACCGGCCTCGTCATCGGCTCGGTGCTGTGCGCGCTTCCCGCCTACGCCGGGGTCACGGGGATCGACCGCGAGGTCATCGTCGATCCGCGGAAAGTCAGCGTTGTGAGCGGCAAGGTGGTGGTCGAGATTCCGCCGGCCTCCTTGCTGGGCGATAGTCACCCGGCGGGCTCCACCATCGTGTCCAACACCGGGGTTCTTCATGGAACGCTGGAGCCGAAGCCCGCGGGCGTGCTCGAATACAGCCCGGACGACGAGTTCTGGCTCCACGGCACGGACCGCTTCACCTTTACCGTGCAGCACCCCGGGGGGAACACGCAGATCGGCGTCGCCATGCTCGTCGCTCAGACGCCGGGTTACTTCGACTCCGCGGTCAACTTCGATGGTCCGCTCGGGGTCTGGGCCATCGAAGAGCTGCAAGGCACCGCCACGGCAGCCAACTCGAAGCTCACCATCTTGGGCACCGCGGGGGGCTTGCAGCTGGCTGAGGCCAACGTCAACCGGGATCAGATCCCGGACGGCGAGGCCCACGGACTCAGCCAGGGGGGCAAGGTGATCGGCGGCGGCGGTAGCCCGCCGCCCCAGCCGCCGCCCCCGCCGCCCTCGGGGCTCGCCGTTGGTCCTGACTACTACGAGAGCTTCACGCTCCTTCGGGGAGTGGCGACCTTCGATGGCAAGCCGTTCTCCCTCACCTTGCGGCCGCGGCCGGAAGGGGACGATCTCCGCGTGGACACCATTTCACCGTCGGGTTCGGTCGTTTCCTCCGACTGGGCCTTCATCGGTCTCGGACCCCACCGCTACGAAGTGATGTGGTGGGAGAACGCTGAGCTTCCGACCGTGATGGTCTGGGTCGATGGCCGCTTGGTGGTGACCAAGCAGATCGAAGAACTCAACATCGACCGGATCGAGCTCGGTGTGCTTTCCCCCCATACCGTGACGGGTTCCGGTTTGCAGCTCGACGACATCACGCTCCACGGCTGGGACTACGGCGCCCCCACCAAGCGGGCGCGCCTGGCGGTGGTGGAGAGCTTCGAGGACGGCGTGGCCAACGACCTGTCGACGTCCGGCACGGCGTACATGAGCACCTCGGGCCCCATGAACGGCACCCGGGACCTCGTCGTGGAGTCGTGGAGCGGTCTCACCTCGAGCGTCATCTACCAGAACGCCAACAACCAGGCCGAACGCT
Source organism: Thermoanaerobaculia bacterium (assembly GCA_033762835.1). Classification (GTDB taxonomy): domain Bacteria; phylum Acidobacteriota; class Thermoanaerobaculia; order Multivoradales; family DATKCC01; genus JANRLG01. The sequence continues at coordinate 12,475 of JANRLG010000311.1, forward strand.
CCTGGGGCGCTCGTTTCCGCCTGCGGGCCGACAACCTGGTACTGCCGGAAAACGCCCTCGTGACGATCGCCGAGGCCTACTCGAATGCCCGCGGTAATGCGCCGTTCCGGGTCGAGCTGCGTCGCAACAGCGGCAACGTTTATCAGCTGCGCACCGTCGTGAAACTCAACAACGGTACCGAGCAGGCGAGCGCCTGGGGGCACTTCAACCCGGCGGGAACCAACGTCGAAGTCCAGTACACGACTCCGCCCAGCGGCACGTTCCAGACCGGGACCGCTCGCCTCTGGGTCTCCGGAGTCTTGCGTTCCGAGCAGACACTACTCGACAACTACAACCTGACGACGGATGGCTTCCGTATGGGCCTGATCAACCCGGCTTCCGGGATCTCGGGCTACGCGCGGTTCGACACGATCCAGACCTGGGCGCTCACCAACTGAGCCCTGAGGCGTGGGGTGGGGCGGTAGCTCCACCCCACGTTTTTCTCCGGTTTCAGCCCCCGGTCGCGCCGGAGAGCAGGTTCTTGAGGGTCAGCTCGGGCAACTTCCAGCTGCCCCCGGCGATCCGGCCGACTTCCTTGCCCTCGACGAAGACCACCGCCGTCGGCACCGAGTGGACGTTGGCCTGCTCGGTGATGGGATCGTCCGAGAAGCGGTCGGGGAGGCCGTAGTACTCGAACGTCCATTGGCCGGCGGGCAACACCTCTTCGAGCTTCAGCGCCCGCGGCACCATCTGCTTGCACACCTGGCACTTGGAGTTGAAGTAGACGCGCACGCGCACGGGCCGCTTCTCGGCCTTGAGCGCCGCTAGGAAGTCCGCGGGTGGCTGGTAGGCCTTGGCCTTCTGACCGTAAGAGGGCGAGTAGGCCACGAGCTCGGAGCGCTTCTTGAGCCCCGTCAGGGAGTCGCGCACGGCGAGTTCCAGAGCCTTACCGGCCCAGGTCACCGTCAGGCCCGCGTCGGCGATCGTGAAGGCCCCTACCGGCGTCACGGCAGCGTCGGCCTTGAAGTCGATATCGCCCTCGGCGGCGACGATGTAACCCTCCTTCGGCACCGTTTCGAGCTGGCGGCTCTGGAGGTTGAACATCGCGGCAGAAGGCAGCGCGGTCGACACGAAGAGGATCGAGCGGGCGACCTCGGACTGGTAGATCTCGGCCGCCACCGGCTTGCCGTCGAGCTTGAGCACGTAGTCCCCCGTGGGCTCGAAGTCGCGGAACATGGGGTCGAGCTCTTGGGCCAACGCGGGGGCGCCGAGGGCGAGCAGCATCACGAACGAGCCAGCGAAACGGCATTTCATGGGGTCTTCTCCATCGGGGCGGACGAGCCCCACCGCTCGAGCGGTGGCAGGCCGTCGAAAGTCGCGACGATCTGGCCGTCGCGGACGAGGAACGAGCGGGGGAAGCGGCGCACGAGAGCACTCACCAAGCCCGGCGGCCCTTGGCGTGGCTCGAAGGCCGGCGCGGAAGTCCAGTAGAACGCCTGGCGCTCCTCCGGGCCGGCCGCGGTCAATACGACGAGGGGCGGGCCTTCGGCCGCCAGCACGTACTCTGACAAGGCCGACACGGCGGCGGTGAAGCGTTCGTTGGTGAGATCGCTGACGACGAGGATGTGCTCGCCGGAATCGAGTTCCGGCGCCAGGGTGTCCAGACACATCCGTTCGGCATCGCGGCCGGCGCAAAGCTCGGCCATGGTGACCCCGGGCCGTGCGCGGGTGGCCCAATCGTCGAGCGGCAGGGACGGCGCTCGCCAGGTGAGCAGCAGGCCCAAGGCGGTGAGGCCGAGGGCGGCCAGCGTCCGGCGGCGGACGCTGGTCGTGGGGCGCGCCACGAAGGCCAAGGCGAGCGTCGGCACCAGGAGCAAGAGATCCTGGAAGAACGCTTCCTTCGGGGTGCGCTCGACGAGAGCACCGAAACAGCCGCAGCCGTTTTCGGCCGTCGCCAGGCCGTTCGCGTCCCGGTAGTACTCGCGGCCGGTGATGCCCAGAAACACGATGACCAGCAGCGTCGTCGGCACCAGCACCCACCACTTGCGGACGCCCAGCACGAGCAACCCACCGAGCAGGAACTCGACTCCCAGGACCAGGAAGGCCAGGGTTTGCGCACCCAGCGGCAGGCCGAGCTTCAAGCCCGCGATCTCCTGGACGAACGCCTCGGGGTGGAGCGCTTTCAGAAACGCCGCCAGCAACAACACCGCACCCAGGAGCGCCCCGCCGAAAAACCCGGCGGCCCGGGAGAACCCGGACGACGAAGACGCGGAAGGGGCGCGGCGGGCAGCCATGAGAAGTGCCCGGGGAAACCGCGGGAGGTGGGGGGAAAATTCCTCGCGAGCACCAAGAAAAAGCGCCGGGGCCTTCCCCGGCGCTTTCGTTTCTAGCTCTGTGTGGGGTCGCGATCAGAAGTGGAAGCGGGCGCCGACCTGCGCCAGGCGCTGTTCGCCCTGGAGCGGATCGCCCGAGAAGGCGCTCGGGTTACCGAAGCGGTCGACCTTGTTCGGGTTGTCTTCGTTGAACACGTTGAACACCTCGACCAGGACCTCGACGCCCCAGCCGCCCCCGAACACGAAGTCGCGGGAGACCCGGACATCGAGCTGGGAGAACGAATCCGCACGGCCGGTGTTGACGTGGGCCACGCCGGGCCGGAGGTCGTTGAAGCCGTCGCCGTTCAGGTCGGCGTTGGCGTGCTCGTTGTACGGGAATGCCGAGTGGTAGCGGAGCATGCCGGACAGCACGAGATCCCACGGCGCGCGGTAGAGGCCGCCCAAGGTCACGCGGTGACGGGCATCCGTGTACAGCGGGCCGAAGCAACGCTCACACAGCGGATTGAGCGGATCGACCGAGGCGTCGCGACGGAACCGGCCGCCGCCCAGATCGCTCTGCTTGTCGGTGTCGTAGAGGCGGAACTCGTCGGCGCCGGCAAGCACGTTGCCTTCGGCCTCGGAGAGCGTGTAGAAGCCCTGGAGCTCGAACTTGTCGCGGCGGATCCGGGCGCCGATGTTGATCCCGTCGTAGCTCGCGCGGCCACCGCCGTACCAGACGCGGAACAGATTGGTGAAGCCCTCCGGCGCGAAGCGGCGGTTGCCGGTGGCCGAGTCGATCGTGTTCGGGCGGAAGCGGAACGGCAGATCGTGGTAGTCGATCGACACGGCGTCGATGTTGATTCCGAGCCACTCGTTGACCTGCCAGGAGTAACCCAGGGAAATTTGGTCGGAATAGGGAGTGGCGAGGGTCGGCGACGCGACCTCGTCCTTGACCGGCTGGCCGCTGCCCGGCGGGTTCTGGTTCGGCGGCAGGGGCTGGCCGGGCTGGAAGAAGGTGCCGTTGGGGTTGCGGATGCCGTTCGGATTGGAGTGGGTGTAGATCACCCCGAAGTTCGACTGCACGGCCGCGGCCGGGAAGAGGATCGTGGCGTTGGTGTAGGGGAAGTCGTAGAAGGTGCCGAAGCCACCACGCAGCAGCTGCGTGCCGTCACCCTTCAGGTCGTAGGTGAACCCGAAGCGCGCCGCGTAGTTGTTGTCGTCGTTGTCGAGCACGCCGTCATCCGACTTGAAGTCGTTGAGGTACGCCTCGTTGTAGCGGGTCTGGTTGTGCAGGGCCTGCCAGAGGGGGCTCGAACGCTGGTCGAGGTCGAAGCCGTCCCAGTAGTCGTAGCGCACGCCGATGTTGATCGTCAGGCGGTCGTTCCAGTAGATGTCG
>JANRLG010000312.1:0-2028 GCA_033762835.1 Thermoanaerobaculia bacterium
CAACCGCGCCTCGTGTTTCGTGCTCGACCCGAAGGGCGAGCTCTTCGAGACGTCCGCCGGCTGGCGGGCGACCCTCGGCCACCAGGTGATCCGCTTCGCGCCGACCCTGGGAGTCGGTCACCGCTGGAACCCGCTCGACGAGATCGAGCGCGGGCCCGGCGACGTCGCCCAGGTGACCGAGATGGCGCGCAACCTGATCAGCTACCCGGCGACGTCTACGGAGGATGGCCACTGGATCGCCGGGGCGCGTTCGCTCTTCGTGCTGCTCACGCTGCATGTGATCTACGCCGGCAAGCTGCCGGCCACACTCGCCGCGGCGCGCGAGCTGCTCAACACGGCCGAGCCTGAGAAGCTCTTCGGCCAGCTCGCCGAGTTCCCGCACGACGCGTCCGGTGCCCGCAACTGGCGCGATGCCCTCACCGGCGAGCTTCTCCAGACCCACCCAGAAGTTGCCCGACAGGCGCGGCGCTTCAAGGCGACCCCCGAGCGCGAGCGCGGCAGCCTGGTCTCGACCCTACAGCCGTTCCTCGACCTGTGGGGGGACCCGATCGTCGCCCGGTCAACCGAGACCTCCGACTTCGCTCTCGACTCCCTGCTCGGCGAACAGCCGACCACGCTCTACGCCAGTGTGCCGTACCACGACCTGGCCCGCATCGGCGGCCTGATGCGGCTGCTTCTGACTGCGCTCTTCCGCCGCGTCACGCTCCGCGGTGCCGATCCGAAGGCCCAGCGCCTTGAGATCCTGCTCGACGAATTCGCCAGCCTCGGCCGCGTCCCCGTCATCGAGGACACCCTGGCCTACCTGCGTGGCTACGGCGTGCGCTGCACCCTGGCCGTCCAGGACCTCAACCAGATCGTCCGCAACTTTTCCCGGACCGAGACCCTCACCGGCAACTGCGGCGTGCTCGTGGCCACGGCCACCCAGCAGTCCGACACGCGGACGCTGCTCTCGAAGCTGACCGGCGACGCCACGGTGCGCTACGAGAAGGTCTCGCGCGGGCGAAGCGGCGGGCCGGCCGGCCGGCGCAACACCACCCGCGCCTGGAGCGAGGTCAAACGGCCGCTCCTGACCGAAGGCGAGGTCGGCCAACTGCCGCCGGACCAAGTCCTGATCCTGAAACGCGGCTTCCCGCCGGTGCTGGCGCGGGCGGGGCGGTGGTGGGAGCTTTGAGACGACCCTCAAGCAGCCGACATCGGGGGTCGGTTCAACGACTTTCCGCCGCAGGCGGATTGAGTTCAACGGTCCGCTAGGGGGTTTTCAGACCGCCTCGTTCGACGTCGGATCGTAGAGAATCTAGAGTTCTGTTTACCGAATCGAGCCGCTTCTGCAGCTCTCTTACTCGCTCTTCGGCCTCTTCAAGCTCTTCTTTCAACTCATCGCTCTTGTTGAGTTCCTTGAGGAATCCATCGTTATCTGAGACCCAAGGCAGTAGGTTTCCCGGGAGGCCTTTCCTGGCGAGTTCGCCGAGCTTCTCGGCCTCTGTGGCCCTACCAACATCAAATCGTGCCAGGTCTTCCACATTGGCTTTGAGCCTCTGTTTGAGATCAGCAGATTCACTCAGCGCATCACTGAGATCAGAGCCGATGGCTTCGCTCTGGCGTTGAAGCTCTTGCAGGTCGCTCCTCCTCCTCGCAACGTCGAGAGGTAAGCCGCCTAGGCTCTGACCCCACTCAGGAACTCGCTCCCGAAGAACTATTGGCGGATGCCACCCCTCAGGAAGTTGTTCCGTCGCCCGCATCCCGTTTCGATCTACGTACCTCAATGGATTGTTGAGAGCGTACGAAAAACGGTTGGAGGCCTGAAAACCGCGCGGAAAAAGCGGATCGGGATCGGGCTGGAGGAAACGTGCGAAGCGGGGGTCGTAGAGCCGACCCTGAAGGTTCACCAGCGCTATCTCTTGGTCCTGCTCGCTCCCGGCCATCCCGCGGTTGACACCGAGGATTATCTGTTGCCTTGCGGACTGAGTATCGCGATCAGCTCCAAACGGGTCATAGCGAGGGGATGCTACGATCCGGCCCGCCGCATTG
>JANRLG010000313.1:0-4633 GCA_033762835.1 Thermoanaerobaculia bacterium
GTGCGCCTGGGGGCGGGCGGTGCGGGGGGACGGCTTGCCGCCGGGTGTGGGGTAGCTCGGGGGCTGGGGCGGCGGGGGGATTCTGGCCGCGGCCCCGCGACCGGCCCCGCGCCGGGCCCGTGAGCGTCCGGCGGTGGCCGCGGTGGTGCTCGCCGCGGGCGGCTCGACGCGCATGGGCGACCGCCACAAGCTGACGGCGCTGCTCGGCGACCGGCCGCTGGTCGCCTACGCCGTCGACACCGTGCTCGCCTCGCGGGCGCGGCCCGTCGTCGTGGTCACGGGCCATCGCGCCGAGGCGGTGCGCGCGAGCCTGGGCGGTCGCGAGGTCACCTTCGTCGCCAATCCGGAGTGGCCGACGGGCCTGGCGAGCTCCCTGCGGGCGGGCCTCGCCGTTGTCCCCGAGGCCGTCGCCGGAGTGCTCGTCTGCCTCGGGGACATGCCGCGGATTCGCGCCGCTACTTTGGACGCCCTGCTCGATGCCTTCACTGGGCCCACGGCCATCGTCGTTCCCGAGTACCAGGGCCGCCGGGGGCACCCGGTGCTCTTCGGGCGGGACCACTTCGTCGAGCTGGCCCGGACCACCGGGGACGTCGGTGCCCGCGGCTTACTCGAACGCCACGCGCAAAACGTGGTGCCGGTGGATGACCCGGGCGTTCTGGTCGACGTCGATACGCCCGCGGACTTGAGCGCCCTGAGTGCTACGGGCCGCCGACCGTGACCGCGAAATCCCAGCGGTAGACCACCGGCTCGCCCCCGTTCTCGGGCTGGAAATACACCCCGGCCGTGCCCCCTTCGCTGGTGGGGTAGAACCACGCCACGACGCCCTGTTCCTCGAAGGTCTGGATGTTCTTCAAGTGCGGCTGGCCGAGGGCGCCCCGCACCTGGGCGCGCGTCATGCCCTTTCTCAAGGTCGCAAAACGCTCGGGCGACAGGGTGCGATGGGCCTCGGCGGCGGCCTGGGCGGCCAACACGCGAGCATCGTCGGGGACGAGCAGGAGCAAGTCGCGGTAGATCTGGAGCGCGTGCGGATAGTCGCCGCCCTCGGTGATGTACTCGGCGGCCACCGCCAAGTCCTCCCGCACCTTGACGTCGAGCACCCGGCGCACGTCGGGCGGCACCTCCTGACCCGGGAGCGGGCGGTGGCGGTTCAGAAAATCCACCAGGTGCTGGTCGAGCTGGGCGGCCTGACGGGCGGCTTCGGCCCGGCGCTCCGCCAATTGCCGCTCGATTTCGGTCGTCGGGCGCCGCGCCGCTTGGGCACCGGCGAGCTGTCCGGAAAGCGCGGTGATCGCTCGGCGGGCGGACTCGAGGGCGGCGCTCTCGCTTTCGATCGTCGCCACCGGAACCGGGTCGGGAGGCTGTGAAACGCCGCCGCAGGCCCCGAGCAGAAACAGGCAAAGCACGAGGGGAGAAGCGTTTGACAGCGACGGCATGGGCGACGGACCTCCCTCGGGCGGCGGTGGACGGGTGGGCCGGTGGAGCCCGCGAGGGCAACCTAACACAGGCCCGAAAGCCGCCTCAAGGCCACCGCGGTGGTGGCCTAAACCCCGACCGGAAAAGGGGTTTCGCGATTCCACGGTGCCTTGACAGGGGGCGGCCGATTCCAAATAATCGGGGGTCCGCAAGTGTCTATGAAACAAGAGCTCCGCGATCGGAGGTCCAGGGCGATGCCTCTCGGGGACAAGAAACGACAGTTGGACGAGCAGGTGGCGGCCGCGGTGCGGCAGGCGGTGGAGGAGCTCCAGCAGGAGGTCCGGAGCCGCTTGCACGAAGCCACGGAGAACCTCCAGCGCTCGATTGGAGCCATTACGCCCCGACTCCCGGAGTCGTTCCTGGCGGAAGACGATCTACGGTCGATGACCGACGAGGCCGCCGCGGCCGCACGGGCCGAGGCCCTCGCGCAACAGGTCGCGGCGACGCCCGACCGCGCGGGGATCTTCACAGAGCTCCGCGGCGGGATCGCCAGTCTCGATCGGGCGTCCTCCCAAGCCGAGGTCTTGCAGGCCTTGCTTACGGCCACCCGGCCCTACGCCGCGCGCGCCGCGCTGTTTCTGGTGCGCGGCGGTCGCGCTCTGGGCTGGGGCAGCCGGGGTTTCAGCTCCGACGACCCGATTCGCACCCTCACCTTCGATGCCGGCTCTTCCCCCTGGGCTGATCTCGCCGCCGACGGCGAGAGCGGTGCCGGGCAACGCGAGCTGTCCACCGCCGAGAGTGCCGCGATTGCGAGCGCGCTCGAGAGCGCGTTGCCCCATCGCGCCGTCTTGATCGCCTTGGTGTTGCGTGATCGGGTCGCCGCCGTGCTGTATGCCGACCAGATCGGCGACGGCGAACTCGAAACGGCGGCCCTCCAGATCCTCGCCTACTCCGCATCGAACGCGCTCGAGACCCAGCCGCTACGCACCCGGAAGGCCACGGCGACCCTGGTATCCGGCGGTGTCGCCGCGGCCACGGCGGCGATCGTGGTCGCCGACCACCTCCCGGAGCCCGAAGAAGTCGCGGAGCCCGCGGCCCTTGCGGAGCCGGAGGTGATCGCCGAGCCCGAGCCGATGGAGCCCGAGCTGCCCGCACTCGCACCGGAACCTGAACCCGCGTCGGCTTTGCCGGCTTGGGCAGCGATTGCCGCTCCGGAGCCTGCGCTGCCGGAGCTCGACCCGGAACCGGCTCCCCCGTTGGTCAGTGCCGAAACCGAGGCCTGGCCGCTGCCGTCGGCGGACGACTTTGCGGCCGTCGAGGCCGAGTTGCCGGCGACGCCGTCCTTCGACGACGTCGAGCTGCCCGCCGAGGCCGCGCCCGCCTGGACCGACCCCGGCACCGGGTTCGATCTCGAGCCGCTGCCCGTGACCTCGGCGCCCACCCTGCGCTATGAAATTGCGGCGCTCACCGCCCAGCCTGCCGCGGCCGCGGAGCCCGAGGTGGAGCTGCCGGCCCTGTCGCCCGAGTTACCCTCGTTGTCCGGCTTCGCCGATTTCTCGGACACGGAGGACGGCTCGCTCGAGCTGATCGAGGAGCCACCGGCACCGGCCCGACCGTCCTTGGCGTGGGAAGACCCCGACCTCGAGCCCGTCGCCGCTCTGCCCGAGCCCGAGCTCACCCCGGAACCGATCCGGCCGCCGGTTGTGGCTGCCGAGACCGTGATGGTGCCGACCATCCCCAGCCCGCCGGTCATCCTCGACGAGCCCGCCCCGGTGGCTCCGGACCTGACGGCCGCGCCGGCCGGTGGCGTCGGCGGCCAGGTGGCGCCGCCGCCGGATCTCGACGGCCCCGGTTGGGCGTTCTCGACGACCTCCGTGCCGATCTCGGACAAAGACCAGCGGAGCCACGACGAGGCGCGCCGCCTCGCCCGCCTGCTGGTCTCCGAAATCCTGCTCTACAACCAGGACGAAGTCGAAAAGGGCCGGCAGCACCGAGACATCTGCGATCGCCTGCGCGACGACATCGACCGCTCGCGCCAGCTGTACGAAGAGCGTGTCGATCCCGTGATCCGGGATTCCGCCGACTATTTCTACCAAGAGCTCGTGCGCCAACTGGCGGCGGGCGACGCGCGGGCGCTCGGAATCTGAAAGGTCGGTCGTGCGCACCCCGGCAGTATTTCCCGCGCGCACCGCTCCGATTCTCTCGATCCTCGCCGTCGTCGCAGTGCTCTCCGGCGGTACGAGCCGCCCGAGCGCCGCGCCGGGAGCGAGCGCGGAAGCCCTGCCGGCGCTGCCCGATGCGGGCGCGCTGCAAGCGCTCGATCCGCGCTTCGCTGCCGCCGCGGCCGCGGTGCGCAAGAAAGACTGCGAGGCGGCCTTTCGCGAGCTCACGCCGCTGACCGAGGGCCGTGATGAGGCCGCCCGCCGGGCGCGCCTCATCGCCGGCCTGTACGCCTATACCTGTGACTCCCGTACGCGGGCCTTGCAGTGGCTGGCGTCGAGCGGTGCCGGCCACGACCCCCTCGAGGACTGGCGGCTCTTCGCCCTCGCCGAGACCGCCCACCAGACCGGCCAGGTGGCGCTCGCTCACGACTCCTTCACCCACCTGCTGGCCGACTACCGCTCCTCGCCGTTGTGGCGCCGGGCGCTCGCGGTCGCGACCGAACGCTCCTATGAGGACGGCGACGCCGCCGGCGCTCTCGAGTTGGTGCGCTGGAGCCGTGAACAAACCGAACTCGGCGGCGAGACGATCGGCCCGATCGAGCGGATCGCCTGGCGGCTCGGGCAGGACCGGGGCGATCGCGAATTGCTCGATGGTGCCGCCCGGCGGCTGCTCGTCCATGCCCCGGTCGTGGCCGACGAGCTCAACGTCGTGGAGCGCTTTCGCCCGGCCAAGGGTTCCTTGTCTTGGGCGTCCTTCCTGAGCCCCGAGGAGCTCCGGACGCGGGCGCAATCTCTGCTGGCGGCCGGGCTGCCGGGACCGGCGACGATGGCCTTCGAGGCGATCCCCGGCGCCGCGCGGAATCTCGAGTGGCGCTTGGCCTCGGCGCGCGCGCTCCTGGCCGACGGTCGCCCCGGGGAGGCGTTGTCGCGCCTGGCGGCGGCGCAACCGGCCAACGACGACGAGCGCAGCCTCGTCCTTCTCGAGCAGGCTCGCGTCGAGACCGCGCTCGCCAGCCAGCCGGCGGGCCGCAAACGGGCGGCGGTGGCCGAGCGGGCAC
>JANRLG010000314.1:0-17824 GCA_033762835.1 Thermoanaerobaculia bacterium
CGTCGAGCGCGAAGCGGAAGGTCGCGGTCGCGACCGCGCTGTCGGCGTCACTCCAGGAGAGCTCGAGGACGGGCGGGCTCGGGGCCGAGAGCGAACCCCCGGCCGGAGCACGGAAGGCGATGCTGGGCGGCAGCTCGTCGAGCACGAGCTCGAGGCTGCCGGTCGCCGTCGCGACGTGCCCGGCACGATCGGAGATTCGCGCGACGAGGGTGTGCGTGCCGGGGCCGAGCGGACCGACCGGGCAGCTGGCGGTCGCTGCGGTGAGCGTGCAAAGGGCCGTGCGGTCGGCACCGTCGACCTCCAGGGCGAGCGTCGCAGGGTCGAGATCGCCGCTCGCATCCGCGTAGGCGAGGCTCACGACGGGACGCGGCTGGTTGACGAGGAGGCCGCTCGGTGCCGAGATCGCGATCGTCGGCGGGGTCGGATCGAGCACCGGCATCCGGAAAGTCACCCGGAGCATCGGCGCCGCGCCCGCCGCGCCCTCCCGCGAGCCGAACCGCACGATCGGCCGGCCGGAGGCGGGCGCTGCGAGGAAGCGCAGGAGCCAGCCGTGCGGCCTAGGCAGAGCGGCGCGGACACCCGCCGTGACGTCCGCCGCGATGGCAGCTGGCGTGGCGTCGGCGACGACGAAGCTGGCATCCGCGGTGGGTTCGAAGGCCCCCCCGGCGGTCCAGCCCGCCCCCGAGCACGGCAGGCCATCGTTCGGGTCGAGGTCTCGCGGGCAGCTCCAGCTGGCCTCGGTTTCGTTCCAGTCGGTGGTCAGCCGGTGGACGCCGACGGCGAGCCCCGCGGCTCCGAGAACCTCCCGGCTCGCAACGGACAGCCGTAGCTCGGCGTTATCGATCGTGACGCCGTCGAGCTCCGCCAGCTCGTCGAGGGCGAAGCGCAGGAGCCCCCGCATTTCGGAGTTGGCCTGGACGCGCACGGTCGCGCTCGTGCCCTCGGGCGAGGTCGGGAGGTCGGCCCGGATCGTGGCATCCGCCGTCGCCGGCCAATCCCTGGTGAAGGGACCGGGGCCGAGCAGCACGTCGACGATCCGCGTCACCGTGGTCGTCTCACCGTCGTGGTCGCGCAGAGTGGCGGTCACCGTGTGGACGCCCTCGGTGAGATCGATCGGTGGGCGGCAGCTGGCGCCGAGCGCGGTCACCGCGCACCACGTCGAGCGGTCCACGCCGTCCACCTGGAGCCGGAAGCTTGCCGCATCGACCCCCGAGCCCAGGTCGGAGAAGGACAGAGCCAGGAGCGGGCGAGGGTCGGCAAGCACGAAGCGCCCCGCCGGTGCGGTGAAGGTCACGGCCGGCGGCGTCGCGTCAGTGTCGTAGGCGACGACGAGCTGCGGCCGGTTCGCCGCGAACCCCTCCCGGGACGTGAAGGTCGCGGTGCCCGGCACGAGCACGGGGTCGAACAGCCGCAGCCTCCAGCCGTGGTTCGGCATCCCGGCCGCGAACCGCCGCACGTCGGCGGCGAGGTCCACGCCGCGCCGGCCCCTCTCGCCGTTCGCAATCGACAGGACGGCGGCGTCCGCCCCGATTTGCTGGCCCCCCGCCCACTGCGCGGCACAGTCCGCAGCCGTGTTCGCGGGCAGGCTGTCGACCGGGCAGTTCCAGGTGACGCCCGCTTCGGTCCAGGGCGCTCCGAGACGGCCGATGTAGATCTCCGCGAAGCCGGCGGGCGGCGCGGCGTCGCGCCCTGGTCCGGCGACGAGGCCGATCTGCTCGTCCGGGAAGCCGAAAGCCGACTCGACGTAGAGGGAGAGCTCCGCGGAAGTGACCGCGCCCTCCGGCCCGAGCAGGCCGGGGAGAGTCGCCAGATCGAACTGGACGATCGGCCACGAGCCGCCGCGCAAGGTGAGCGGGCTGGCCGCGCCGAAGTTGCGGTTGGCGGACGAGCCGTTCTGGAGCGTCGCGTCCGCCGCCGCCGGGAAGGTCACCGTGCGGTTCTCGCCCGCCACGGGTGCCGCGGCGAGGAGCGCCGCCAGGAAAATGCCGATCGAGCCGAGTTTGAACATGGCTTCTCTCCGGGCTCCCGGAAACCGTACGGCCGCGCTGGGGGGCGGAGGGCCGAAGCGGAGTACCGGGAACGAACGCCGGAAGAGCCGACGAGTGCAACCGGGCAGTCAAATGCTGGAGTCGGGCGATGAGTTCCCGACGCCAGTCCGCAGCCCCAGGCGCTCGAGCAGGCCAGCTTTTCCACCACATTTCGAAGGAGCGTTCACTACTCCAGTCCGAAATGGACGCCGAGGTCGTAGTAGACGGTGACCGGTTCGCCGCGGCGGGTGGCGGGCCGAAAATGCCAGCCGCGGACGGCTTGGAGGGCTTGTTCCGAGAGCCCCATCGGTAAGCCCTTGGCGACCTGGGCGTCGATGACTCGACCGCTCGAGTCGATCACCGCTCGGATTTCGACGGTGCCCTGGATGCGTGCGCGGCGGGCGCTCGCGGTGTACTCGGGGGCAGCGCCCGAGAGTCGGATCGGCGGGAAGACGTCGCCGCCGACGGCGATGGGGGCGGCGGAGGCAGCGGTGCTGCCGAGGACGAGCGGAGGCCCCTCGACGTATCCCCACTCGGTGAGAATGGAGGGCGGCAAGGGCTCGAGCTCGGGGTTGGCGACGCCCTTGGTCCAGAAGTCCCGGAAGTCGACGATCACGAGTTGGCCCTGGGCGCCGGCCGCCTCGAGCAGCTGAGTGGCGGCTTCGAGGGCCGCCGTAAAGGGCTGGGATGGGTTTGCACCGGCGCGGCGACCGCCGCCGACCATCGTCGTTTCGACCGCTGCCGGGTTCCCGCTGGGCAGGTCGATCACCGGGAAGGCGTGCCCGGGCACCAGGGCGAGGTACGCCGGGAGGCCGATCGCGTGGGCCGCGGCGGCGTAGAGCATCGCGAGGTCGATACAGGTGCCGGATCGGTCGCGGAGGACGTCGCGAGGGTACTTGAGGCTCTGGACGGTGTGGTAGTCGATCGCACTCGAGCCATCGATGAGCGAAGGTGGGTGTTGGTAGGTGACATCGTTCACCACCAGAAGCTCGTACAGGGCCTGGAGCGCGGCCAGGGCCTGCTCGTCGTTCTCGCCCGCGGCGACGCCGCCGGCGCGCTTGTTGGCGAGAGCGGCGAAGGCGGTGACCGCCGGGTCGTCGCGGCTCACGTAGGCGGCGAGGAGCGGGTGGTTGGAAACTTCGTCGGCGAAATCGCCCAGCCTCTCGCCCAGAACGAGGCTCGAAAACACGAACTCATGGGCTCCGAGCAGGGTCACCCGCTTGCCGTCGCTGTCCTCGCGGGTCGTGCCGTCGGCCTCCTCGTAGGTCCATTCGACGTGGACATCGGCCGGGGTGTTCGAACGCAGGCTGGCGATCTTGGGGTCGAGCACGGGATAGAAAGTGCTGACGACCGTCTGGCCGGGGAGGACCTCCGGGAAGCGCTGCCACACGCTCCACTCCGAGTAGGGCGTCAGGCGGAAACGCAGCCGAAGGTTGCGCGCCGCGTGGCTGCCGCGATTTCGGAGCACCGCCTTGGCCACCCACTGGGCCGCGAGGGACTCGTCGAGGGCACCATTCTGCCCGAGTCCGTAGACCTTGTAGACACCGGACAAGAGCTGGGATTTCGCCTTGAGATCGAGCTCGAGCTGGCTTCTGCCGGTCAGTGCCGGGACGGGGAGGCGGTAGCGGACGACGCGCCTTTCGCCATCCCACTGGACCTCGCGGGCCTTCGCCGGCAGCCTCAGGGTGACCTTTCCCCGCAGATGGACACCGTCTCCGGGATCGCTCAAGTAGAAGAAGGTCGCGGGCCGGCCAACGTCGCTGCCGGTGCCGACGAATTCGAGTTGCTGCTCGTCGGCGAGGTACTCCCAGCGTCCTTGGCCGAGGTTCTTGGCGGCGCCGAGCACGGTGCCTTCGAGAATCACCGAGGAGCTCGCGTCGTCGTACCGCGCCGTGGCGCCGGGAGCAAGCTCTTCGTCCGACCGGGCCGAGCCGAGATCGCGCAGGTAGACCATGGCATTGGGCCGCGCCGTCTTGCCCTGGGTGTAGACCGCGGCAGGGAAGGAGAGCGTGAACTTCTGGAGCGCATCGCCCGTGGGCGAGAGCTCGATCGTAGCGGCGAGGCCCAACTCGGGCATTTGCCCGTGGGCCGGTGCGGCGAGAGTCACCAGGAGCAGCAAGAAGACGGGAAGTCGCATGAACGGATCTCCTTGGTCGGTGCGAGGCTCATTCGGTTTCGAGGCGGTAGGACAGGCGTTCGATGGCGCCGAACTGCAACCGGCCGCCTTGGCGCACGAGGTCGGCGACGGTGCCTTCCCAGGACGCGATCGTCTGCGTGCTGCCGTCGATGTCGTTGTCGACGATCCAGATCCGCACCCGGCTCCCGGGCCGGGCGTCGAAGTGGGTGGTGATGCCCCAGACCGGATTCCACTCGTTCACGGGCGACGCGGTCCGCAGCACCATCTCGCCGTTCACCGACAGGTGCAGGGCGGGTTCCGGGGGCCGGTTGCCGGCCAGGAAGGCCTCGGCGTCGCCGTTCGCGGGCCAGCGGTAGATCGCGGCGCTTTCGCCGGTGAAGGCGTAGGAGCGCGGCGAGTCGTCGACCCGCGGCGGCGGCGTGGCGGCCCGGACGGCCGGGACCTCCCGCGAGGTGTTGGCGGGCATCACCGCCGGCTCGGCGGCGACCCGCGGCATGGGGCGTCTCTCGGGAACCGGGGCGGGCCCGATGGCGGCCTGCTGTGGTGGCTCCGGGCTGCCCTTGAGCCGGGTCGGGTGGCGCTCGCTCGCGCTGACCAGGCGTTCGCTCGCCTCGCCCTTCAAGGTTCCGGCGTTGGTGATGGTGGCCTTACGGCGCTCGATGACAGCGTGGGACACGACTCGGAGTTGGCCGCTGAAGTGCTCGTTGACGTCGAGGCCGCGGTCGAGAGAGCGCTCGATCGTGCCGCTGCCGCCCAAGTGCGACTCGAGCTCCTGGTTTTCGTCGTCGAGACTCTTGGTGGTCGCTTCGAGACGGTAGGACAGGAAGGCCCGCCGTTCTCCCCCGGAGTCGGCGACCCGGTCCAAGGTGAAAGTGGCGCTGCCGCGGATCGACAGATAGTCGCTCCCGAGCAGGCGGGTGAGTTGGGCGTCTTCGAGCGTCCAGGACTCGCCCAGCTTCACCCGGTGCCGTGGATACTCCGCGCCCGGTAGCTCGAAGGGCTGGGCGAGGATGCGCGCGAGCCGGGCATCCGCCTGGCGGTCGAGCAGGGACCGGGTGAAGCCGGAGTCGCCCCGCTCGAGGAGCACTCGGGTTCCCGCGAGGGGCTGGTCCGCGGTGACTTCGTTGCGTTCGGCACCGGCCTTGGCCGTGAACTGCTGCCAGTTCTCGGGCACCGACTGCTTGAGCAAGCGCGGCCCGCGGGTGTCCGCTTCCACGACTTCCAGTTCCTCGACTCCGAAGCCCTGGTAGTCGAAGGTACCGGTGTCGGTCTCGCCGGCCCGTTCGATCGTGATGGTGCCGCCCACGAGCGACTCGCGGGACGTGCTCTGGAGGATCTGGCCCGGTTTGAGCGCCGGGCCGCGGAGGTCGTAGTCCTCGACCCCCTGGCAGGCGCCGAGAAGGGCGGCCGCGGCGGCGATCAGGGCCTGGAGGCGCAGAGTCATGGCGTCGCCTCCGGACGAGGGGTTTGAGGGGCCACGCGGGTGAAGACGAGGGCCGGCCTCGCTTCGAAACAGCCGTGGGCGAGGCCAAACCGGAGGATCGCGCGCAGCTCGGTCGTCGGACCGGTCAAGAGGAGATCGCCCGAGTCGATCGTGTGGGCGGCCTCGAGGGCGCCGTTCGAGAGACTTTCCTCGAGGCAGTCGTCCGCGAGTGGGAAGACTTCGAGTTGGTCACCCGCGAGACGGAGGCGAGCGAGAGTGTGGGCGCGCTCGCCTTCCGTCCCGATGCTCCAATCGAGGAAGGTCTGACCCTCGACCGTGAAAACCACGAGCTCGGGCTCGCCTTCGAATCCTTGAACGGCGTCGTAGCGGTCCGCGCGGGCACGCAGCTCGACGGGGCCGCCGGTACCGTCGGCACCGGGGTCGGCTGCGATTTCCCGCCACAGGCCCGCGAGGCCCGGGAGCGGCTCGGGCTCCGTGGGGAAGTAGAACGGCTCTCGGGAGAGGGGAACACAACCTTGTACGAGGCCGACGAACAGTGTTCCGAGAGTCAGAGCCCGGAGGGCTCGAGGGAGACGGTTGGGCGGGTGAGGCATGGGGTCCGTCCTTTCTTCGGCGCGTTCGCCAAGGACAGATCCGCTTCGTGAGCGATGGTTTACCGGAACCGTTCAGACGGCCAGGCGGACCGCCGGGTCGCCCAGGATGGCGTAACTCTTGGCGTCGTGGTAGGCCGTCCAGAGCCGCACGAGGGCGCGGTCGTCCGGCGCCACGCCGGCCTTTTCCGCGAACCTCTGGTGCTCGACCGCCGCAAGCACGGTGCCCGCGAGGTCACCGTGGCGTACGCCGAAGGGCTCGAAGGCGGCGCCCACCGGGAAGCCGTCGAGCAGACGTAGCAGAGAGTCTTCGAAGATCTGCGTCTGACCGCCCGCCTGGTCCCACAGGAAGGACCAACAAAACGCCCGTTCGACATGGCCGGCGACGGCGAGGGCCCCCCCGCGTTCGGCACCGAGAAGCCGCTGTGGCAGCCGGGCCACGAACGGTTGGCTCGTCAGGGGGCGGCGGACGCCGGAGCGCTCCGGGTAAAGGTCGAAGGCCGGCAGGCCGGCGCCGTGGCAGGCGTAGTGGAAGGCCACCAAGCCCCGCGGCGCCGCTCTCGTCGCCAGGTCTTCGGCGGCGAAGTAGGCGTCGGCGGGAATCGGCCCCGGGGCTGCTCGGGGACCGGGCCATTCGTGGCAGACCAGCGCGCCTTGGTGCTCGCGTTGGTACGGATGGTCGGCGCAGAAGCCCATGCCGTGGCTGGTCGTGACCAGGAGCGCCGGAGTCTCCTCGCCGCCGAGGAACCGCGCCAGACGGTTCTTGGTCGCGACCTCGCCAGTGGCGGTGGTGATGCGCCATCCGGCGTCGCCGCGGGCGTTTGCGAGGAAGCCCGGCAGGGCGCGGACGAGGTACTTCGTCATGAGCCTCGTGGCTTCGTCGTCCGGGTTCTCGACCCCGAAGAAGGCGACTTCCCGCCCTCGAGGCGCTGGTTCCTGCTCGGTTTCCACCACCGTCTGGGCGTACCGCGCGTACTCCGCCGCGGTGTCGAAGGCCACCCGGCCGACCGCGTACTGGAGCGCGAGATCCTGTTGGAACTCCCAGGGCATCAGGTCTGGAGCGCCCACGAGCAGCACGTAGTAAGGCACCCGATGGGGGTCCGCGGCGCCGAGGCCCATTCCGTGGCGACGTAGGAAGGCGATTTTGTCTTCCCCGGGCCGAAGCTCCAGTACTCGGAAGAGTCGCTCGTCCACGGCCGCGGCCTGGGCTTGGCGGTGGGCGAGGAGCGGCGCCAGGGCCTCCCGCACGGCGGGGTCGGCCTCGCGGGGGAAAACCGCCGCCCAACCGGTCTGGGCGAGGTTCTTGGGGTCGATGCCGTAGCGCGTACCGAGCTGATCCGAGCGCTTCTCGGTCGCCACCCGAGCGGCTTCCCGGGCGCGTGCGCGCGGCGGGGGCGAGCGGATCGCGGCCCGCGCCGCTTCGGCAACCGCGAGGGCTGGGTAAAGCGGCGCACCGGTCGCGCCGTCGAGGCCGGCGAAGCAGATCTCGTCTTCCGAAGTCATTGCGGGGGCTCCACTTCGCTCGGAGCAGCGGGGCAAAAAAGGGCATCGCCCCTCTGGTACTCGTAGAAGTGACTCTCGAGCTCGATGGCCGTGGGGTTGCGGTTGGCGATGCGGCAAGCCCGCTGCTTCCAGGCCGTGACATCGAGATTCCAGGCGATTCTTCGGCCATCGGACGACACCGAGATCACCTCGTTGCCGTCGGGGCTCCCGTCGAACCCCACGATGGCCGCGTCGTGGGCGAAGAGCGGCCCGCCGAGGAGCCGGGGTGGCTCGAGAGTCCACAGCCAGATCTCGCCGTTTTCGGCCCCGGCCGCCAGAAGCCGAGTTCCCGTGAAGAAGAGGAACTGGGTGAAGGGTGCCCCGGCACGTCCCAGGGTCTGGAGGCGGGCGCCGGGGTGGCTGTCCGAAGCGAGCAGGCGAAGCTCGCCATTGGCACAGCCGAGCACCGTGCGATCCACGTCTGGAAGGCGCAGAGAAGCGACCGTGCCGCCGGGGCAGAGTGGTACGAGTTGGCCCGGCACCGGTTCCGGTGCGGTTCTCTCGGGGCGATGTTCCAGCTGGCCGAAGGAGACGATGCCGGCGGCCGGTAAGACCTGCCAAATCCCCACCCGATCGCCGTGGGCCGAGGCCAGGAAACGGCCGTCCGGGCTCATCGCGAGGGTGTGGGCGCCCGGCCCGAGGCCGGTCCAGGGGGAGGTCACGGGCTCGAGGGGGGACGTTTTCCACAGCTCGATCGCACCGCGAGGCTGGGCCAGCGCAACGAAGCGGCCATCCGGGCTGGCGGCGGCGGGCACGCCCCCGGGCACGCGCTCGGCCAGCCTCTGGGCGAGTTCGGGGGGCAAGGGCGGGGCGTCCACGAAGGCGAAGGAGCTCGCGCGCGCTTTCGGCACCGGCCGGCCGGTCGCGATCTCCCACGCCTGAAGTTCGCCCTTGGCGTTCACGGCAGCCACGAAGGTGCCGTCCGGCGTCCAGCGCAGCTCCTCGGCACGGCCTCCCGGCGGCAGGTACAGGATGACCTCGAGCTGCGGACTCTCGACGAGGGCCGTGAAGAGGGCGGAATGGGGGTGGGCCACGGGGTTGGTCACGAACCGGTGGAGCCATCCTTCCTCACCGATGCGCGCGGCGACGAGCCCGGCAAGCAGCGCTCCGTCCAGGGAGCGGTCGCGCTGGGCGAACACTTCACCGCGAGCGCGCTCGGCAGCAAGCACGGGCCCGAGGAAGTTCTTGACCGCGAACCACCCGCCGAGGAAGGTGGGTAGGAGGAGCAGGATGAAGAGGACGCCGGCCGCGGCCCAGCCGAGCAGCTGCCAGCGCCGGCGTCGCTGGCGGTCGTGGTCCTGCGAAGTGGCGAGGAAGCGCTGGAGCTCGGGCGAGAGGTCGGCACCCCGGCTTTCGGCTTCCCGTCGGCCGAGATCGAGGTTCTTGCCGGTCAGCAGGTAGCGACTCTTGTCCGCCTGCGGGCTCGCCTCCCAGGCTCGTGCCCAGGTTTCGAGGACCGTGGGGTTCCGTTGTCCCCAGCGGCGGTTGCTCTCGCGCACGGGTTCGACCAGCCGGTCGTGGGCGAGCTCGTAGAGCACCACCCCGCGGCGCCGCTCGGCGCGCAGCAGGTGGGCGTTCTCGAGCGCTTCGACAGCCGCGTTGGGCAGGCCGGCGGTCGTTTCTTCCTCGCGCTGGGCCGCCTTGCGCAGCCCCTGAGGAGTGATCAGCTCGCGGCGAACCCAACTCCGCAGACGGCGTTCGTCGACCCCCGTTTCGGTGGCCACCGCGGCCATCCGGTCGTCGTAGAACGCTGCCAGGGCATCGTCCACCTGGCCGCGCTCGCGGACCCAAGCGGCATCGAGCACGGTGGCCTCCGGCGGTCGCTCCGCCCACAGCCGGCGGCACACGACCTGGAGCTGCACCGGGTCGACCGGGGTGCCGTCCGGATTCGGGTCGAGACAGGCCGCGGCCTGGTCGCGGCTTTGGCCGAGGTCGGCCACGAGCTCGCGAGCCGCCGCGGAGGAAAACGGCACCCCGGCGCCGAGAGCGGGTCGGGTCACGGCCTCGAAGGCCGCCTCCGCGGAGAGCAGCTCGAGCCGGAAATGGCCGCGCAGGCGGTCGGGAAACAGGTCGAGGTAGGGGTCGAGGTGCGCCAAGTAGTCCTCGCGCAGACCGAGCAGCAGGGTCAGCTCGAGCTCCTCGCGCAGGGTTTGCCCGAGGGTTTCGAAGAATTTGCGCCGGGCCGCCTCGGCGTGGGGCTCGAGGGTGAAGATCTCCTCGAATTGGTCGAGGACGAGGAGCACGGACTCGATCCCCGGCTGGGCGCGGGCCCGGGCGACGGCCTGGCGGAGGCCGTCGCCGGGGTCGAAACCGGGCACCCGTGCCACGGGCAGCACTTCGAGCCCGCGGTAGTCCCGACGGAGAGCCGGCAGCAGGCCGGCCTTCAGCAAGGAGCTCTTGCCGGTTCCCGAGGCCGCGTAGAGCAGGACCGCGCGATGGGCGAGCACGAGCGCGGTCAGGCTGGCCACCTCGTCTTCGCGACCGAAGAACAGTGCCGTGTCCGCGGTCTCGAACGAACGAGGCCCGACGTAGGGGTTGCCAGGGGTGTCAGGCATCGTCGCGATCCTGCCGCGCCGGAGTGGCGAGGGAGCGGGAGACGAGGTCGGCCACGAATTGCGGAGCGCTGCCCCAATAGACCTCGATGTCGCTTTGGCCGAAGTACTTTTCAAGGAAGGCGCGGGCCCGTTCACCGCCCGGCTCGGCGCTGGCGGTGGGGTCGAACTGGACGGCGATCTTCGAACGGCCGAGCTTACGGGCGTCCAAGTACATCCGGAAGCCGCGCAGGAGCACCCGCAGGTCGAGATCGTGCAGCCGGTAACCGAGCAGGAGCACGCTGGCCGAGCCGAGCGCCTTGTACACGAGCTCGGGCAGTAGGTGGCGCTCGTCGCGCGAGATCACGGTCAGGTAGTCGAGATAGTCGTCCTCGGTGACGACCATGCCGTCGGGATCGTCGTCCATGCCGAAGAGGTGGAGGACCAGCGACTCCCCGGGTGCCAGCCGCTTCGGGAGCCGGGGCCGCGGCTCCCCGCGGAAGACCGCCTTCCATGGGAGAGCCAGGCGATGAACCGTACGCCCCTGGGCCTCGAGGGCGAGGGTCAGAAGGTTGTCGAAGTTGGTGGTGAGGTAGATCGGTAGCCCGAGGCTCGCGAGCTGCTGGTGGACGTCCGCTTCGTCCGCGAGCGTGACGGCGCCCCATCCCGCGCGGCTGGCGACCTCCGAGACCGAGTCGCCGCGCGCCCGAATGCCGGCCGGCAGGCTCCGCTCGAGCGCCTCCGCCATCTCGCGCCGCAGCACGTCCTGGGCATGGACGCGGTAGGCAGTGAGGTACTGGGTCACCCGCGGTAGGCTTTCTTCGTCAGGATCGGGATAGTCGAACCGGGGATCGGCCGCCAGGGCGCGCGCGAGCTGGCGCGGCATCGGCAAGAGTCCCTGGTGGACCCCCGGCCCGAGCACGGCCAGGAGCTGACCCTGGGCGGCACTCTCGAGCAGGGGAAACCAGAAGATCTCCGGCGGTTTGCCTTGGATTTCGCCTCGCTGGCCGAGCAGCCGGCCCGAACGCAGGCGCTGGAAGAGCACGGGCACCTCCGCGCCCGGCCGGTCGCCGGACAGCAGCGACGAGCGGGCCTCGTTGGCCGCCCGGTCGACCTCGCCGTGGGCCAGGAGTCGGCCGTAGAAGGTGGTCGCGAAGGCGCGAGCGGTGGCTACGAGCACGGGCGCCTGCATGGCCACGACGGCCCCGGTACCGGCCGCGACCAGGGGCGGGGCGAAGCCCAGCCAGGCGTTGTCGCTCGAGCGCTGGGCCGTGGCACAACTCGCCAGGAAGACCAACCGGGGGCGCTCGGGAAGCCTTAGGAGCAGAGCCGCGAAGGCCCCCGCGGTGACCCGTTGCGCCCGCCCCGTCTCGTCGGCCAGGTGCACGACGGAGCCGGCCTCGGGCCCCTCGGGGTGATGTTCGTCGAACTCGCCGTGGGCCACCAGATGGAGGCCGTGGTAACCCGCGCGCAGCTCGGCCTCGAGGCGCTCGAGCGAGATCGGCGGGGCCAGGAAGGTGGCGACCACTTCACCCCGCGGGACCTCCGCCCAGACCGCTTCGAGGGCCGCCCGTTCGGCTGCGACGTCGAGCGGGGCTAGCCAGCTCGGCAGGCCCTCGGGGCTCGCGATCGCCACCAGCAGGCGGAAAGGGCGCTCGAGCACCGGCGGACTCGGCGCTTCGCGGCTCGGGAGATACCGCGAGAAGGGGGTGTCGGCGAGGGCGGCCAGGGGCCGGGGTGGGCCGTCTTCCCAAGGTTCGGAAAGGAGCTCCCACGGCAGAGGATGGAGCGCCGCGGCTTCCGGATCGAGCCACAGTTTGAGCCGGCGGCGCGGGTTTTCGCCCGCGAGCTCGGCCCACGCGGCGGCTAGGGCGGGGTGAGCGAAAAGCGCCTGGAATAACCGCTCCCCGTCGGCCCGCGGGTCGAGGCCCGGCACCCAAGGCAAGAGTGCCGCGGCATCGAGCGCGCCGGCGGGAAAGTCTTGTCCGCCCGAGGCGAGGAGCTCGACCGGGAAAACGCCGTTCGAGCTCCCGCGCACGCGGATGACGATTTCTCCCCACGGGGCCGGCCGGGTGGGTGAGCCCATCGGCGCGCGCCTCAGCCCGGCGGTGGCGGAGAAGGTGGGGGCGTGGTGTCGGGCCGGGAGCTGCCGTCGGTGGGGCCGCCGGCCCCCTCGATGGGGGTGTCGGGGTCGTCGAAGCTCGGCGGAGACGGTTCGCTGCCGGCCTCCGGGAACAGCATTCGCGGGTCGGAAGGTGCCATGACGTTCCTCCTCTTCGGGTCGAGAACGGGTCGTGGGGGAGGGTAGATGCCACCCCGCGGAAAAGGTTTATCGGTGGGGCGAGGAATTTTCGCCGTCGGCGCCGAGCAGCACCCAGGCTCCCCAATGGGCCGGTGCGGCGCGGCCGGGATCGTCCAGCATCGAGCGTTGGGCCGCCCGCAGGGCCTGGGCCGGGGGCCGTCCCGCGACGAGCAGGCCCTGGTAGAAGCGCACCATGAGTTCGGCGGCGTCCTGGTCCTCGACCGGGAAGAGCGAGACCAGAACAGCGCGGGCGCCGCTCTCGAAGAAGGCCTGGACCAGACCCACCAGCCCCTCTCCCCGCACCTGCCGCCCGCCCGCGCTCTCACAGGCCGAAAGCACGACGAGGTCGGCGGCGAGCTGTAACCGGGCGAGCTCGGGCACTCGCACGAAGCCGTCGACCGGCGTCCCGTCGGGGGTCAGATGCGACAACGCGAGACCCGAGCGGGCGGGCATCCGCGGATCGACCACGGCATGCGTGGCGAAGTGGAGATAGGCGTAGGCAGTCCACGGATGGCTGCCTAGCAGTTCGCGCCGGGCCGCGAACCCGGTGGCGAGAAAACTCGGCCGCGGGCCTGCCAGGGCGATGAGGGCGTCGGCCTCGCGCCCGCTGTGGACGAGCCGGGGAAAGGCGGGAGCACCGACGGTGTCCAGGCGGTGCCCGCGGAACCGGGGATCGGCCGCGCTGAAGACCGGGTCCGCCACGACCGCCAGAAGGGCCTCGCGGGTCTGCCGCGAAGCTCGTTCGGCGAGACGGGCGCGCGTCGAGAGGGAAGGAGCGTAGGTGATCTCGGTCGTCGTCAGGAGCGGCGCCGCGGCGGGATCCTCCGGCCGCGGCAGGGCGGCGAAGGGCACGTAGGCGAGGGCACCGTCGGGGACGATCAGCAGCCGCGCCGGCGGGGGGCTGGGGAGCCACGGGGCGAGCAGCTCCCGAGAGAGCTCCTCGAGCACCGCGGCGGTTTGCCCGCGGCTCGTGACCCGGTCGCCCTCGGCGAGCAGAAAGCGGGCCTGCCGCGCCGCGGCCTCGAGCACGTCTCGGCCCGCGAGCGGCCAAAGCCGCAGCGCCGCCCGGTCGCGCACGAAAACCCAGCTCTGCCCCTGGCCGAGGGCGTACACCACCTCGACGGTACCCGGCGGAGGGTGCCGGCGGGAGAGTTCGGCCGCTCCGAGGGTGCCCCGCGGGCTCCCCAAGGTGTCGAGGAGGCTGCGGGCGCGGGCCTGTTCGGCGACCGCGAGGGCCTGCCAGCCGAAGCCGCGGCCGGGCTCCGCCAATTCCCGCCGCGCCAAGACCTCGATCGCGACCTCATAGATGTCACCTTGTTTGGCGAGCAGAGCCGAACGGTGGTCGCCGGGGGCCACGTCGTCCCGCAGAGTCTCGATCTCCCCGAGCGCGCGCTCACTCCACTCCTGTGCGCGGTCGAGGTCACCGCGAGCGAGGTCGACGCGGGCCAGCAGTTGCGCCGTCGCAGCCAGGCCGGCGCGGTGGCCGGCGGCGCCGAAGGTCGCGCGCGCCGCCGCCAGGGCCGCCTCGGCGTCTTCGAGCCGACTTCGATCGAGATGCGCCCGGCCCAGCAAGAGGTTGGCCAGCGCCTGGCCCTCGGGCTGGCCCAACCGGGCGAAACGGGCGCCCGCGGCGTGCGCCAGCTCCGCGGCCCGGGTGGGGACTCCCTGGCCGAGTTCCAGCCAGGCCAGGTTGGCCAGTGCCTTGGCTTCCTCGGCGCGGTCGCCGCGTCGGCGGCAAGCCACCAGGGCACGCCGGACGGTGGTTCGCGCTTCGAGGGGGCGGCCGAGCCAGAAGAGCACCGGACCGAGGTCGATCTCGAGCGAGGCGACGTCCCCCACCCTGCCCGCCGCGGCGAGCAGTGGCGAGGCGGTTGCGAAGTCCGCCTGGGCGCCCTCGAAATCTCCCAGGGCCGCCCGCAGCCGGCCGCGGTTGGCAAAGGTCAGCCCGACCTCGAGCGGTTGCTCCGCGCGCCGCCAAGCGGCGAGTTCGCGCTCGTAGACGCCGAAAGCTTCCGCACTGCGTCCCGCGGCGTCGAGGGTGCGGCCCTGTTGGTCGAGCGAACGAGCCTCTCCCTCCGCAATGCCCAGAGCGGCGAAGATCCGCTCCGCTTCCTCGTGGAGCGGCAAAGCCTCGCTTGCCCGGCCGAGTAGCCGGTAGGCCTGACCGAGGCCGTTCAGCGCGTCGGCGAGGTCGGCCGGGCGGTGCTGGCGACGCAGGGCGGGAAGCGCACTCGCGTAGGCCTCGGCCGCCTCGGCGCCGTGACCCCCGAGCAGCGCCAACCGGCCACGTCGATCCTGGCAGTCCGCCAGGCGTGCCTCGTCGCCCAGCGCGGCAAACGCCTCTCGTGCCGTGGCCAGCAGCTCCCGCGCCGCGGCCCGGCTCGCTCCCGTGCCCTCCCGGCGTGCGCCCTCGGCGCGGGCGAAGAGCCCCTCGGCGAGCACCTTGGCGCGCCCACCGTCATCGCCGGGGCGGCGTTCGAGGCTCAGCCCGTAGCTCCCACCCCGATCCTTCTCGGCAACGATTTCCAGAACTTGGTCGGCGTCGTCGGCGAGGGTCCAAAGCCGTTCCACCCCCTGGCGGCCGTTCGGACTGTCGATCCGCGTCCGGACGTCCCCCCCGGCCACGAGCCGGAGCTCGACATCGACACCACGCTGCTCGACGGTGATCGTGAGGATCTCCCCGGGAGCTCGGGGCAGGGTGTAAGTGTGGGTCTCTGCGGCGGCGAGGTGCCTTTCGATGCCTCGGGAGCCGCTCGCTGGAAGGGAACGCGAAGGCCCCGCGAGGGGCGGGGAGCAGGCACCGGCGAGCGCGAGGGTGAGGGCGGCCAGCCCTACGGCCAGCGGCTTTCCCGCTGCCTCACGGACCATCACCCGGCGCCCCGGCGGGGTCCGCCAGCTCGAGGGTGAATTCGCCGAGAGTCTCCCGCTGCGAACCGCGGAGGCCCGCGAGGGTGAGCGATAGATGGGGCGGGCGCAGGAGCGGGCGCGGCAGCGTCACGGTGAAGGAGCCGTAGGCGTTCTTCTCGAGGCCCGAGGCCGCATAGAGGACCTCGCCCGTGGCGTCACGGACGGTGAGCTCGTAGCTCGGAAAGGTCTCTCGCCGTTCCGGGTTGAGTACCAGCGTCAGGCGTGCGGAGGTCGCGCTCACGGGCGGCGCGGGGGGCCGCGGAACGGAACTCCGCCGCTCGGTCGCGAACAGATCCACGATCGGCGTGTTGAGCTCGGGAGCCTGGGCGGCGGCGATCTCCTGCCGCAGTTGCCGGGCCTGGATCCCCAGGCCGAGGGCGGCCACCAGGAAGGTCGCGGCGAGCGTTCGCAGAGGCCACCGCGACCCGCGGGCCGGCTCGAGCTCACGGGGTCGGACGGCCCGCCAGGCCGCCGCGAGCTCGAACTCGGAGAGTGGTTCCGCGGTCTCGGTGGCGTCGAAATCGGCCCGCAGCAGGAGGCGCTCGGTGCACTCCGGGCAGGCTACGAAGTGATCGGCCAGTCGCTCCCGGTCCGGCGGCGCCAGCTCGTCCCGGTGGTAACGAGCGATCTCGTCGTCCCCGGGGTGCGGCATCGAAGGGGCGAGCGGAGGCAGCGCCGCCCGGAGGGCCGAACGGGCTCGGTCGGCCGTCGTCACGGCGAGTCCTCGTCGTCCAGCCCCGGGTGGAAGTAGGGACCGAGCAGGGCTTCGAGCTTCTGTCGCGCCTTGAACAAGTGCACCTTGACGGTCTCGGGCGAGAGCTTCAGGATCACCGCGATCTCCCGGTACTTCAGGTCTTGTTGCACCCGCAGGAGGAGACAGCGTCGCATTCCTTCGGGCAGTTGGGCGATCGCCTCGGCGAGTTGCCGGGAGCGCTCTTCCGCCAGCAGACCCTCGAGCGGGGAAGGCCCCGGGGCCGGCAACTCGAGCGGTTCCTCCGGTTCACCCTCGCCGCGGGCGACCACCAGGGGCACTTCCTCCCCCGATCGTTTTTCCGCCGCCCAGAAACGACGGCGCTGGCGCCACACGTTGACGGCGATCCGGAACACCCAGGTATCGAACTCGGCCTCGCCGCGAAACGAGCGCACGCCAGTATAGATCCGGTGGAAGACGTCTTGGGTTAGGTCGAGCGCCAGGTCGGCATCACAGCCCCGTTTGCGGAAACAGCTGACGATCGGGCGGTAGTAGAGCGCCACCAGGCGACGAAAGCACTCCTCCTCCGGCCGGCCGGCCGAGAGGTCCGCCAGGACTCGCCGCGCCGATGCGGCCCGCTCCGCCCATGGGGCACAAGATGATTCTGAACTCAAGAGTTTTTGGAAGTCTAGCAGGTCGGGCGCGCGAGACGGAGTTCCGCAGTCTTCTCGGCCGTCCTAGGTCCATCCACACCCTGCTCGTGACCGTGTCTCTCCTGCGTGAGGGGAGGCCGGCGAAGGAATGCAGGGAAACGAGCTCAAAGCAGACGAGGCCGTCGCACTGGCTCGCTTCGCACGACCGTGTGCGCCGCCGGCGAGTGTCTCGTCACCACAGTGGGCAGCCGTGTTGGAGCCGGTTTTGGAGCTCTCCGGCGAGGGCGTGTCGCGCTCCGAGGAAGGTTGGAA
This sequence comes from Thermoanaerobaculia bacterium, assembly GCA_033762835.1. Taxonomy (GTDB): domain Bacteria; phylum Acidobacteriota; class Thermoanaerobaculia; order Multivoradales; family DATKCC01; genus JANRLG01. The sequence goes on from JANRLG010000314.1 coordinate 17,137, forward strand.
GATCGATTTCGATCGTCTCCCGAGCCTTGGCAGCAGCTGGCGGACGGTGCGCCTCGAAAACCTCGGGCAAGACGGCTTGTTGGTGCGCTGTTCGTCGGCATCCGGGCGCGGTTTGGGTCTGCGCGGAATCGAAGGTGATGTCTTCCTTGCTCGCGGGGGCGAGCCGCTCGAGTTTCAAGTCGGCTTACTCGCGGAAGAGCTGGTGGGCGACCGAAGCTCCTTCCACTGGTCGATCGAAGCCGAAACAGGGCACGGGCTCCGCCGGTCTTTAGGCCTGCAACCTTCGTTCGAAGTGGCCACCGTACCGCCGCGTGGGCGGTACTCCTTTCACGGTGCGGAGCGACCTGCGATGTTCGATTTCGGCCGCGTCGGTCCAGAAGGGCCATTGGCCGGCTATGAGCTGCGCGTCGATCACGAGACCTCGGAGCCGGTCATGGTCTCTTTGATCGATCTGACCCGCGGTCTCCTGGTCGAAGGCGGGGTCGACCGCTTCGAGGGCCCGCAGTCGGGGCTGTTTTGCCGAGTTCCTTCCCCGGTGGCGATCCGGGTCTTGCCCGACTTCGCTGCTCTCCCCGAAGGGCGCAGTTTCAGCCGTTTGATCGTCGAGACCGACGATGAGCGCGCAGACCACCAGAGGTTCGAGCTCGAGTTCACAGCATCAGCTCTGCCGAAACCGGCGCTGGTCGAG
>JANRLG010000315.1:0-19653 GCA_033762835.1 Thermoanaerobaculia bacterium
AGAAGCCAAACGAGTTCGGCCAAGACGATGTCCGGCACCAAGCAGGGTTCGTGACGCTTGCGGGCAGCGGCTAGAACCTCGTGCGCCAGCGCGGCTTGGTCCGGATCGTCGTTCACGAACAACCGCGCTAGGACATTGGTATCGACCGCGATCATCGGCCCGCCAGGATTCGCAGGTCGTCGTCTGCCACATGATCCGCAATCGCTTCGTTCATTTCCTCGACCGACGTCACCCGCCCAGCGGTGAGACCCTGCAGCATGCCCCGCAAGCGATCAAGGGGCTGGGGGCCCAACGGTTCGATTTCGACCTTCCCCTGCGCGTTCAGACGAAATTCCAGGACATCGCCGCTGTCCAACCCCAGCAACTCGCGGATGGATTTCGGGATGGTGATCTGGCCCTTGGAAGTCAGCGTCGCGGTGGTCATTCTGCCTCCTTACCGTGGGGCTCATTCTAGGCCAAGAGTAAGGCGCTCGACCACCGATTCCCGCCCTCAATCCGCCCGCAACGCCTCCACCGGGTTCATCTTCGCCGCCCGGCGGGCGGGTAGCACTCCGGCGGCGAGGCCCGTCAAGGTGGAGACGCCGATCGCGGCGACGGCGAAGGCGAGCGGGGTTTCGACCGGCAGGCCGGGCACGGCGGCGCGCAGGATGGCACACAGGCCGAGGCCGATCGCGAGGCCCAGGGCGCCGCCAGCCGCGGCGAGAGTAGCCGCCTCGGTCAGGAAGGCGCGGCGGACTTGGTCCTCGGCCGCGCCCAGGGCGCGCAGCAGGCCGATCTCGTGGGTGCGTTCGCCGACGGCGATCCACATGGTGGTCAAGATCCCGATCGCGCCGACCAGCAGCGAAATGCCCGCGATGGCCCCGACGGCGCCGGTGATCGCGGTCATCACGTTGCCAAACACGGAGAGCATGGCCTCCTGGGTGTTGAGCGTGTAGTCCTCGCGCCCGTGGCGCGCCGTCAACACCGCCTTCACGCGTTTGACCACCTGGGCCGTGGGCAGGCCGGGGTTGAACTGCACGTGGAGCTCGGTGATCTCGTCTTGATTGAGCAGCCGCATGGCCGACGCCGAGGGAATGTAGATGGTGTCGTCGACGTCGATGCCGAGCAGGCTGCCGCGTTCGTTCATGATCCCGACCACCCGGAACCGGCTGCCCGAGATGCGCACGAACTCGCCGAGGGCGTTTTTGGCGCCGAACAGCTCGCGCTTGAGCGTCGGCCCGAGGATGGCCGCGGACATCTCCTCCCGCGGGTCGATCGTGGGCCAGAAGCTGCCCTGGCGCACGTAGACCTTCCACACCGGCTCGATGGCCGGGGTGACGCCGTAGACGAAGACGCTGCGCGCCCGGCCCTCGGCCTCGACCTCGGCGGCGCCGAAGATCGTCGGCACCACGTAGTCGACCTCGGGCAGCCGCTCGATCGCCAGGGCGTCGTCGATCGTGAGCTTCTGGGTCGAGCCGCCGAGCACGCCGGGAATGCCGATGGTCTCGGACTTGCCCGGATTGATCGACAGCAGGTTGGTGCCGAACTGGTTGAACTGGCTGAAGACGTACTGCCGGGTGCCCTCGCCGATCGAGGTCAGCAGCACCACCGAGGCGACACCGATGGCAATGCCCAGCATCGACAGGCCAGTGCGCAGCCGGTGGGCGCTCAAAGCGCGCAGCGAGAACCCCACGAGTTCGATCATTTGCTCGTCCGGAGAGCTTCGACGGGGTCGAGACGGGCGGCGCGGCGCGCCGGCAGCAGGCCGAAGGTCACGCCGGTGGATAACGCGGTCAGAAACGCCGCGGCGGCGGCCCAGGCCGGCGGCGGCCCGGCGAGGGCGGGGAAGATCTGGCCGAAGAGGGCGGTCAAGCCGGCGCCCGCGGCGAGGCCCACGAGGCCGCCGACGGAGGACAGCAGCGCCGCCTCGATCAGGAACACCCACAGCACCTGTCCGCGTCCGGCGCCGAGCGCCCGCAGGAGGCCGACTTCGCGGGTGCGTTCGGTGACCGAAACCAGCATGACGTTCAGGATGCCGATGCCGGCGACGGCCAGCGAGATGCCCGCGATGGCCCCGATCGCCAGCGTCAACGCGCGCAGAATGCCGGAGGCCGCGGAGACCACCGAGTCCTGCGAGAGCACCGTGACGTCCTCTTCGCCGTGGCGCTCGGTCAGCAGCGCGACGACGCGCCGCTCGGTCTCCTCGGCGTCGGCGCCGGGGGCGAGCTCCACCATGACTCGGAACAACGACGTGCGGTTGAACATCTTGAGCCCGGTGGCCACGGGAACGATGACGATTTCGTCGATGTTGATACCGAGCTGGGTGCCCATGGGCGCCACCAAGCCGATCACCCGGAAGCGCCAGCTGCCGATGCGAATCACCTGGCCGATGGGGTCCGCCCCCGGGAACAACTCGCGCGCCACCTGGGTGCCGATCACCGCCACCGCTCGGCCCCGTTCGGCTTCGTCGCTGGGCAGGAACTCGCCGCGTGCCAGCTCGAGCCGGCGCACGCGCAGGAAGTTGTCGGTGGCGCCGAGTACGGCCACTTGGCGGCGGCGGTCCCGCGCCTCCACCGTCTCGGTGCCGGCGCTCATGGCGGCGACGTCGGCGACGCCGCGGACTTGGCGTTTCAACGCCGCGACGTCGGCCAAGGTCAAGTCGTTGGGAGCGCCGCCCAAGCCCGGAAAGGCGCCCGAGGTCTCGGTCTTGCCCGGCACCACGATCAGCAGGTTGTTTCCGATCGAGGCGAACTGGTCCAAAACGTAACGCCGGGCGGACTCGCCCAGGGAAACCAACACCACCACCGCGGTGACCCCGATCGCCACGCCGAGCAACGACAAGCCGCTGCGCAGCAAGTGCCGCGTCAGCGCGCCGGCGGCGAAGCGGAAGAGGTCGAGGGCCCTCACGGCGTGTCTCGCGTGGGCGCCGGGGCGAACAGCTCGTCGAGGCTCCGGACCTCCGCCGCCGGCAGACGCTTGGCGATGCGGCCGTCGACCAGCACGATCAGCCGTTCGGCGCGCCGCGCCACGTTCGGGTCGTGGGTGACGACGACCAAGGTGATGCCTTCGTGGTGCAGGCGGTCGAGCAGGTCGAGCACCTGGCCGCCGGATTTGGTGTCGAGGTTGCCGGTGGGCTCGTCCGCCAGCAGCACCTTCGGTTGGGTCACGAGGGCGCGGGCGATGGCCGTGCGCTGGCGCTCACCGCCAGAAAGCTGATCCGGCCGGTGGGTGGCGCGGTCGGCGAGGCCCACGGCTGAAAGCGCCTTGACTGCCCGCTCGCGGCGCTCGCGCCGGCCGACCCCGGCGAAGAGCAGCGGCAGCTCGACGTTCTCCAGGGCCGACAACCGGCCGACGAGGTGGAACGACTGGAAAATGAACCCGATGTCGTTGCGCCGCACGAGATCGAGCTCGCGTTCGCCTAGCTCGGAGACGTCACGACCGGCCAGGACGTAACGCCCCGAAGACGGCCGGTCGAGGCAGCCGATGACGTTCAGCAGCGTCGACTTGCCCGAACCGGAGGGCCCCATGATCGCCACGTGCTCGCCGGGCGCGATGTGCTCGTCGATACCCGCCAGGGCGTGGACTGGCCGGCCGCCGACTTCGTAGGTGCGGGTGACCCCCACGAGGCGGATCACGGCGATTTCCCGGCGTTTCTCGGATCTTTCCCGCCGCCGGACGGGGCGCCGGCTTCGACCGTCACGAGCACGCCGGGGGCGAGCCCGGCGCGATCGAGGGAGGTCACGAAACGATCGCCGGGGGCGAGGCCGCCGCGGATCTCGGTCCAATCCCAGTTGCGCAGGCCGGTGTCGAGGATCGTCTCGACCAGGCGGTTCTCCGCCCCCACGGTGAACACCCGGTTGCCTTCGAGGATCGCCGAGGTGGGGACGCGGGGCACGTCCGGCCGACTTTCGAGAATGATCTCGACGTCCGACGACGTGCCGGGCAGGAGCGTGGCGGCGAGGGCCATGTCGTCCAACTCGACCTCGATCTCGACCGTGCGGTTCTGGGCCTCGATGTCCTCGACGTAGGGCGCCACCCGGGTGACGCGGCCGGGGAACTGCTCCCCGGGGCGCGAGTCCACCGTGATCTTCACCCGTTGCCCGGGTTGGATGCGCCCGGAATCGACCTCGTCCATGGGCGCCGAAACGTAGATCGAGGCCGGGTCGATCAAGTCGACGACGGGCGGCACGGGCACCGCGGGCGGGGCCGGCGTGGCCCACTCGCCGAGCTCGACCATCAGGTCCGCCACGATGCCGTCGAAGGGTGCCCGTAACTCGGTCTGGCTCAAGACGGAGCGCGACAGGGAGACCGCGCTGCGCGCCCGCTCGACTACCGCCTTGGCCGCCTCGCAGCCGGCGGCGGCGGTCTGGGCAGCGGTCTCGGCGGCATCGTAGAGATCGGTCGAGAGAATGCCGTCGGCGGCCAGCCGCTTCTGGCGGTCGCGCTCGCGCACGGCGCGCTCGGCCACCAGGCAGGCGCGATTGCGCTCCGCCAGGGCGGTCGTCAGGTCGCGCCCGGCCAACTCGAGCTCCCGGGTCGAGATTTCGGGATCGAGCCGCAGCAGCAGATCCCCGGCCAGCACCCGGTCCCCTTTGCGTTTCGGCAGCTCCACCACTCGGCCTCCCAACTGCGGCGAGAGTTTGGCCCGCCGCCGTGCCTTCACGGTGCCGGCGCGAGTGTTGGTGATGGTCGACTCGACCAACCCGCGGGAGACTTCGCCGACGGTGACGGCGATCGGCTTGACGGCGAAGAGCGTGGCGCGGGCGACGAAGAAGGCGGCCACCAGAGCGAGGACGACGGCGAGACGGACGACGAGCTTACGCATACGGTGAACAGGCTATCAGAGGGCGTCCGGGGCGGAACCGCGCGGACGGGCAGGGGCGAGATCGTCCCCGAACACCAGCACCCGGCCAGGGGCCAGCGTCTGGGGGAGATCGCGAGCCGGGTGGGCTTCTCCCAGGAAAACCAGGGTGAACTGCCAGGCCCGCGAGCCTTGCCGCGCGGTGATCTCGACGGTCCGCACCGTGGGCGGTACGGCCAGCGCGAAGCCGCCGCCGTCGGCGTGCGGACGGTCGGGAAAGGCGGTGGCGAGATCGGCGCGGTGTTCGGGCAGGAGCGAGAGCTCTCCAGACACGGCGACGGCGGACCACGAGTCGGCCGGAGCGCCAGTGCCGAGTAACCAGCCGTGGACTTCTCGGGAGCCGTCCGGCAGGCCCTCGATGCGGTCGACGTACCCCTCGATGCCCTCGTGGCCCGGCAGCTCCCAGCCCTGGAAGACCCCGCCCGTCAGGGTCTGGGCGACGTCCCCGAGGGCGCCCTCGAGGGCGTCGATCGTCATCGCCACGGCCGCTTCATCGTGGGCGGCGGAGCCGAGCATGGTGCCGTTGGTGACGACGCCACGGGCCAACGCCGCGGTCAGGAAGAGCCCGAGCAGGTAAGGGGGCGGGAAGTCGCCCACGGCGCCGAAGTGGATTTGGAGGCGCGAGGGGTGACCGGTCAGCCGGGCGTCCAGGCCGTGGCGAACGACGGCGGCGTCGAAGGCCCGCTGGACTTCGGTCCCGATGCGGGCCACGTGCTCCGCCACCGGCTCGGCGGCGTGGATCGCCAGGGCGGCGCGGGCGGCGGCGAGGGCGTGGGCCTCGCCCTCGTAGGTCATGCCGACGCCGATCGACGGGAAAAGCTCCAGGATTTCGCGCGGACCGACGACGGCGGACAGCGGCAGGCCGTTGGCCATGGCCTTGCCCAGGCAGGTGAGGTCAGGGAGGACTCCGAAAGCCTCCTGGGCACCGCCGCGCGCCACCCGAAAGGCGGTCACCACCTCGTCGAAGATCAGGAGGGCGCAGTGCCGATGGGTCAGCGAGCGGACGCCTGCGAGGTAGCCGGGAGCGGGCAGCTCGGTTTTGGTGGGTTCGAGCACCACTGCCGCGACTTGGCCGGCATGGCCTTCGAGCAGCGCTTCGAGGGCCGCCAAGTCGTTGTAAGGGAATGGCCAAGTCAAGCTGCGCAGGGCCTCGGGTACCCCCCGGATGTCGGGATGGGTGGCGGCGTACCAGTCGTGGAAGCCGTGGAAGCCGTGGAACAGCACCGTTTCGCGGCCGGTCGCGGCGCGGGCCAGGCGCACGGCGGCGGTCAGGGCGTCGGAGCCGTTCTTGCCGTAGGCCACCACCTCCGCCGAGGGCACCAGCCGGCACAGGGCCTCGGCGACCTCGACCTCGAGCGGGAACGGAAAGGGGGCCAAAGGGCCGAGTTGCGCCTGCGCACGGACGGCGGCGTCGACCTCCGGCCGGCACCAACCGAGAAGCGCCGAGCCGCCGCCGAGGTTCCAATCGACCAGTTTGCGACCAGTGGTGTCGGTCACCCACGGCCCGTTCACCGCGCGGGCGAACTGCGGCAGCCCCTGGCCGTAGAACTCGAGGGGGCGCAGGCGGGTCGCCACCGGCCCCCAGCCGAGGCGGCGACGGGCGCGGGCCATCCACTCCGCCGTGGCGGCGCGATCGGGATCGAGCGGTAGGTTCATCGGAACATGATATGTCTAAGTGCCATGAAGGAAGATGAGGCCGCCCCGCTGCCGGAGGACTTCGATGCCGCGGCCTACCTCGAGCGGTACCCGGATGTCGCGGCGAGCTCTTTCGGCACGCTCGCGGGGGCCGCTGTGCACTTCCGGCAATTCGGCCGCGCCGAGGGGCGCTGGGCGACGCGGGCCAGCTACCCGACCCGCCGGGCGCTTGCTTGTCCGTCGATCCATTCGCTGTACCTCCGGGCCACCGGCGCCCTCGTGTGCTGGGACGACGCCGGCAACGACACCGTGCTGCAGGCCTTCGATCCGGCGGTCGACTACGCCCGCGACGTGTTCCTGGGGCCGGTCTTCGATCGTCTCCGCCACGAGCTCGTGGCCGGGCGGTTGCCCCATCCGGAGGTCTGCCGGCGTTGCCTGGTGCTGCGCGGTGGGGTGGCCCATTCGTCCTTTCATCTCGACCAGCGGGTGATCGAGATTTTCCAGCTCGAGCCCTCCTACAAGTGCACACTCGATTGCCCCGGTTGCGTGCCGCTGGCTCTCCGGCGGGGAGCGCCGCCGCGCGAGCTGGACTTGGCGGTGGTCGACAAGATCTTGACGGATCTCGTGGCGGGCGGCGTCACCGTGCGGGCCTTCGACCTCCAAGGTCACGGCGAACCGCTGCTCCATCCGCGCTTGGGGGATCTGGTGGGTCTCTTGCGGCGTCACTACCCGGAGTCCTACGTGACGATGACCACGAACGCCCACGGCGTCGTCAAAGAAGAGCTGGTCCGCTGTGGCCTCGACGAGGTCATCTGTTCCATCGACGGCATCGATGCTCCAAGTTACGAGCCCTACCGCGTCCACGGTCGTTTCGCTCTCGCCGAGTCCTTCCTGGCTGGTCTGTGCGCCGCCAAGGCCCGCGCGCCGCGGCCTTTGAAGGTGATCTGGAAATACATCCTCTTCGCTCACAACGACCGGCCGGACCATCTCGCGGCTGCGCAACGGCGTGCCCGGGAGCTCGGGGTCGACGAGCTGGTCTTCGTGTTTACCCGCAATGGTCCGCGTTCGTTGCGTCTGCGCGGGCCGGAAGCACTTCCCGCCCCCTTGCCCGGCCTCGCCCAGAGTCACCGGTTCCACGAACCCGATCTGGCCGATCTCACCGGCCGCCTGGAGGAAGCCGAGCGGCAACGAGAAAACGGCGAGGCCGGGGTAGCCCGGGACCTCGCCGCGAGTGTGATCGCCAATCTCGACCGCTTCGGGCTTGTCGTCGAAGAGGCCGCCCTGCGGTCACGGGCGGCCTCGGTTCTCCGGCCTCAGGGCACCGAGCAGGTGGCCCCGGCACTGGCGCCGGAGGTGTCGCGAACGGTCACGGTGACCCAGTAGTTGCTCGCCTGACCGGGGAAGCCGGGGAGGAAGGGGCCGATCCGCACCTGGGTCCCGGGCACCCCGGCGGCGCCGTTGATCGTCCAGGTGTAGCTGGCGATCGGGAACGCCCCGGGCGTGCTGCCCCCGGCGTTCACGAAGTACTCGAAGTAGCTGCCGCCACCGATCGGATGGCCCGACGAATGGAAGATCCGCTCGACGGCACAAGCCGCCTGGAGCGTCGGGGGTGGCACCGGTGCCGGTCGGCCCTCACGGTCCATGATGTCGTTGCGGCTGGGGTTCGCGGTTTGCCGAGGGTCGCGAACGTGGCATTCACCGGTCGTCAGCCCCATGTTGTGCGCACCAGGAAAGAGGCCTTGGTAGTCGGAGACCACACCGTCGTCCGGCCCAGGAATGAGATAGGACGCCACGCCGCAATTCCAGCGCCAGAACTGGAGGGCTTGCCAGAAGTTCCGAGGCATCCGGTGGCGCGTCTGGTAGTAGAAGACGTCGTTGCGGACCCATGGCGGCAAGAGCGCCTGCCAGATCATGCTGCCGACCGTGCTCAGGTCGATCTGCGGTGGGAAGCAGCTGCCGACGGCCTCGGCGAAGCCCCAGAGCAGCGGGATGGCAATGTACAGATCCATCAGCGTGCTGCCGCCGTAGGGCGTACCCATGGTCTGGATGCGGCGCGGTGCGTTCGACAGGTCGAGATTGCTGTTGTAGAACGCCCGCAGATGAGTGGCCGCGGCGCCGCCTTGGCTGTGGGCCACGACGGTGAAGTTGGCCGGGAAGGCGGCGTCGCCCTGCTCGCGGATGCGGCGCGCGAAGGCGTCGTGGGAGCGGCTCTGGTTGCGGTCGTCGAACACCGCCGTGCCGCCGACTCGGCCCCCGACATTGAAGTCTGCGAAGGGCCACACGAAGCCCGAGCAGAAGCCATGCACGAGCAGGATGCCCTGGTCGTCGGGGCCGCCACGACCGCGATCCACGGGCTCGACATCGGTCGGAATCGTGATGTCGCCCTTGCCTTGGTAGAGCGAGTCGTCCTTGATCACCTGGATGCGGGCGAGGGACGCCGCCCGGGGTAGCTCGGCGACGGTCACGGGCAACCGGTCGAGCTGGTCGACGGGCAGGAAGGTGTCGGGATCGTGCACGCGCAGGTTGCGGAGCTCGAGGTTGCCGGCTGAAACGCCCGCGAGGGCCAGCCAGCGCCCGTCGAGCACCAGGGGCAATACGCTGCGGCCCGTGGTGCCGGGCTTCGGGTGGGTCATGCCGCCGATCCAGGCTACCGGCTTCTTGCCGCCCGCGGTCCACACCTCGGCGTAGGCGTACAGATGCCCGGACTCAGGGAGCAGCGTCTCGACGCCCAACTCGATCTCGAGCCGCTCGGCGTCCATCACGCGGGCGGAGACTTCGCCGGTGAGGCGGTGGGTGCGTTCGAGGATGGGCAGGAACAGGAACGCCGTCCGTTGCACCCGGCCGACCCCGGCGACCTCGCCCGCTACGTCCAGGCGCACCGAGTAGCGGCCCGGAGCCAAGGGCGGCAGCTGCACCAGGCTCGAGCGCGCGGCATTCTTCGCCAGGGCGGCCACGCGGTCGGCCCGGTAGACTTCCCGGTGGACGGCCGTGCGGCTCGTCACCTCGGTCACGGTCACCGTCAGGGCCGACAGGGTGAGGGCCGGCGCGAGGGCCACTTTGCGCTCGCGGACCTTTTGGTTGGAGAACGACACCGCGAGCACGGGCGCGGCGCCGTCGACGAGATCGAAGACCTTGCCGGCACGGGTCGGGGCGAAACACAAAGCGGTGGCCCGGCAGGGATCGGGTTCGATTTCGACCTGTACCACGTTGTCGTCGAAGGTCAGGAGCGTCTCCACCTCGGGCAGGGGGCCGTCGAGCAGGGGCTCGCCGACCGGGTCCTGGAGGGTCAGTTCCCAGACCCCGCCCTGGACCTCGCCGCCGGAGATCGAAAACGTCGCCACCCCTCCCGGGGCCTGCTGGACGAACGGCTCCATCGAAAGTCCGGCCTGGTATTCGCCGCAGCGGGTGAAGTTACAGGTCATCCGGGCGCCGTCGAACTCGTAACGGCGGCCGTCCGGCGCCGTCAAGGTCGCGGGGCGGAACCGGGGGTACTGGGACGTCACCTGGACCAGCGTGAATCCGACGCCCGGGTTGGTTTCGAAGCTCGAGACGTCGACGGCCAGGGCGCCGCCCTTGCCGAGGTTCTGGCGTTGCCCGCCATCGAGCAGCAACACCGCCGAGGGCACGGCGGTTTGGGGTCCAGTGGGGAGGGCACGGGCGGCGAATTCCTCCGGCGGACCGGCCAGAGACTTGACGCCGATCTCCTGGGCGGCCGCGGGCCGAGCCAGGAGGACGGAAACGAGGAGCACGAGGCCGAGAAGTCTTCGGGTCATGGGGAGTCTCCTTCGAGGGCTACGGACGAGATCTGCCCACAACGCGTTAGCCGCGGGAAAAAGGGATCTTGGGTGATCCCGATTTCCCGCGGCAGGGGAGCTCAGTACACTTCGATTTCGTTGACCCGGACGTAACCCGGCTGGTGCGCGGGGCCGGACCAACCCACGAGGCGAATCCAGCGCGTCTGCGCCGGGCCCGGCAGATTGAACGTCAAAGAGGTGAGGGTGTTGTTGCTGACCGAACCGACGTTGCGCCAGCTGGCCGTCGTCTCGTCGAAGTACTCGACATCGAAACGCGCAGCCACGAAGCCCGCGGTCAAGAAGACATCGACCCGCGAGAAGGTCACCGGCGCCGCCCACTGCAACCACACCCACTGCGGCATCGGCTGGCCGTTGTCGTTCGTCCAGCTGTCGAGGCCGCCGAGGGCCGTGCTGCGGCTCCCGTCGTTGATCCGCTGCGGGGAGTAGCAGTGCGGCCCCGGTGCGCCGCAGCCGGGGGTGTAGGAGGACGACGCGGCGGTCGCAGCGGAACGGGCGAGGTTGGTGGGCGTCGGCACGGCCAAGCTCTCACTACGTTCCCAGATGCGCAGGAAGGTCTCCGCGGACTGGTTCAGGTGATCCAGGTAGAGCTGGGGCACGCCGATCTCGCGTAAGTCCGCCATCAGCTCAGGGAGCAGGCCGATGTGGCCCAACCCCTTGTTTTGGAACCAAGTACCGTCGCCGATCAAAACCGAGTCGATCCAGCAGTTCCGGTTGTCGTTGCGGGGCTTCATCTGTTTGATGAAGCCGTTCAAGTCGGCCCCGAAGCCGACGTCGAGGCCGTGGTCGACGGCGTACATGAGGGACTGGGCGAACGAACGCGAGGAGCCCTGGCACCAATTGATGACCCCGCCGTTCGGCCCCCAGTACTGCACGGTGTCCTCGAAGCCCGTGCGCAGGCCGATCATGCCGCCGGTATCGGTGATCTGGTGGATCTCCTCGGCGGTCAGGAACTTCTCGTTGCGCGGCTCGTGCTCGGCGATCGTCTCGTGGGTGTGGACGTGAGAGTAGATCAGCGGGTAGTCGCGAGGTAGGGCGATCTCGTAGATTTCTCGGAAGCTCTTGCGGGAAACGTGGGAGACGTCGAGCAGCATGCCGCGGTCCATCATGGCGCGGACCAAGGTACGTCCCTCGTTGGTCAATCCCTGAATGTTCAGCCGTCCGATACCGGTGCAGTTACCGGTGTCTCCGTTGGCGTCCGCGCACACGATGTCGTCGATGTCGGTCAGGTTCTGGCCGAGGTTCAACGCCTCGATCCGCTTCGCGGTGCGGATGAGCTCGCCGATGGGCGCCGCCCCGGAGAAGCGGTTGTCAGCGTGGTGGGCCACCTGGACGGAACGAATCCCGAGGTTGCGCCAGCGATCGAGCTGGGCAAGAAAGTCTCCCTCCGGGAAGAGCTTGGTGATCTCGGCCGCGAGGACGAGGGCGAGCTTGCCTTGGGCGATGAGACTTCGCGCTTCGGCCGCGGTTCGGGCGATCCCCACCCAGGACGCATTACGCCCGACATACTCCCAGGCCTTCTGGGCCTGGCGCTCGACCGACTGCATTTCGTCGCAGTTGTATCGACGGAGGTGGATGGGCATCGAGTCGCACAGGAAGTTCGATTCGGCGAGCGACACCACCATCACGCGCAATCCACCGCGGTGGGCGTCCTTCAGCCACTCGTGCCACATCTGTTGGTGGGCCGTGGTGTCCCAACGGGGCCAGCCTTCCCAATGCGGCTTGGGACAGGTACCGGGAATGATGATCGTGATCCAGCCGATGCGGATTCGCTTGCAACGCCGGTTGTCGTACCCCCGGCGATTCCCGAGGTGCAAGCCGACATCGCCGCCGGGCACGAGCTCCGAAAGGACTCCGTAGCGAGTCGAAGCGTGACTACCCCAGCGAAAGAACGGAGGCACCAGGAACCCGATGTTGCCGTCGCAACGGGCCACGGCGGGATTGATCGGGCCTTCCGCCGTACCGTGGAACCAGGCGCCGGCAAAGCTGTACTCGGCCATCAAGTGGGAGTGGAGATCGACGTAACCCTGGACCTGGGCGCCGGCCGGCAGGGCGGCAAGCACCAGGAGGAAGACCAGCAGGAGGTGTTTCATCGCACCACCTCCGCGGTCGAGTCGCCGAAGGACTCGACGACGTAAGCCAGGTCGGCCACTTCGCGGGTGGCGAGGTCGATGCGCTGGACCATGCGCCCAAAGCCGTCGCCGACGTACAACACGCCGGCTTCTTCGTCCAAGGCGAGGCCGTGAATCTGGCTCAGCTCGGGGTCGAGCTCGAGCAGCACGGTGTATTGCTCGGTGTCGCTTTCGTGGGCGTGGACGATCTCGACCACTTTGCCGTCGAGGGCCGCGTAGGTCGTCTCGCCGGCCTTGCTGGTGACGACCAGCGAGTAGGGCTCCTCGAACTCACTGCGCAGGCTGCGCGGTCCGCCGTCACCCAAGGCGAACCGCTGGACGGTCTCCTCACCGCTCGAGACCCACAGGAACGCCCCGGCCGCGGCGTCGTAGGTCAAACCGTAGGGGATCTGGAGGCCACCGACCAGCTCCTGCCCCCGGCTGCCGTCGAGCCCGCCGCGGCGGATCGCGCCGTTCGCCGGGTCCGCCCAATAACGCTCCGCCTCCGCGGGCCTGGTCGTGCCCAGAACGGGCACCAGTCGCCCGGCGGCATCCGCCACGACGACGACCGAGCTGTCGGTGATGATGACCTCGTCTTCCTGAGCCCGGGCCGGCCCCGAGCCCCCCACGAATCCTCCGAGCGCTAAGCACGCTCCCGCGATCCAACACTTCCTTCTCATGAGCACCTCCTTCGCCATCCGAAGCGGACGGCAGACGCACACTACGCGTCAGGAGCGGGAAGGCGGGATCATGGGAGTTGACAGTCGCGGGATCGACTGCTATCAATGACTGCATGTCGCAGCTAGTAGTTCGAAACCTCGAAGCAGATCTTGTTCGCCGATTGAAGACGCGAGCCGCCGAGAAGGGGATCTCGGCCGAGGAAGAGCACCGCCGCATTCTTCGACGAGCCTTGACGGAACCCCTGGCCTTTCCCGACTTGAAGGGGTTGTTGCTGGCCATGCCCGATGTCGGTGAAGACCAAGACTTCGAACGACTGAGAGACTTTCCGAAGGACTTCGACTGGTCGTGAGTGGGTTCCTACTCGATACCAATGTGATTTCGGAGGCTCGCAAGGGACCGCGAATGCACCCGGGCCTCTCTGCTTGGTTCAGCCGCCGGCACTCTCGTGAGCTTTTCCTGTCCGTCTTGAGCCTTGCCGAGATTCGTCGCGGTATAGCCCTCGTCGGTAGGCGGGACTTGCCCAAGGCCGAGGCTCTAAGCCGGTGGTACCAAGAGCTGATTCGAGGTTACGGTGAGATTCAGCACCTCTTGCCGATTGGGCACGAGGAATGCGATGTCTGGGGCGAATTTCAGGGAGTCCGCTCGTTGCCCGTGATCGATGCCTTTCTCGCCGCCACGGCTCGGACTCATCGGCTCACCCTGGTGACCCGAAATACCGCGGATTTCGTCGGGCTACCGATCGAGCTCGAAAACCCCTTCGTCTTGGAAACTCCTCACCCCGCCATCCCCGGCCGGTAGACGATGACGCGGTCGCGGCCGCCGTCTTTGGCTTGGTAGAGGGCGCGGTCGGCGGCTTCGAAGAGGTCTTCGGCGCGGTCCATGTTGGCGTCGAGTTCGGCGACGCCGAAGGAGCAGGAGACGGTCACCGGAATGCCGGCGTAGTGGTAGTCGAGCTCGTCGACCCGTTCGCGGAGCTTCTCGGCCAGCGTGCGGGCGCCGGCGAGGGTGGTTTCGGGGACCACGATCACGAACTCGTCGCCGCCGATGCGGGCGAACATCTGCTCCGGGCGCAGCAGCTCGGACAACACCGTGGCCACCCGCTTGAGCACGAAGTCCCCGCACAAGTGGCCGTGGTCGTCGTTGACCGACTTGAAGTTGTCGAGGTCCACCAGGATCAGCGAGAGCGACCGGCCGTGGCGCCGCGTGCGGGCGAACTCGCGCTCGATCTCCTCCTCGTACTTCCGCTTGTTGTAGGCGTCGGTCAGCCCGTCGCGGGTGACCAAGTCATAGATCGCCTCGTAGTAGGCGTGCTCGACGTCGCGCTCGCGGAGGAACTTGAAATGCACGGCGCCGACCTGGAAGCGGTCGCCGCTGCGCAAGGTCTCGACCCCGGAGACCGTGCGGCCGTTCAGGTACGTGCCATTGGTCGAGCCGAGATCCTCGAGCGTGATGTTGGCGCCCTGGTAACGCAGGCGGGCGTGCTGCCGGGAGATCGACAGAACCTCGGGCATCGAGACCTCGGCGGTCGGCGAGCGGCCGATCTCGAGGGTCGAGCCCGGGGCCAAGCGGTAACGAGTGCCCAGCCGTTTGCCGTCCGGATGGGCGATCAGAATGACGTTGGCTTCGATCCCTTCTTGCGAGATCAGCTTCTGATTGCGGGCGGTCGAGTCGAAATGCTGCGTGAGCCCGCTCGTGCCGAGCGCACCGAGGTCGATGCCGTCGGTGTGTTGGTCACGATCCGAGCTCGAGTTGAAGCGGCCGGAGTTCCTGGACTGGCTCATCGAGTCGTCGTTGGATGGACTCGGAGAGCCTAGCCGATTTCGCCCTCGCTGGGTCACTCCCGTTGCGGCCACGCGGCGCGGATCGGGAACGGCGGACGCACGAGCTGCTTCGGCGGGTTCTTGGCCAGCTCCGCCAAGGCCAACTCGATCGCCTTTTCGAGCTGCGGGTCGCGGCCTTGGGCCACCAGCGCCGGCCACTGTTCCACCTCGACATCCGCCGGCACTCCCTCGTTTTCGACCCGGAAGCCGTCTTCCGTCCAGAAGCCGAGGTTCGGGGCGGACACGAAGCCGCCGTCGAGCAGCGTCGGGAACCCGAGGATGCCCACGAGGCCGCCCCAGGTGCGCTTGCCGACCAGTGGGCCGAGCTTGAAGTAGCGGAACATCCAGGGCAGCAGGTCGCCGCCCGAGCCCGCGGTCTCGTCGATGATCATCACCTTCGGTCCGGCGATCGCCGCGAGCGGCGTTTCGAGGTCGCCGCCATAGCGCATGGCCCAGTGGGCGAAGGGCGCCGGGCGGCGCAGTAGGTCGATGACGTAGTCGGCCACCAGGCCCCCGGCGTTGTGGCGCTCGTCGATGATGATTGCCGCCCGGTTGGCCTGGGGGTAGAAGTAACGGCGGAAGTACTCGAAGCCGCCGTCCGCGGTGTCCGGCACATAGACGTAGGCCACTTGGCCGCCGGTGGCGGCGGTGACCTTGGCGAGATTGCCTTCGACCCAGTCGCGATGCCGCAGGCCGCGCTCGTCCTCGATCGGCACCACCTTGACTTGGCGGGCGCCCTTGCCGGAGGCGTCCGGCCCCACGGTCAGTTCGACGGTCTTGCCGGCTTTGTTTTCGAAACGGGCGTAGAGCTCTTCCGGCGCGCGCAGGGGAACGCCGTCCACCGCGAGGAGGAATTCGCCGGCGCGGACATCGACCCCGGGTTCGGTCAAGGGCGCCCGCAGCTCCGGGTTCCAGTTCAAGCCGCCGAAGACTTTGGCGAAGCGATAGTGCCCGTCGGCCACCTCGTAGTCGGCGCCGAGCAGCCCGCCGGGGATCCGCTTGGCGTTGGCCACGGTGTCGCCCCCGCCGACGTTGTGGTGGCCCACGGCGAGCTCCGAGAACAACCACTGGAGCAAGCGATTGAGATCCTGCCGGGAGGTGAGATGGGGCAGGAACTGGGCGTATTTCGAACGCAGCGCGGGCCAGTCGGCGCCGTGCATGCCCGGGTCGTAGAAATAGTCACGGTTGATCCGCCAGGCCTCGTCGTAGATCTGCCGCCACTCGGCCCGCGGGTCGATCTTGACCTGGACCTTGGCCGGGGCGAGGCCGCCCTTGCCGCCTTCGACGGGCGGGCCGGCGTCGACGAGTTGCCAACTGCCCCCGGCGGTCACCAGGAGCTTCTTCTTGTCGTGGGAGAGCACGAAGGCGTCGGCGGCATCCTTGAGCGTCTTTTCTTCCCGCTCGGCGAGGTCGTAGCGCCGCAACGAGGCGGCCGGAACCCCCTGCAGATTCGCGCCGAGGTCGCTCTTCAGGTAGTAGAGCTGGTTCTCCGGCCCGGGTTCGAGGTTGAAGTAGCGGCCCGCGGGCAGCGGCAAGGCCAGAATGCGCTGCGCCAAGCCGTCGAGATCGATGACCACGGGCGCCGGCCCCGCGGTCTTCGTTTCGGTCGCTGGCTTCGCGGGCGGGGTCGCGGCCTTCGGCTCCTCGACTTTGGGCGTTTCTTCGTCGCTTTGGGCGGCCAGCGGAGAGGCCGTGGCGCGCGCGAGCACCGCGACGTAGAGGGCGTTTTGGCTGCGGCTGGCGCTGCTCGCCTGGGAGAACCAGTCGCGTACCGGTCCGGCATCCGTGGCGGCGGCGAAGTAGAGGTACTTGCCGCCGGCGTCCCAGACCGGCTCGGAGACGTCCGCGAGACCGTCGGTCAGGGCATGGGACTGGCCGTCGGCCAGCGAGTACAACCAGACCTCCTGGAAGTAGGTTTGGGTGACTCGGGTGTAGGCGATCCACCGTGAGTCCGGGCTCCAGGCGTGGAACAGCGTGTCCACGGGACCGTACAAACGCTCCGAGGTCACCCGCGTTACGCTGCCGGAGGCGAGGTCGAGCACCCGGATGGTGCGGGAATTGTCGTGGTAGGAGAGCTTCTTGCCGTCCGGCGAGAAGCGCAGGCGCTCGTAGAAGCCGGCACCGCCCGGGGCGTACCGCTTCTTGTCGCCTTTGCCGTCCTGGGGCGCGACGACGATCTCGTACTCGCCGGATTCGTCCGAGAAGTAGGCCACCTGGGTGCCGTCCGGGGACCACACCGGGGACCGCTCGTGGGCACCGGGAGTAGCGGTCAGGTTGCGGGCATCGCCTTTTTCCGCCGGTAGGGTCACGATCTCGCCGCGCAGCTCGAACACCGCCCGGGCGCCCGAGGGCGAGAGGTTGGCGCTGCGCACGGCGTCGGCGCCGACTTCGACGAACCGCGGCCGGGTTTCCGGCAGGTCCGCGGCCACTCCGATCGTGAGCCGCCGGCTGGTGCCGGTGCCGGGATCGTACAGGTGCAGAGCGCCCGCTTGGTCGTAGACGACCTTGCCGCCGCCCGCGCTCACCCACAACACCGGAAAGTCGGTGTGATGGGTCAGGGCGGTCACCGCGCGGGTCGCCGGATCGTAGGAATAGAGGTTGAACTCGCCGTCGCGGTCGGACCGGAAGTAGAGCTTGCCGCCGAGCCAAGCCGGGTCCGTGTCGTTGGCGCGACCGGGCGGCTGGGGCACTTCGACGACGGCCTGATTCGCCGGTGAGTACAGCCACAGGCGCGCGGTCGTGCCGCCCCGGTAGTGCTTCCACTGGGCGAAGGCGTCGCGTTGGGGCTGATAGGCGAGGGTTCCGCCGTCGCTCGAAAAGGCGGCCTTGAAGGCGTGGGGGATCGGCAGCCGCGTGGGCATGCCGCCTTCGAGCGGGACGGTGTAGAGGTGACGATGGCGACCCGAATAGACGCTGCGGGGTGTGGCGAAGAGCACCGCCTTGCCGTCCGGCGTGAAGCCGAGGGCGTCGTCGACACTCGGGTGGGTGGTCAACCGCCGCGGCTCGCCGCCCTCGGTGGGGACCAGGTAGACGTCGACGTTGCCGTCGTACTCACCGGTGAAGGCGATCCACCGTCCGTCGGGGGAGAAGCGCGGCCGGCGCTCGTCGCCCGGGGCGCTCGTCAGGCGCCGGGCCTGGCCGCCGTCGCGCCCGGCCACCCAAAGATCCCCGGCATACGAAAAGGCCACGTGCTCGGCCGACACCGCCGGTTCGAAGAGCATCCGGGTGTCCTGGCGGTCGATGGCCGATAGGGGGCCGGCGGCCAGGGCGAGAACAAAAACGACGCAACGACGCTGGACGATACGCTGGACCATGGGGGGCTCCTTGGGAGGCGACTCGGTTCGCCCGAGATAGTACGACGAGGCCCGGGACAGGTTTCTCTTGCCTGGGCTTCGAGCCCGTGATCCACTTCGCGCGCCACGACCCGGAGGCACCCGATGACCGCGACTCCCGCAACGCCCTTGATCACCAACGATGCCGTCGTGCTCGGCCTGCTGGCCATCCTGCTTGCCGCCGTGTTTTCCACGGCGTCGTCCGACCGGCCCTTCTGGCGGCGGTTCTACACCTATGTGCCGTCGCTTCTGCTGTGTTACTTCCTGCCGTCGTTGCTCGGTACCTTCGGCATCGTCTCCCCCGACAGCTCCAAGCTCTACGCCGTGGCCTCGCGCTACCTGTTGCCCGCCTCGCTGGTGTTGATGACCCTGGCGCTCGACTTCAAGGCCCTGCTGCGCCTCGGACCGAAGGCGTTGACGCTGTTTCTGACTGGCACCGTCGGCGTCATGGTCGGCGGCCCCGTGGCCTTCTTCCTCGTCGGTTGGATCTCCCCGAGCCTCGTCGGCGGGGTCGGCAACGACGACGTCTGGCGGGGCCTGTCCGCCGTCGCCGGCAGCTGGATCGGCGGTGGCGCCAACCAAACGGCGCTCAAGGAGGTCTACCAAGCCAACGACTCGATCTTCGGTATGGCGGTGGCGGTGGACG
This sequence comes from Thermoanaerobaculia bacterium, assembly GCA_033762835.1. Lineage (GTDB taxonomy): Bacteria > Acidobacteriota > Thermoanaerobaculia > Multivoradales > DATKCC01 > JANRLG01. The sequence continues at coordinate 18,878 of JANRLG010000315.1, forward strand.
TGCTGGTGGCCAACCTGTGGATGGCGGCGCTGCTATGGGCGGCGGCGAACCGCGAGAAAGTCGACCGCTGGTTCAAGGCCGACGCCCGCGTGCTCGACGAAGTGCGCGACCGCTTCGAGGGCTACCGAGCTTCGATCGCCCGCATGCCGAGCCTCGCTGACACCATCAAGATCCTGGGGGTGGGCTTCGGGGTCACCGCGGTGGCCCATCTGGGCGCCGATGCCATCGCGCCGTGGATCGCCGAGCTGGCGCCGGAGCTCGAGAAGTTGAGCCTGACCAGTACCTTCTTCTGGATCGTCTCGATCGCTACCGCCGGGGGCCTCGTGTTGTCGTTCTTCCCGCGGCTGCGGGCGCTCGAAGGAGCGGGGGCGTCCCAGGTGGGCTCCGTGTTGCTGTACTTCCTCATCGCGACGATCGGTCTCAACATGGACCTGCGCGCCGTGGTCCAGGTGCCGGGTTTGTTCCTGGTCGGGCTGGTGTGGATTCTGATCCACGGTGCTCTGCTGGTGCTCGTGGCCAAGCTGCTCAAGGCGCCGGTGTTCTTCGCGGCCGTGGGCAGCCAGGCCAACATCGGCGGCGCCGCCTCGGCGCCCGTGGTGGCGGCGGCGTTCCATCCGGCCCTGGCTCCGGTGGGGGTCATCCTGGCGGTGTTCGGCTACGTGCTGGGGACCTACTGCGGCTGGTTGACGGGGCAGGTATTGCGCCTGGCCGCGCCTTAGGTGGAGCCAAGACGGCCGGGCTCGTCCCGGCTGCCGGGGGGCGCAGCAAGCAGCGCC
>JANRLG010000316.1:0-10808 GCA_033762835.1 Thermoanaerobaculia bacterium
AGAAGCCGGGCAGGGTGGCGGCGCGGAAGCCGTACTTCGGCGCCTGGAGCTTCAGCGGTGCCGTGGTCGACAGTTCGGTCGGCGCGAAAATCAACGGGTGGGATTCGAAGATCGTCGCGAAGGCGATCTCCGGGCGGCCCAAGAGCTCGTCGGCCCTATTCGCGGGGCGTTCCCCTGGCGGACAGGCCCAAGCCGTCGCCGGCAGATCAGCGTTGTTCGCCCCGACGTTGCGGTATTGGTACAGGTGAACTTCTACGCCGAAGCCCACTTCGGCGGCCAAGGCGTCTCGCCAGTCGGCCGCCATCTCGCGCCGTGTCCGCCACGTCGGGTGGTCGGGCCAACCCTCGTCCGGCAGGTCGATCAGAATCGCCAAGGCTCGTTCCTGTGGCTGGCGCGAGAAAACGCGGTCGACCAAAGCAGCGAGCTCGGAACCCGTGAGCAGAGGCTGTGCCATGGCGGGAATCTTCCCATAGGTTGCAGTCCTCGCCCTGGTTTCTCTAGCATCGTCGTCCCACCACGTCCGAGGAGATCCCCATGTCGAATGCCGTCTTGTCCGTGCCGCCGCCGAAGAACGAACCGGTTCGGTCCTATGCCCCGGGATCGCCCGAGAAGGCCAGCTTGAAAGCCACGCTCGCCGGCATGATGGCCGAGACGATCGAAATTCCCCTGATCATCGGCGGCAAGGAAGTGCGCACCGGCGACGTCGCCGAGGCGGTTTGCCCCCACGACCACGGCCACGTGCTGGCCAAGTTCCACCAGGCCGGTGCGGCGAACGTGGAACAGGCCGTGGCGGCCGCCAAGGAAGCTTGGAAGGACTGGTCCGAAACCCCCTGGGAGGACCGCGCGGCGGTGTTCCTCAAGGCCGCCGAGCTCCTGGCCGGCCCCTGGCGGGACCGCGTCAACGCCGCCACCATGCTGAATCAGTCGAAGACGGTCTACCAGGCCGAGATCGACTCGGCCTGCGAGCTCATCGACTTCTGGCGCTTCAACACGGACTTCATGCGGCGGATCTATGCCGAGCAGCCGATTTCGGCGCCGGGCATCTGGAACCAGGTCGAATACCGCGCCCTCGAGGGTTATGTCTTCGCCGTCACGCCGTTCAACTTCACGTCCATCGCGGGCAACCTGCCGACCTCCCCGGCGCTGATGGGTAACGTGGTGCTGTGGAAGCCCGCCTCGACCTCGGTGTTCTCGGGTTGGCAGATCTTGCGCCTGCTTCAGGAAGCGGGCTTGCCGGACGGCGTCATCAACTTCCTGCCCGGCTCCGGCCGCAAGGTGGGGGACCCGGCGATCGCCCATCCGGACTTCGCGGGCATCCACTTCACGGGTTCGACGGGCGTGTTCCAGGGCATGTGGAAGGCCATCGGCGGCAACATCGAGCGTTACCGCTCCTACCCGCGCATCGTGGGCGAAACCGGCGGCAAGGACTTCGTCTTCATGCACCCCTCGGCGGACGTTCAGCAGGTGGCCACGGCGCTCGTGCGCGGCGCCTTCGAGTACCAGGGTCAGAAGTGCTCCGCGGCCTCCCGCGCCTACGTTCCGAAGTCGCTGTGGCCCGCCGTGCGCGACGCCATGGGCGAGCAGCTCGCCCGGCTGAGCATGGGGTCGCCGCTCGACTTCCGCAATTTCATGGCCGCGGTGATCGACGAAAACTCCTTCGACAAGACCATGGGCTACATCGAAATGGGTGCTCGTTCGAGCGACGCCAAGGTCGTCTTCGGCGGTCAGGGGGACAAGCGTGAGGGGTACTACATTCAGCCGACGGTGATCGAGACTTCGAATCCCCGCCACACGCTGATGGAAGAGGAGATCTTCGCACCCGTCCTGACCATCCACCCCTACGACGACGCCAAGCTCGCCGAGACCGTGCAGCTCGTCGACAGCACCAGCCCCTACGCCCTCACCGGCGCCATCTTCGCCCGCGACCGCAAGGCCGTTCGTGAGCTATCCACGGCGCTCCGCCACGCTGCGGGCAACTTCTACATCAACGACAAACCCACCGGCGCCGTCGTCGGCCAACAGCCCTTCGGCGGCGCCCGCGCCTCCGGCACCAACGACAAAGCCGGCTCCGCCGCCAACCTCATGCGCTGGGTGAACATGCGCTCGATCAAGGAGAACTTCGTGCCGCCCACGGACTTCCCGTACGCGCACCAGGGGGAGGAGTGAGGAGAGAAACCCACCAACGCCTCGACCCCCGCCTGACCGGCACGCCGGTCGAGCTGGGCGAAGGCTTCGCCGTGATCGACCTCGAGGCCTCGGGCGAGATGGTGGCGGACGACTCGGGCCTCGTGCATGGTGGCTTCGTGTTCGGGTTGGCCGACCATGCCGCGATGCTCGCGATCAACCATCCCCATGTCGTGCTGGCGGGGGCGGAGGTGCGGTTTCTCGCGCCCGTGGTGGTGGGGGATGCGTTGCGGGCGACGGCGCGGGTGGCGGAAACCGAAGGGCGGAAGACGCTGGTCGAGGTGGCGGTGACGGCGTCGGACCGGGTGGTTTTCACCGGCCGTTTCACCTGCGCCACGCCGGAGCGCCACGTGTTGTCGGGGTGGTCGTCGTGACTGCGAACGGCGGCGCCTTGATTGCCGAGGTGCTCGTGCGCCACGGCGTCAAGTTCCTCTTCACGCTGTGCGGCGGGCACATCTCGCCGATCTTGGTCGAAGCAAAACGCCGGGGCATTCGGGTCATCGACACTCGTCACGAGGCCACCGCGGTGTTTGCGGCGGACGCCGTGGCCCGGCTGACCGGGGTGCCGGGGGTGGCGGCAGTGACCGCCGGCCCGGGCGTCACCAACACCCTCACGGCGTTGCAGAACGCACGGATGGCGGAGTCGCCGTTGGTCTTGTTGGGCGGCGCGACGCCGACGCTGCTGAAAGGGCGAGGAGCGCTCCAGGACATTGATCAGCGGGCGATCGTGGAGCCGCTGGTCAAGAAGTTCTTTGCCGTCGACCGGGTACGAAATTTGGCCCGTGCGGTGGAGGAAGCGTTTCGAGTCGCTCGGGACGGGGTGCCCGGGCCAGTGTTCGTGGAGTGCCCGGTGGATGTGTTGTACCCGCGGGAGCTGGTGGCGGAGTGGTATGGGGGAAAGCCGGGCGGGGAGGGGAAGGGTAAGAAGAAAGAGCTGGGTAAGAAGGTGGTGGAGGCCTTTTTGCGCTTCCACGCTTGGCGGCTTTTTGCCGGGGCTGGGCGGGTGCAGGTGGGAAGGCCGGCGGCGGTCGAGGTGCCGGCGCCGGGCGGTTGGGCGCTCTGGAGGGTGGCGCGTTGGGTGAGGAAGGCTCAGAGGCCGGTGTTGGTGCTCGGCAGCGGCGCCCTGGCCGAGGCCGGGCAGGCGCAAGAGCTGGCAGCAGCGGTCGAAGCGCTCGGCGTGCCGGTGTTTCTGGGCGGCATGGCGCGGGGGTTGTTGGGGCGGGAGCACCCGTTGCAGCTGCGGCACTGCCGAACCGAGGCCCTGAAGCGGGCGGACTTGGTGATCCTGGCGGGCTTTCCCATCGACTTCCGGCTCGACTACGGCCGCAAGATCGGTGCGGGCGCCAAGCTGGTGACCGTGGGCCGAGACCTGACCGGTTTGATCCAGAACCGGCGTCCGAAGCTGCACGAAGTGGCGGATGCCGGCCGGTTCCTCGTGGCGTTGGCGAAGCGGGGAGCGCGGTCCGCGCGGTCCGCGTGGCTCGCCGAGCTCCGAGAGAAGGACGCGGCGCGCGAGGCGAAGATCGACCAACAAGCTGCCGAGGTGGGGGAGCTGCTGAATCCCGTGGCACTGTGCCGGCAGATCGAGGCGGCGTTGCCCGAGGCGGGGCTCCTGGTGGCCGATGGCGGCGACTTCGTGGCCACCGCGGCCTACACCGTGCGGCCCCGAGGTCCCTTGACCTGGCTCGACCCCGGTGCCTTCGGCACGCTGGGCGTGGGGGCCGGTTTCGCCCTCGGCGCCAAGTTGGTGCGACCGGAAAGTGAGGTCTGGCTACTCTGGGGCGACGGCTCGTCGGGGTACGGGCTGGCCGAGTTCGACACCTTCGCCCGCCACGGCCTGCCGATCCTCGCCGTCGTGGGCAACGACGCCAGTTGGATGCAGATCGCCCGCGACCAAGTCGAGATCCTGGGCGACGCCGTCGGCACCGAGCTCGCCCGCACGGACTACCACACGGTGGCGGAAGGCTTCGGGGGCCGCGGTTTCGTCGTCTCGGCCCAAGCCGACGTGCCCGGCGTGCTGGCCGCGGCGCGGGCCGCACTCGCAGAGGGCAAGCCCGTCCTGATCAATGCCCACCTCGGGCGCAGCGACTTCCGCAAGGGCTCGATCTCGATGTAGCCGGCCAGGCTGCCATGAACGAAGCCCCCCGCTTGACGTTCAAGATCGCCTCGGAGGCGTCGGAGTTCGAGGCGATCCATCGCCTCAACCACCAGACCTTCGTCGAGGAGATTCCGCAACACGGCCGGGACCCCTCGGGACGGCGGGTCGACCCTTTCCACGCCGAAAACACCCACGTCATCGCGCTCCACGCCGGGGATCTGGTGGGCATGATGGCCCTGCGTGGCCGCCGGCCGTTCTCCCTCGATGCCAAGCTTCCCGACCTCGACGATCACCTGCCGGTCGGGCGCCGACCTTGCGAGATCCGGCTGCTGGCGGTGGTGCCGGCCCATCGCCGCGGCCCGGTCTTCCGGGGTCTCCTGGAGCTCCTGGTGAGCCAAGGCAAGGCCCAGGGGTACGACCTTGCGGTGATCTCCGGCACCACCCGCCAGGCCAAGCTCTATCGGCACCTGGGTTTCGTGCCGTTCGGTCCGCTTCTGGGTACCGGCGAGGCCCGTTTTCAACCGATGTACTTGACCCTCGAGGTGTTCGAGGAACAGGTCGGTTGGCTGAGCCCGAAGGTGGCGACCGCCAACTTCTTACCCGGTCCGGTGGCGGTCCGGCCGGAGGTGGCCGCGGCGCTGGCGCAGCCCGCCGTCTCTCACCGGAGCGCCGGGTTCGAGTCCGCCCTATTGGGAATTCGAAGCCAGCTCCGCGAACTTACGGGAGCCCGGCATGTTCAGATCCTCCTGGGCTCGGGGACCCTTGCCAACGACGCCGTGGCCGGCCAGTTGTCGCTGCTCGGTGAGCCGGGGTTGATCCTCGTCAATGGCGAATTCGGCCGCCGATTGGTGGATCACGGCCGCCGCTGGCGGCTCAACTTCGAGGTGGTGGAATCCCCCTGGGGGGCGCCCTTGGACCTTGACTCCGTGGGCAGGCGGTTGAGGCAGAGTCCTCTGCCGGGCTGGCTCTGGGCGGTCCATCACGAGACTTCGACGGGGGTGCTCAACGACCTGCCGAGGCTCGCTGACCTTTGCGCCGACGCCGGTCCGCGCCTCTGCCTCGATGCCATCAGCAGCCTCGGAACCGTGCCGGTGGATCTCGCACGGGTCTTCCTCGCCTCCGGCGTCGGCGGCAAGGGCCTCGGGTCCTACCCGGGGCTGGCGCTGGTCTTTCATCACCACGACATCCCGTCGCGGCCCGAGCGTCTGCCCAGGTATCTGGATCTCGGCCTCTACGCTTCCGGCAATGGCGTGCCCTTCACGCACTCCTCGAACCTCCTGGCCGCCCTCGCCGCCGCCCTCGAGCGCCCGAGCTGGCCCGAACGCTTCGAAGAGATCCAGGAACTGGGTGCATGGCTACGGGCCGAGTTGCGTCGGGCAGGCTTCGAGGTGCTGGCACCCGAAGACGTGGCGGCTCCGGCGGTGGTCACCGTGGTCCTGCCGCCCGCTATCGATTCGCGCCGGCTCGGCGCCGCCCTCGAGCGCTCCGGCTTCCTGCTCAGCTGGGCCAGCGAGTACCTCCATACGCGCAACTGGGTTCAGATCTGCCTGATGGGCGAAGTGACCCGCAGCGACTTGGCGCTGGCGGTCGACACGATGGCACGGCTCACCCCGAGACCGGCGCGGCTGGGGCCATGACCGGCTCCGGCCGCGGCCGCTTGCGGGGCTTGAGGCCGGCCCAGAAGGTTGCCCACTCGGCCTTGAGCCACATTTTGAGGCCCCAGCGGAGGAGGCCGAGGCCTTTGCTGCCGAGGCCCGGGGTGGTCGAAGCTAGTCGATGGCCGACGTTGTGCCGGCCGTAGATGCCGCGTTCGCGGCGCCGGTCGGCGAGCTTCTGGAGCCGGCGGTTGTAGCCGCGCATGAACTTGAAGGCGAAGGTCACACCGGGAATCGGCTTGCCGTAGAGCGGCCGGCGCAGCTCTTCGAGATCCTGGACGATGGGCGTCACGACACCCATGTAGTAGAGCGAAGTGTCGAGAGCCAAGGCGATGGCGGTGAGCTCGATGTCCCCGTAGAGCTTGTACTTGCCGACGTAGAGGGCGTGCAGCCAGCGTTCGTAGGAGCGGCTGAACTCCTGGTTGTGGCGGTCGAGCAACGCACCCAGGGCGGAGTCGTCGAGCTTGCCCTTCAGGTCGTCCTCGATCATCCGTACGCTCGCGTAGACCGACATCGAGACGAAGTCGAGTCCCGGGCTGTAGTACGGGTCGAGAAAAGCCGCGGCGTCCCCTACGAGCGCCCAGCCGCGATCGGCGAACCGCTCGCTCGAATAGGGCAGGTGGGCGTAGGCGTTGAAGTCCTCTTCGTCGAAGGTGGCTTCGGCGACGAGATCGCGCAGGCCCGCGTGGGTGCGCAGGAAGGTCTCGTACTGCTCGCGCGGAGTGGCGCCGGGCAGCGTGATCAGCGTCTTGTCGTAGACGACACCGATCGACGTCTCGCCGCCCACGAGCGGGATCACCCAGCACCAGAAGCCCCAGCCGCAGAAGTGATTGGTGGCGAGGCGGCGGGCGACGTTCAGGTGCGGAATGCGGGGGTTCCGCGGGTCCGAACCGAGCAAACCTTGGCCGTCGAGATCGAGTACGCCCTTCCAACGGCCCCACAACGCAGCCGTGGGGTGCGCCTCGGCACGGTGATGGATACGCAGGCGCCGGGCCAGGAACGCATGCCGGCCCGAGGCGTCGATCACCCAGCGGGCGGTGACGCTGCGCCGGGTGCCGTCGCATTCGATTTCGATCCTGCTCGACGGCCAACCGAGGTCGACGGCGGTCACCTTGGCGGGACGCATGACCTCGGCGCCGGCTGCCGCCGCCACGCGGAGAATCTCCGTGTCCATCTTGCCGCGATCGAGCTGGAACGACGGCAAGCGCGGGGTTTCGCGCGGGCCGAATTCGCTCATCTCGGTCAGGTGCCGGTCCGGCGAGTCGGTGAACCAATACCGCAGGCCGTGCTTCGGTAGCTGCTCGCGGGAGAGGAAATCCTGGAGGCCGAGCACCCGGTGGAGAAACATCGCCGAGATCTCGACCGTCGCCTCGCCGACCTTCTTCGTGAAGTTCTCCGTCTGCTCGACGACGAGCACCCGGCGTTCCGGTAGCCACCGCTTCAGGAGAGTCGCTGCCGAGGCACCGGCGAAGGCACCCCCCAGGACGACGACGTCGTAGTGATTCGGGTCTCGGGGATTCAGGTTGTGGCGCTCGGTGTTCACGGCTGGGAGTTTAGCAGTGTCTCCCCCAGGGCTCCCACGCCGCGCTCGAGTGTGGCAGGCTTGGCGGAACGATTCGCTCCATCCACCCTTCGCCCTCGGAGGTTTCCGCATGTTGCGCCGATTGCTCCTCGCCTCGCCTCTTCTCCTCCTGCCCCACGCCGCCCTGGCGGCGGACAAGAAGCCCTTCACGGCCCAGGATCTGTGGTCCATGGAGCGCATTTCCGAGCCGGCCGTGTCGCCCGACGGCAAGACCGTAGCGTTCACTCTGCGGCGCACGGACTTCGCTGCCGATCGGGGCCGTACGGATCTGTGGCGGGTGGGCGTCGACGGCACCGGCCTGACCCGCTTGACCACCCACGACGCCGGGGATTCGACGCCGGTCTTCGCCCCGGACGGGCAGAGCCTGTTTTTCTACTCGACGCGCTCCGGCTCGGGCCAGGTGTGGCGCTTGCCGCTCGCGGGCGGGGAGCCCGTGCAGGTCACCCAGCTGCCGTTCGACGTCGGCTCCTGGTCGCTGTCGCCAGACGGCACTCGGCTCGCGGTGTCGATGGAGGTTTATCCGGACTGTGCCACGCTGGCCTGCTCCGAGGAACGCAGTGCGGCGGCGGAAAAGCGCAAGGCTACCGGGCGACTGTACGACCAGCTCATGGTGCGCCACTGGGATACCTGGAAGGACGGCAAACGGTCCCAACTGTTCGTGGTGCCCGTGGCGGGCGGGGACGCGGTGGACGTCACCCGCGGCATCGCCGGAGACGTGCCGTCGAAGCCCTTCGGCGGCGCCGAGGAGTTCGCCTGGACGCCGGACGGCAAGGGCTTGATCGTGACCGCCAAGGTGGTGGGTCGCGAGGAAGCCTGGTCGACGGACTACGACCTCTACCACGTGGTCGCGGACGGCACCGGAACGCCCAAGAACCTGACCGACGCCAATCCCGCCTGGGACACCCAGCCGCAGTTTTCACCCGACGGCAAGCACCTGGTGTACCTCGCCATGGCGCGTCCGGGCTTCGAGGCCGATCGCTTCCGCATCATGGTTCTCGATTGGCCCGGCGGCACGACCGCCCGTGCGTTGACGGAAACCTGGGACCGCTCGGTCGACTCGATGACCTTCGCCCCCGACGGCAAGACGCTGCTCGTCACCGCCCAGGATGTCGGCCAGGTCGCTCTCTTCACGGTCGATTTCGCCACGGGCAAACCCTGGCGGATCTTCGCCGACGGCCACGTGCGCAACCCTGCCTATGCCGGGAACCGCATCGTGTTCGGCCGGGACACGATGAAGTCGCCGGTGGACCTTTACTCGATCGATCTTCAGGGCCAGAACCTGAAGGCCCTCACGGCGGTCAACGCCGAGCGCCTCGCCGGCATCGCCTTCGGTGACTTCGAGCAGTTCAGCTTCCCCGGCGCCAAGGGGGACAAGGTCCACGGGTACGTCGTCAAACCCGCGAACTTCGACCCGACCAAAAAGTACCCGATCGCGTTCTTGATCCACGGCGGCCCCCAGGGCTCCTTCGGCAACGACTTCCACTACCGCTGGAATCCCCAGGCCTACGCCGGGGCCGGCTATGCCGCCGTGATGATCGACTTCCACGGCTCGACCGGTTACGGCCAGGCCTTTACCGACTCGATCTCCGGCGACTGGGGCGGCGCACCGCTCGAAGATCTCAAGAAGGGGATGGCCTTCGCGCTCCAGCAGTACCCGTTCCTGGACGGCGAGAAGGCCTGCGCCTTGGGTGCCTCCTACGGCGGCTTCATGATCAACTGGATCGCCGGCCAGTGGCGCGACGGCTTCCGTTGCCTCGTCAACCACGACGGCCTGTTCGACCAGCGCATGATGTATTACACGACGGAGGAGTTGTGGTTCCCCGAGTGGGAGCAAGGCGGCCCCTACTTCCGCAACCCCGAGGCCCACGAGAAGTTCAACCCGGCCCGCTTCGTCGACCGCTGGCAGACGCCTATGCTGGTCGTCCACGGCGCGCTCGACTACCGCGTGCCCGAAACCCAGGGCCTCGCCACCTTCACCGCCCTCCAGCGTCGCGGCATCCCCAGCCGGCTGTTGCAGTTCCCGAACGAGAACCACTGGGTGCTCAAACCCTCGAACGGCTTGCTCTGGCACGAGACCGTGCTCGAGTGGCTGGCGCGCTGGACGAAGTAGGGAGACTCAGAGACTCCAGCCGAGGGCGATCGATGCCTCGAGATCCGAGCTCGAACCGCCCTCGGTGAACCAGCGGGCCCGGATGTCGGGTCGCCAGTACATCCGCTCGCCGAGCGGGAATCGACCGCCGAAGCCGAGGTGGACGGTGAAGCTGTCCTCCCGGGCCGAGTCGCTGACGTCGAAGCCGCCGGGAATCCCGATCCCCCGGACCTCGGCGTCAGCCTCGGCGAAGGCCCAGCCGGGGCCGCCGTAGACCATCCAACCACCAGGGGTGAGTTCCTTGGCGACCGAGACATCGACCAAGGTCAGAGTGACTTCGAACTCCACTTCGAAGCCGCCGATGGGCGGCAAGCCGGGAAACTGAATGCCGCCGAAGCGGGCACTCTGCGAGTCCTCCCAACGCCCGACGGACAAGCCGACCGACCAGGCGTCACGAACCGGCCAGCTACCGCGGACTCCGTAGGTCAGGCCCTCTTGGAACACCCCGTCGTCGGGCGAGTAGTAGCCGCCGTAGATCTCGTAATTGCCTGCGGTGGCCGGCCAGGCCACCAAGGCGAGCAGCAGGGCGGGGAGAAAGTGCCGCATTCTCATGTTCGTGTCTCCTGCGAATGGACCCAGGGCGCAGGTCTACCAGGCTTCGCAGAAGAGAGCAAGGCCCTCGGGAAATCAAGCGGCGGAACGCTGATCGCGGCCCATCGGGGCGAACCGGCCGAGGTAGTAGGCCGCCCACAAACCGAACGGCAGGCCGAGCTTGATCGGCAGGTCCATCAGGTGTTTGCCAAGACCCCAGAAGTTGCGGCTGAAGGCGCCGTAGTTCTGGAGGCTCCAGTCTCCGAGCTGGGTGGCGTAGATGAACTTCACCCAAAAGACGTGTAGGACGAGGTGGAAGATCACCGAAACCAGGAGCGCCATCCCCAAGTTGCTCAGGCGCTCCTTCCAGGCCAGGCCGGGAACCGCCAGGAAGAGGGCGAACAGCAACACGTTCGGGAAGTGCAGGTCTGTCGTACGCACCTTGCCCACGGCCGAACGGCCCGCGGGAAAGTCGATGCGCGAGACGATCGCGGCGTGGGTTTCCTGAGGCACCAGCCGCGTGATGTCGGGGCTCTCGAAAAGGTTGAGCAGGTTTTCCGTCGAGATCTGCAAGAAGCGGTTGTACAACGGCGTCAAGATGAACCAGAC
>JANRLG010000317.1:0-57966 GCA_033762835.1 Thermoanaerobaculia bacterium
GTTATGCCAGCTTGTCGACAACGAAAACAGTGTCTTCAAAGTACGCTGGTGCAAGAAGACCGGGAAAGCGAGACAGAAACATTACGTCTTTCGTCGCGGTCGCCGTTCGGGCGCTGCCTGGGCGGGGTCCAGAGGCCAGGAGTGCTTCGGATAACGACCCAGGAGCTCCTTGCGGACCTCGCGGTAGGTGGTCGCCCAGAAGCTCGCCAAGTCTCGGGTGACCTGTTGAGGCCGGTGGTTGGGCGCGAGCAGGTGGAGGAGGACCGGCACTCGGCCGCCCGCGAGGCGCGGCGTGTCGGCGAGGCCGAAGAGTTCTTGGATGCGCACGGCGAGAATCGGCGGCTCGGCGCCGCGGTACTCGATCGGGATCCAGCTGCCGCTGGGAACCTGCCAGCGTTCGGGGGCCTCGACATCAAGTGCCGAAAGCTGCCGCGGGTCGAGCCGGGCACGCAGAAAATCGAGCAGGGGAGCCGCGGCGAGTTCGGTGAAGCTCTTCCGGCCGATCGTCACCACGGGCAGGAGCTCGTCCATCAGGCTTTCGTCGAAGCTCGGTAGGGCGAGCTCGGGCCGGGCCTGACGGAGGAACTCGACACGCGCTCGAAAACTCACCAGCTCGGGCCGCAACCAACCGAGGGCGCGTTCGGGGGCCAGGCGCGCCGAGGCGCCGAGGCAAGCGGCGACGGCCTCGGGGTTGGCCTCGGACAGCGGCACCTCGCGCTCGTCGAGCTGCAAGTCTTCGTAGCGCCGCCGCCGAAAGGCGCGCACCCGCTCGGCCGCGGGGTCGAAGGTCAGCTCGACCGCCTCGCGCAGACGCTCGGGAGGAAGTCCCTCGCGGGCCACTTCCGACGCCAAACGGACCCGGGCCTCGGCGCGCTCGCCGCCGGGGCCGGCTTCGAGCTCCACGGCGAGGAACAGCTCGCTTTCGGTGACGCCGCTTTCGGGCGCCAGGACGACGCCCCGACCGCCGAGCATCACGCCGCGCCGGCTGCCCGGTTCCCGGCGGCGCACCAGGCGGTCGGGATAGGCCTCCGCCAGGGCCGCCAACAAGGCTTCGTCGCGGTCGGCGGCGGGCGCCGGGGCCCGCTCCAGGTGTTCTCGGACCAGGGCCAGCAGGCGATCGCGCACCGGGAACAGAGCGCGGGCGGCGCCCGGCACCAGGCGGCCAAAGGGGAGGGGGCCGGGGTCGCGTCCGGTGCGCTCGAAGCGCTCGAGGACGTCGAGGCGGTCGAGCAAGTCCGACCGCGATCCGTGGCCCGGCGGGCCGTCGCGGCCCTCGGGGCGGCGGAAGGGCGGGCGATCCCCGAGGAGCGCCGCGAGCAGCGCAGCCGGTGCGGCCACTCCGCGGCGGTGGCCCGCCACGAGCAGCGCCGCGATCCGTGGCCCCACGGGGAAGCGCGCCAGCAGTCGGCCGTGGGTGGTCAGCCGGCCCTGGCGCGTCGCTTCCAGCCGTTCGAGGAGCGCCAACGCGCGCTCCAGCGACTCGGCAGCGGGCGGCTCGAACCACGGGAAACGCCTGGGATCACTCTCCCCGGCGGCGAGCAGTTGGAGCACTGCCGGGGCGAGGTCCACCCGCGCCACCTCGGGGGTATCCGCGGCGGGCAGGGTGGCGTGTTCGATCTGCGGCCACAGGCGCAGGCAGTGGCCCGGCCGTTCGCGGCCGGCGCGGCCGCCCCGCTGGTCCGCCGAGGCGCGCGAGATGCGCACGCGCTCGAGGCGATCGAGTCCGCTGCCGGCGTCGAAGCGGGGCCGGCGGGCGAGGCCGGTGTCGATCACCGTGGTCACGCCCGGCACGGTCACGGAGCTTTCGGCGACGTTGGTGGCAAGCACCACGCGACGCTCCCGAGAGACCGTCAACACCGCGTCCTGTTCGCCTGCCGGCAGTTCACCGTGGAGGAAGAGGACGCGGGCGCCGCTCGTCGCTTGCCAGGAGTCGAGCGCCTCGGCGGCGGCACGGATTTCACCGAGACCGGGCAGGAAGACCAGAACATCCCCAGTGGTTTCGCCCCAGATGCGGGCTACTGCTCGGGCCACGGCGGCGGCCAGCTCGCGGCCTTCGCGGGGTACGTTTTCGGCGCCGTACTGGACCGTCACGGCGTGACTCCGGCCCTGCGCGGTGATCACCGGTGCGCCGCCCAGGAACAGCGACAGCGGTTGTGGGTCCAAGGTGGCGGACATGACCAGCAGACGCAGATCCGGCCTCACCTCGCGCCGGGCCTGGGCGGCCAACGCGAGGGCGAGATCGGCGTCCAGGTTGCGCTCGTGGAATTCGTCGAAGATCAGAAGGCCGATGCCTTCGAGCAGCGGGTCCTCGACCAAACGGCGCAGCAGGATGCCCTCGGTGGCGTAGAGCACCCGGGTGGCCGCGCTCGCCCGGCGGTCGAACCGCACGTGGTGGCCGACCTCGCGGCCCACCGTCCAGCCCTGCTCGTAGGCCACCCGGGCCGCGGCGGCGCGGGCGGCCACCCGTCGCGGCTCGAGCACCACGAGCTGCTCGTCCGCGGGCAGCAAGGGCAGGAGCGCCGGGGGTAAGCGGGTGGTCTTGCCCGAGCCCGTGGGCGCCGACAGCACGGCGGCGCCCGGGTTCGAAAGGGCCTGCAGCAAGGCGGGGAGCTCGGCTTCGACCGGCAACGGCGGGAGGGGTGGCACGGGGAGCATTGTCCCCCGAAGGCGTGCGTCTGCTACCATGCCTCCCGCTTCGCCCCCCGAACCGCCCCCTCCCGGGTGCCCCGCGTGGACGGTGTCATGACCCACGAGCCCAGCTCGGACTCGCACGAACGACCGGTTTCCGCTTTCTGGCATCGGCCCGACCGGCTGTTGTCGGACGCTGCCGTGAGCGGTGAGTTGCTGGTGGCGAGCGTGCGGCTGCTCGTGTTGGTGATCTTGGTTTACTTGCCGGCGCGGCTCTATCTTTCGGCCGGCGCGCCGCGCGCGGAGTTGCGCATCGGGCTGCTGATGACCTCTCTGGCGTTGTTTGGCGCCCTGCTCGTGTATTCGGCGGTGAATCGCCACTGGGGAGCGTCCTGGATCGGCTTCGCCAGCGCCATGCTCGATGTTTCCTTGGTCAGCGGCGTGCTGTTGTGGTTGCTCCAGGCGGGCCAGAACGCCTCCGAGGCGGTGCGCGACCCGGTCGTCTTCGGCGGCTACTTCCTGGCCATCGCGGCCACCAGCTTGCGCTATGACCCGCGGGTGTGTCTGGTGACGGGGGCCTTGGCCCTCGTCGAGTACGGTGTCATCGTTCTGCTCGCCGCCCGCCTGGTGGGCGAAGGCTTTCCGTGGGACACCCAAGTCGCCCGCTTCGCTTCGTTGGGCTTGGCCACGGCCTTGGCGGCGTCACTGGTGGTCCGTGCTCGGGACCTGCGGACCTTGTCGGCACGCGACCGCTTCACCGGGTTGCTCAACCGGACGACGTTCGACGAGCGCCTGCGCGCCGCCGCTGCCGATGCCGAACAGGATGCGACCGCGGAGTTCGCGGTGGCCATGGTCGATATCGATCACTTCAAGCGGTTCAACGACAGCCACGGGCACGCCGGTGGCGATGCCGCTCTGCAGCGCGTCGCCGGGGTGTTGCGGCGTTCTTTCCGGGAGTCCGACGCGGTGGCGCGTTACGGCGGTGAGGAGTTTTCGGTGTTGCTCTTCGGCGTCGGGGCCGACCGGGTGGCACCGCTTCTGGAGCGCATCCGGCGCGAGGTCGAGATGACTCTGGTGACCTTGCCGAATGGCCACGGAGCCCACGTCACGGTTTCGATCGGCGTCGCCGTCCGACCGCGAGACGGCCGCTCCGCGCTCGAACTGCTGGCGATTGCCGATCAACGGCTCTATCGCGCCAAGGCCGCGGGGCGTAACCGGGTGATCGGTCCCGAGCTCTGAGCGCCTTCGCCGGCTGTCCCCTTCTCGGCTTTTCCGGGCACCCTAAGAACACCCGACATCGGTTCGGGCCGGAAAGGACGCCACCATGAAACTCGGGCAAGTGCTGCGCAAAGAACGGCAAAAGCGGGATCTTTCTCCGGGCGAGGTGGCCGAGCGCTTGGGTCTCGGCGTCGAGGAATACACGGCGCTCGAAGACGGCGCCACCCCGGCCGAGACCTGGGGGCCGTACCTCGCCGAGATCGCCATCGAGCTGGCCACCCCGACGGCCCGGCTGGTGGCGGAATCCGGTCGCGCGCGGGACGCCCGCCCGGGCGAGATCGGCGCCCGCATCCGGGCGGCCCGCGAAGGCCGGGGCCGCACGCCGGTGGATCTCGCCAAGGCCCTCGGGCTGGCGGAGGACGACTACCAGGCCATCGAAGCCGGCACCACGCCGGTCGAGACCTGGGCGCCGATCCTCCTGCGTTTCGCCGAGACGGTCGAACAGCCGGTGTTCAACCTGTTCTACCCCTGCGGGTTGTCGTTCCGGGAGTTGGAAGACTACCCGTAGGCGTTGAGAAGAGGGGCGCAGCAAGCAGCGCCCCTACAGAAGCCTAAAATTCGGTGTCAGCCGTCGTCGGATCGTAGGGGCGCTGCTTGCCGCGCCCCTGTCCAGCTTCCAGCTCAGTGCACGAAGGCCGGGGACAACGCGCGGTCGGTGCACCCGTTCGTGATCAAGTCACACAGGTCCTGGGCCCGCCGTTCGAGGTCGTCGAAGGTGTTGGTGACACCGCAGATGTCGGTGACCGGACCGCTGCCGGTGAGGAACGCCGAGAGGGTCGACTCGACGCCCGGCGGGCGCGGGAAGATGTGGTAGAAGCGCGTTGCCGTGTCGGAGCCGTGGCAACCGCTGCACGTGGCGAGCGAGAACAGGAACCGAGCGTTCAGGTCGGTGATGCTGGTGCAGGGGATCGGGCCGTCCCAACCGAGATCCAAGCTGTGGGGGGACGCACCGCCGAGAAACGGCGAGCCCAGCCAAGTCAGAGGCACCGAGTGGGTGCCGGCGAGGATGGCCGGAGTATCGGTGTTGACGTAGTTGGCCAACAAGGGCGTCTGGTCGAGGTCGCGATCCGGGGTCTGACCGACGGTCTCCTGGGTCAGCGGCACGGGAATCGCCCCGGAGCGGGGATCGAGGCGGAACTCGCGCAGCTCCCAGGGGAAGGCGAGCGTGAAGTCGTCGGTGCGCACCTGATTGATGGCGCTGCCGTTGGGCCGCCGCGGCGAAGCGCCGATGGTGGCGAAACGGTCGGTGATGGTCTGGAGGGCGGCGTTGTAGCGGTCGCCGAACTTGATCCCCCCGAGCGCGTGCCAATCGAGGCCCCAGCGGATCGTCTGGTCGCAGTTCTCGGAGTCGAGACCGTATTCGAAGATCACCGTGAACTCGGGGGCGCCGTTCGGGTCGTTGAGATCGATCACGCCGAAGACGAAGCGACCTTCACCGGCGGTGCCGGGTTGACCGTAGCCCGCCGGAGCGTTGCGCAGGTCGATGCGGTTGACGATAGCGAGCAGGCGGAAGGGGGCCTGCTGCATGTCGAGCACCTTGCTGCCCGAGGCGGCCTCCCAAGGCTGAATGACGAAGTTGGTGATGAACGGCCGGGCGGGCACCACATCGCCGTTCACCGTCTGCACGAACTGCCAGCTGGCCAGCCAATCGCGCACGAAGGTGTTGAGAACCACGGGGTTGTTGGTCCCGGCGACGCTCTCGATAAGAGCCTTGAAGGTCCAGGCGCCGCGCGTGGCGGGCAGTACCGTGGGCGGTGCGGCACAGGGTCCCCAAGTCGTGCGCCAGCAGTCCTCGACCACCGACAGGTCGGTGATCATGAGCTCCTTGCGCTTGTCGACGGGGCAGGTGGCGTTGAGCTGCGCGAAAGCTTCGGCGTTCCGCAGCAGCGTCGGAGACGGTTGCGGTTTCTCCGCCGCGGGGGGCTTGGCAGCGGAGCCTGCGAAGGCCGGGCCGGCGAAAATGAGCAACAGGGAGACCAAGGCGAGGCCGGTGACGCTGACGGGACGCTTCAGAGGCTCGGACATGGAGACTCCTTTCGGTTAACTGGCGCAACGGCGACGTCGCGCAGGCGAGAAAGCTCTGTAGGATAGTTGTGCGGCAGCGAGGATATTTAGGGACAATTGCGTCGTCGCGAGCTCCGGGGTGCCAGTGTTATCCTCCGCGGCGATCATGACCCCGCCGCTGTTCGAGGCCCGTGGATTGGGCAAGACCTACCGCTTGGGCGAAGCCCGAATCGAAGCCTTGGCCGGGGTCGACGTGACGATCGAGGCCGGCGCGCTGGTGGCCTTGGCCGGACCTTCGGGCAGCGGCAAGAGCACGCTGCTCAACTTGCTGGGTCTGCTCGACGAGCCGGACACCGGGACCTTGAAGTTCAGCGGCCGGGAGGTCCAGGCGCTGCCGGAGTCCGAGAAGACCCTGCTGCGGCGGCGTCTCCTGGGTTTCGTCTTCCAAAGCTTCCACTTGCTGCCCGTGCTTTCGGCGCGGGAGAACGTCGAGTACCCGCTGGTCATCGCCGGGGTCGGCCGCAACGAGCGCCGGCAACGAGCCACGGAGGCATTGGCCGCCGTGGGCCTCGCGGACCGCCTCGACCATCCCCCGGATCGGCTCTCCGGCGGCGAGCGCCAGCGCGTGGCGATCGCCCGGGCGGTGGTCCATGGCCCGGCCGCCTTGCTCGCCGACGAACCGACAGGCAATCTCGACTCGAAAACCACGGCGGCGATCGTCGACTTGCTGTTCCGGCTGAACCAGGAGCGCGGCACGACCTTGCTTTTCGCCACCCACGACCCGGCGCTCTTCGCCCGCGCCCCGCGCCGCATTCGCCTGGCGGACGGCCGGATCGTGGCGGACGAACGGGATGGGGGAGGCTGAGCATGGCGAGCGGCTTCGGACTCGCCCTGCGCAATCTTGCGCGCAATCGCCGGCGCACGGCGATCTCGTTGTCGATCGTGGCGGCCGGCACGGTGGGTTTGCTGCTCACGGCGGGGTTCATTCAATTTTCCTTCGCCGGCCTCGAAGACGCTTTGATCCACGGCGGCCTCGGCCACCTGGAGGTGGTGGCGAAGGCGGCGGCGGACGAGCGTTCGGCTACGCTCGAGCGCTCTCTGGCCCACGGCCTGGTCGACTGGCCGGCGATTCAGGCGGACATCGAGAGCTTGCCCGGGGTAGCAGCGGCGGCGCCGAACGTCCACCTGATGGGCATGGCCTCGAAACCCGACGGCGCCACGGTGTCGTTCATCGGCCTGGGTGTCGATCCCGAGCGCGAGCGGCGCATGGGATTCACCACCAAGCTGCGGGCGGGGGCGGATCTTGCCGCGGGTGAGCCGGCTCCCGGACAGGATCAGGTGCTCGTGGCCCTGGGGCTCGCCGAGTCCCTCGGAGTCGCCCCCGGCGACGTCGTGACGCTCCTCGCCATGACCTCGGATCAGACGTTGAATGCCCTCGACGTGCGGGTGGCGGGTCTCGTGACGACCGGCATCCAGGATCTCGACACGCGCTACTTGAAGCTCCATTTCCGCTCCGCCCAGCGCCTGCTGGCGACCGAGCGGGTGAACGACCTGATCGTCGGCCTCGACGACAACGATGACCTGGCGACGGCCCAGGCCGCGCTCGAGGCGCGGTTCGCCAGTCGCGAGGACGCGCCGCTGGCGGTGGTGCCCTGGCGGGATCGGGCACCGTTTTACGACCAGGTGCGCAATCTGTACCGCGGGATCTTCTGGTTCCTGGGCTCGGTGATCTTCGTCCTGGTAGTGTTGGCGACCTCGAACACGCTGGTCATGACGGTGATGGAGCGCGTCCGCGAGATCGGCACCCTGCGGGCCATCGGTACTTCCCGCGGCCAGGTGGCGCGGATGATCGTGGCCGAAGCGCTGTGGCTCGGCGTGCTGGGAGCCCTCGTGGGCAATCTGCTGGGGCTCGGGCTGATCGTTCTGATCAACGGCCTCGGCCTCCAGATGCCGCCGCCGCCCGGGGCCGTCAACCCCATCGACTTGAAGCTCGCCGTGGTGCCTGCGGCGCTGGTGGGCTCAGTGGTCTTGATGACGGCGGTCTTGGCCCTGGCGTCGGTGTTCCCGGTGCTAAAGGCGGTGCGGCTGAAGGTGGTGGAGGCGTTGACCCATGTTTGAGCGGCGAGGTGGGGGCGGCGGTGCGCACCCCCGGCGGTCGGGTCGGGGCACGCCTGTGGTGCTCGAACCCCCTGGCGGGGGTCTGCGCTCCTCGGCGTGCCCCGACCCGAACGCCTCCCGCCCGGGAGGTCGTGGCTGGGCGTCGGAGGGCGGGCACGGGGGACCGCCCCGACGGTCGGAAGCACCGGAAGCCGCCCGTGTCGGCCGATCTCTGCGGAGTTTGCTGCTCGCTCCGCTCGGCTTTCTGCTGCTAGCAGCGACGCCTGCCGATCTCGTCTCGCGCACCGATGTCTTCGCGGCGGCGCCGGCCTCGTTCGTTTCCCGCATCGCGGTCTCGGATCCCACGGGCAAACGCCCGGCGGTGAAGCTCGAGGTATTTCGGTCGGGGGAGGACTTGGCCTTGCTGCGTTTGCTCGAGCCCAAGGAGAAGGGCAAGTTCTTCCTGCGCCGCGGCCGCGACCTCTACTTCCTGGCTCCGGGCAGTGCGCGGGCGTTGAAGCTCGATCCCGGCCATCGGCTCGCCGGGGCGGTGTCGTTCGACGAGATCCTCGGCCTGCGGCTGGGGCGGGACTACCGGGTGGTGCAACGCGACGAGCCGGTGGCCGGCGGTAGTGTCACCTTCCACCTCGAAGCCAGCGCCCCAACGGCGCCCTACCCGCGGGTCCGGTGGGTGGTGGACCCGAAGAAAACCCTGCCCCTGCGGGCCGACCTCGCCTTTGCCGACGGCCGCGCGGCCCGCGTGGTCGAGTTCGTCACCTGGCGCGACGCCAAGCGCCTGCGCCCCCAGCGCCTCCGCGTCGTCGACATCCTGCGCGGCGGCGCGGTCGAGGTCGAGTTCGAGACCTTCGACGAAAAACCCCTGCCGGCCGGCCTCTTCAGTCTCGAAGATGGCACCGAGCGCGGCAAGCTTGCCGGCCCGGGTTGACGGTCCGGGGCTTGCTTCCGGCGCTCAGATCGCTACAATTACGCGTTCTCGTTCCGGGCCAGGAGAAACAGCCGGCTCGGGTTATCCATCCACCTCCTTGTTCCGTCCAGGAAGGACGGGACCCAAACGGCCATAGGGAGGCTCCTAGAATCCGATGCGCACGTATGAACTGATGTACGTCGTGGACCCCCGGGTCCCCGAAGACGAAGCCATCGCTCTGTCCGACAGCATCAAAGAGCTGGTCAAGACGAGCGGCGGCACCATCACCAAAGATGAGGCCTGGGGGCGGCGCAAGCTCGCTTACCCGATCAACAAGCAGAACGAAGGCCGCTACTTCCTGATTTATGCCCACACCTTGAGCGACAAGGGCGTCAACTTCGGTGCCGTCGAGCACCGGTTGGAGCAGAACGACAAGGTCCTGCGGTACCTGACCGTACGCACCGACGGCGACATTCAGCGCGCCAAGGGCAAGGTCACTGCCGATCTCGCAGCCGGCATCGTGCCGGTCGTCGCCGTCGAAGAAGCTCCGGCCCCGGCGCCGGTGGTGGAGGAGTAAGCCATGGCACCGCCCAAGAAGGTTTTCTACCGCCGCCGCAAGGTCTGCAAGTTCTGCGTCGAGAAGATCGACTACATCGACTACAAAGACGTCAAGCTCCTCCAGCAGTTCACCCCCGAGCGCTCGAAAATCCTGCCTCGCCGCATTTCCGGCACCTGCGCTCGGCACCAACGGCTCTTGCAGGCGGCCATCAAGCGTGCCCGCCACATTGCGCTCCTGCCGTTCACCACGGATTAAGGCGAAGGGCGAGAGGAGAATCCCATGGAAGTCATCCTGCTCAAGGATCAGCGCACCCTCGGCCGGCGTGGTCAGGTGCTGAAGGTCAAGCCGGGTTACGCCCGCAACTTCCTTCTGCCCCAGGGTATCGCCCTCGAGGCGACGCCCTCGAATCTGAAGGTGTTCGCATCGCGCAAGAAGAAGATCGATCTCGAGCACAACCGCGAGCGTGATGCCGCGGCGGCCGTGGCGGCGCAGATCGCCGACGTCCACCTCGAAATCGTCAAGCGTTCGACGGACGGTCTCAACCTGTACGGTTCGGTCACCGCCACCGAGATCCACGACCTGCTCGAAAAGAAGGGCGTGACCATCGACCGTCGGCGCATCGACCTCGAAGGCGGCATCAAGACCGTCGGTGAGCACCACATTCGGCTCGAGCTCCACCCGGAGGTTTCGGTCGAGCTCAGGGTTACCGTCACCGCTCAGGATTGAGTCTTTCCGCCGGTGCCTTCGCCTCTGGCGCGGGCACCGGCGACGGTCCCATGACCGATCGCCCGCCCCCACCGCGCATCGAGGACTTCCTCGAACACCCCCCGCGGGACCCCGCGGCTTGGCGCTGGCTGTGGGAAGGCGATCACCCGTTTCCCATTCGCAGTCATCGCGGCGGCCTTGTCGGCCGTGTCCTGGTCGGCTTCAAGAAGCTGTTCCGGCCGGTTCTCCGCATTCCCCTCGCGGATCTCTACGACCGCCAACGCACCTACAACCTGATTCTGCTCGAGGCCCTCGAAGGCCTGCGCCGCTTGGACCGTCTCGAAGGCGAGGTGGACAACCAGGCCAAACGCATCGGCCATCTCGAGAACTTCGTGCCCAAAGCGTTGGACGACGTACTGGCCCACAACGACGCGTTGTTCTCGCGCGTCGATCAGAAGCTCGACCGCGCGCGGCGAGAAACGCGCGAGCTCTGGGCGCGGCTCGGAGCGGCCTTGGCCATCACCGAAGGGCCGGAGTCGGGCACCCGTGACGAGCTGTCGCGGGTGCGCCAGGAGCAGTCCTATCTGGCCCTCGAAGCTCGCTATCGCGGTACCGAGGCCGAAGTTCGTGAGCGCCTGGCGATCTACGTTCCTCTCCTGACCGGTTTGCCGGCGGGTGACGTGCTCGACCTCGGCTGTGGCCGCGGGGAAGCCTTGGCCGTCTTCGGCGCCGCGGGGCTTTCGGCCCGGGGCGTCGATGCCAGCGGCGAGATGGTGGCGGCCTGCCGGGAGCGCGGCTTGCGCGCCGAAGTGGGAGACCTGTTCGAAGTCCTCGCGACTCTTCCGGCAGACTCGCTCGCCGCCGTGGTGTCGTTCCACGTCATCGAACATCTGCCGGCTCCCGCTCTCGACCGCCTATTGCGGCTCGCGTGGCGGGCGCTCGCGCCCGGCGGCCGGCTGATCCTCGAAACCCCCAACGCGTTGTCGGTGGTGGTGGCGGCGCGCAACTTCTGGCTCGATCCGACCCACCTACGGCCGGTCCACCCGGACAGCCTGATGCTCTTCGCCCGCGAGGCGGGATTCGACCCCGTCGAGCGGCTCGATCTGCGACCCTTCACGGTGGCCGACCGGCTGCCCGAAATCGACCTGACGCGCGTCGATCCCGACCAGCGGGAGCTAGCAGATCTGGTCAATCGTCTCCGGGATCGGCTGGACGACCTCCTTTTCGGCTACCAGGACTACGCGTTGGTGGCGACGAAGTAGCCCAAGCAGTGGCTCGAGCCCGAGACGGCCTGGTCACTCCGGGCGACCGAGGATGAGCTCGGCAGCTTGGCGGCGGCCATCGCGTTGAATCCCCAGCAGGACCCGGTCTCCGGGGCGGTAACGCTCGAGGGCGAGCAGCACGTCGTCGGGCGAGTTCACCGCCTCGCTACCGAACTGCACGATGACATCACCTAGCTTCAAGCGGCCGAAAACGTCCCGACGGGTACCGCGCAAGCCGGCCCGTTCAGCGGCCCCGCCGGCCACGACTCCCAGCACGAGGGCCCCTTCGACCCCCAGGTCCGCGGCGACCCGGGCGCTCGCGAAGGTGGCTCCGAGGCTCGGGCGCACCACCCGACCGTTCTGGATGAGCTCCGGCACCACCCAATTGACGGTGTCGACGGGAATGGCGAAACCGATGCCGGCGTAGGCGCCGGAAGGGCTGTAGATCGCCGTGTTGACTCCGATCAGGCGTCCGGCACTGTCGAGCAGAGGCCCGCCCGAGTTGCCCGGATTGATCGCGGCGTCGGTCTGGATGACGTCCCGAATGGGAATCCGTGCCGCCGACTCGATCTCGCGTCCCAGGGCCGACACCACGCCGGTCGTCAGCGTCTGGTCGAAACCGAAGGGATTCCCGATGGCGAAGACCTTCTGGCCGACCGCCAAGTCCGCGGAGCGCCCGACGGGGATCGGGCGGATCTTGTCCGGCGGAGCGTCGATGGCCAAGACCGCGAGGTCTTTCTCGGGTGCCGTGCCGACCAAGCGCGCTTCCCAGGTCGACTGGTCCGACAGGGTCACCTGCGCCCGGCTGGCATTGCGGATGACGTGGAAGTTGGTCACCACGTGGCCGGCGCGGTCCCAGAGGAACCCCGAACCCGTGCCCTGGGGAATCTCGGTCAGGTTGAGGGTGAACGCGTCGCGGCGCACGGCCACCGAGGTGATGTACACGACGGCCGGCGAAGCCTGACGGAAAAGCTCGATCGTGGCCTTCTCGTCGGCGGCGAGATCGCCCCGGGCCAGAATGGCGCGCGGCTCCGCGGCCGGCTCGTCGGTCGCGGTCCGGGGGCGCTCCGGGCTCTCTCGGGCGCCCGGGGCGACACCGGGGGAGGGCCAGTCGCAGCCACCGGCCGCGAGCAGCACCAAGAGCACCAGGAGCGGAAAAGGGCGAACGGTGACCATCGGTAAGACTCCGGCGAGGCCGGCAGTCTAGCAGCAGTCGGTGGTCAACCGGAGAACCCCTCGGCCTCCGCCAAAGCCGCGAGAGGGGCGCTCAAGCGGCTCGCGAGGAAGGGGTTGGTGTCGAGGGCTCGGCGCAGATCCGCCGCCGCTTGCCGTGCGAGTTCGGTCCGCTCGCCGGGCGCGGTTGCCAGCTCGCTGTTCTTCGCGGTCAACAAACCCCGCAAAACCAAGGCGTCGAGGGAGTCCGGTGCCAGCTCGAGGGCCCGCGCGGCGGCGGCGAGCCCCTCCGCGAGGGCGGCGCGGCGCTCGCGACCGGTAGTCCGGGCAGCCCGATCGAGCGCCAGCTCACCGGCCAAAACCGCGGCCGAAGAGTGATCGGGCTGGCCCCGGCGCAGTGCCGCGACGACGCTTTCGGCGCGTTCGAGGGCCACGAGGCCTTGGGCGCCCGGGCGGGAGCGGGCCACGAGCTGCTCGAGTCGAGCGCGCTCCAAGGCGTTGTCCGGGTCACTGGGATTCAGGCGTTCCGCCGCGGCCAGCGCGGCAAAGCCCCGCGCCAAGGCCGGAGCCGGATCGTCGCCCCGGCGCAGATCCCTCACGGCGTGGCGACGTTCGGCGTCGGCCAGGTTCCAGTGAGCGATGGCGTAACCCGGGCGCTTTTCGATGGCGGCCCGGTAGCTCTCGATCGCCTCGTCGAAGGCCGGGCCACCGTCGCCGCCGGTGATCTCCAGGAACTCGCCGCGGGTCAGGTGGGCATTGCCGAGGTTGTTGTGGAAGGGGGCCGAGTCGGGTGTCAACGCGACGGCGCGACGGAACGACTGTACCGCCCGTTCGAGCGCGGGCGTCGGGTCGACGCCGCGGCCCAATTCGTACTCGGCGCGCATCTTCCAGACGTTGCCGAGATTGGTGTGGGCCCCGGCGTTGCGGTCGAACAGCTCGATCGAGCGATCGTAGGCCGCGGCGGCGCGCACTAGGTCGGGGCGCGGATCGAGACCACGCTCCTGGGTGGCCCCGGCGCGTGTGAGCACGGCGTTGCCCAGCAGGTTGAAGCCTTGGGAGGTGCTTTGGGCCAAGGTCACCGCCTGTTCGGCGGTGGCGATGGCGAGATCGAGATCGCCGTCGGCGGGCAGACCGCGCGCGAGCTTCCAGCGCGCCCGCAGCCGATGGGCCAGGGTCAAATGGCCGTAGGCGTTGGGCTCCTCGGGCTCGATCGCGATGGCGGCGCGGGCGGCGGCGATGGCACGGTCGATCTCGGGCTCCGGGTCCTCGCCGCGCCGGCTCTGGGCCTCGGCCCACCGGGTGTGGATGCCGGCCTTCTTACTGTGGGCTTCGGCGAGGTCCGGGCTGGCGACGAGGGCGACGTCGCACTGGGCGAGGGCGGCATCGCGGGTGGTCGCGGCATCGGGTTCATCGCCGGCGATCTGGACCTGGAGCAGCTTGAAGCGGCGGCCACACTCCGCGGCGTGGACGGCGGCGTCGCTGCGCGCGATCGCCAGGACTCGGGAGTACACCGCTCCCGCGGCTTCCAGCAGCGCCACCCCTTCGCCGCGGCGTCCGGCTTCGAGGGCCTGGTCGGCCTGGGCGAGCAACGCCTCGGCCTCGATCAGCGATCCCTGGTAGAGCCACGGGGTGGTGATGGCGGACGAGCGGACGAGTTCCAAAGCCTCACTGAAGCGGCCTTCGTAGAGGGCCAGGAGGGCGTGGAGCTCAGGCGCCGCGGCGGCGGTGCCGATGCGCTCCGAGCTCTCCCGCAGGTAGGCCAGGGCGGGTTTCCGGTAGAGCTCCGCCAGCTCGTCCGCGAGGGCCTTGCGGGCGGCATCCGAGGGCAACGGCCGATCGGTTTCGAGCAAGGCTCGCGAAGACAGGTGGCCGAGGGCGAGGGCGAGCGAGGTCGCCACTTCTGGCGTGCGCTGACCGGCTCGCCAGGCGCGCTCCAGGTGCTCGGCGGCGGGCGCGGCTTCCTGGAGTGCCCAGTAAGCCATTCCGAGAGCGTGGTGCCCGGGGCCGTCGGCGAGCGGAGACAGCCGGACCATCTCCTGCTCGATGGCCGTCATGCGCTGGCGAACGTCGCGGCGGAAGGCAGTGGTGTCGTGCAGCGGCAGCAGGCTTTCGAAGCGCAGGTCGGCGACCAGCTGGCGGACGCGCTGGCCAAACTGCTGGGCCAGCTCGGCCCGCTGCTGGGCCTCGGCTCGGGTGCGCAAATTGAGCCCCGCCGAACCGCCGAGAGCGAGGGCAGCAACGGTCGCCACGGCGACCAGCCGCCGGTTCTTTTGCGCCCAGCGCAGCAGGCGCGCGCCGCGCCCGAGATGGCGGGCCTGGACGGGAAGCCCGTCCAGAAAGCGTCCGAGATCCTCGGCCAAGGCGCGCGCCGAGTCGTAGCGGTCGGCGGGGTTCTTTTCCAGGCACTTGGCGGTGATCGCCGCCAGGTCCCGAGAGAGGTGGGGGACCCTTTGTTCGAGGCGCTGGGGCTCCTGCTCGAGGATGGCGACAAGCGTTTCGGCGACGGTGTTGCCGGAGAACGGCGGGCGCCCCGAGAGCAGCTCGTAGAGCACCACGCCGAGGCTGTAGACGTCGGTGCGGCGATCGGGCGTCGCCCCGCGGGCCTGTTCCGGAGCGAGGTAGGCCGGGGTGCCCACGAGGCTGCGGCTCTTGGCGATGGTGGGATCTTCCAGATCGTGAGCCAGGCCGAAGTCGACGACGTAGGGATGGAGACTGCCGGTGGCACGCCGCGAGACCAAAATGTTGCCGGGCTTCAGGTCGCGGTGGATCAAACCGAGGCGGTGCCCGGCGTGAACGGCGAGGGCGACGTCCCGCATCACGCGCGCCACCGTCTCCGGAGGATGGTCGGCGAGGGCGACCTCGAGAGTTTCGCCGGCGATCAGCTGCATGGCGATGTAGGGCCGGCCGCCTGGGGCTTCGCCGACTTCGAAGACCTGCCCGACGTGGGGGTGGTCGATGCGCGCCTGGACCCGCGCTTCGCGCAGGAATCTTTCGGCCTCTTCCGAGTCGTTACGATGGAGGAACTTGAGTGCCACGAAGCGCATCAACGAGGGATCGAAAGCCTTGTAGACGGTGCCCATGCCGCCGGCACCGAGGTACGAGACCATCTGGTACCGCTCCCAGTCCGCCAGGCTGCCGTCGAGGCCATCGAGGATCGGCCGCGACGGGCGGCTCGCGGGCCGACCGAGATCGAGAGTCGGAGGGGCGTTCGGAGCGGGCTCCGCGGCGGGTTCGATCGTTCCGCTGACGGCGGCGGCGAGCTCGGAGACCAGCTCGGGAGAGAGCCGGCCGGCTTCGATGAGAGCGTGGAGCCAAGAACCGGTCGCGGGTCGCCCGTCGGCGGAGCGCCGGGAGACCCGGTCAGCGATGGCTTCCAGATCGTCCCAGGCGACGAAACCGCGAGCGACGGCGTGGCGCAGCACCCGCAATTCGGTGCGCGGCGCCCAGGAAAGGGCGGACTCGGCGGCCGCCGGTTCCTCGGTGCGGCGCCAGTCCTCGATCCGGCGCGGGCCTTTCTTCGCGTTCTCGGTCAAGCGGTCACTCCTGGTCTTCACAAGAAGTGACGGCCGCCGCCGATCGATTTCGGCTCAGTGGACGATCTCGGAGGATTCCGAACCGCTGGCCCCCAGGCGCTCTTCGAGCAGACCCAGCTCCTCGTCGGTAAGGTACCCTTGTTCGTGGAGCCAACTCCAGCGTTCGAGGTCGTCGGCGGGGCCTTCCTCAGGGCGTTCGGGCTCGCCGCCGAGCATCTGCCGCCGCCGCTCGAAGAGGGTCTCGAGGAACGGATCGAGCTCGGCTCGGTGGCTCGGATCGGCAAAGAAGTTGAGATCGACCTCGGCGGCGGGGTAGACCAGCTGGTGGCGCCAGCCACGTAGGAAGAGCAACCAGAGAGCGGCGGAGACGGCCCCCGCGGCGACCAATGCCAGGCTTCCGACGCCCGCGATCGGGCGCCAAGCCAAGCCGGTGCCGGCGGCGGTGGCGAGCAGGGCCGCGGCGAGCAGCAGGCGCGAACGGGTAGCCACTTGTACGGGTTCGTCGCTGATGCGATTGAGTGCCACCCGCGCCTCGGTGGCGGCTAGGGGCAACCGCTCGGCCACGTCGACACGGTCGTCATGGAGTTCGAACTCACGAACCCGCAGGCCGCGCCGCTGGACCAGCCGAAGCGGCGAGCTCGTCGTCATGGCACCACCGTCACGGCCACGGGGTGAACGCCGTTGTTGCCGTAGCCGAGCTCGTTCGAGCGCGCTGTCAGCGGCTGCACGTTGCCCGCAGCGTCGGTA
Organism: Thermoanaerobaculia bacterium; assembly: GCA_033762835.1. Classification (GTDB taxonomy): domain Bacteria; phylum Acidobacteriota; class Thermoanaerobaculia; order Multivoradales; family DATKCC01; genus JANRLG01. The sequence goes on from JANRLG010000317.1 coordinate 16,912, forward strand.
GCGCGGGCCAGCAGGTGATGGTCCCCGGGTTGGGCCTGCCAGGTGTAGGAGAAGAGTTGGCGCGCGTAGGGTTCGGTGGCCGGCGCGAGCTCTGCGGCGGCCCAGGTGGCGCCACCATCGGTCGAAATTTCCACGGCCACGACCGCACCCGAGCCGGACCAGGCGGCGCCGGAGATCGAGAGGGGACCGGCCGGCACGGAGGCACCCGCGGCGGGCTCGGTGATCAACGCGCGGACGCGCATGCGCGCCACGGGGGTGCCGTCGGGCGTGCCGTCATCCGCGACGTAGATGTAGCGTTCGGTTTGAAAGAATCCCTCGAAGGGCCGCGCGAGGACTTGGATTTCAGACAACCACTTGACCCAGGCCATGCCGTACCAACTGGGTACGACGAGGCGCAGGGGTGCACCGTGTTCGGGGGCGAGCGGTTCGCCGTTCATCGCCCAGACCAACAGCACGTCCTCGTTCAACGCCTCGGAGACGGGCAGACTGCGCTCGAAACGCGCCTCGGCACCGGTCTCGACGGTGCCCGAGTCGGCGGCGATGAAAAGCACTTCTACGGCGTTCGGGGTCAGGCCCGCCCGTTCGAGGACTCCGCGCAGCGGCGTACCGGTGAACTGGGCGGTGGCGACGGCTCCGAAGTCCCACGGCGTGCCGGGAGGAACGGGGCGCATGGCCGTCCGTCCGTTGCCGGCGCACTCGACGGTGACGGTCAGCGTCTTTGCCGGTAGCGCTGCGAGGTCAGCCAGCGAGAGGCTCAGGGGGCGCTCCACGCAGCCGCCGACGACCAAGTGCCAGGTCGTGGCCGAGACGACGGGAGCCACGAAGTTGCTGCGGACGTAGAAGGTGCCGACCGGTACGGCGGGCGCCGTCAAAGCCTCCAAGGGCGTTTCGGCGTTCAACGGTTGTTCGGTGACGATCCGGCGGGGCAGTGGAGAAGGACGGCTCATGACGAAGTTTGACCCCCAAAGGGGTGGATGCTAGCAGGCCGGGAGTGGCTTGGGGAATCGCCGCGCCGCGGGGGCACCGCGGCGGGCTTCCGTTGGGTCGTCAATGGCGCTGCCGGACTCGCGACTCGAGCATGCGCTCGGCCTCGGGTTCGGTCAGGCCTTCGAGCGGCAGGCGTTGGGCCGGTGCCCAGGCGGCTCCGAGACCATCTTCGGTGGCGACTTCTTCGGAGTAGACCAGGTTCTCGCCGTCCCGCCAGGACACGAGCACGCTCGAGGCGTCCTCGGAGACGTAGATCCGTGCTTTGCCGGCACCGACGGGAGGCGCCGGACGATCCGACACCAAGCGCAGGCCGATCAAGTGCGTGCGCTCCGGGTCGCCTTCGACGTCCGCCTCGCGACGGTCGATCTCGAGGGTGAGCGCCGGCCGGTCGGAACGCGTGAGGTCCCCCAGCATTTCGGCTCCGAGGCGGATCACGGTCTGACGGAAGTCGTCCACCAAGTCGCCGTAGGGCTGATTGGCCGGCGCGGCGGCGAGCGTCGACTTGAGGACCTCGGAGACCTCGGTTCCCAAGGCACGGACGACCCCCGGGTTGAAACGGGCGCCGATGTCGATCAACTGCGTGCGGAACCCTTCGATGGCTGCTTTGATGCGGTCGTCGTCGCGTCGACCAATATCGATCAACTGCGTCCGGAAAGCATCGACGACGAAGCCGATCTCACCCGGAACCGGTCGGACCTCGATGCCCAGGATCCGCCCCGTGCGAGCATTCACCAAGCCGATCACGACCGAGTGCACGTCCTTGCCGGGGGCCAGCGTCGGGGCTCGCAGCAGTGCCTCGGGAACCACCGAGGCGCCTTCCTCGGACAGGTCCAGGTCATTGAGCGAGTAGATCGGATTCCAACCGACGTAGGCGCCGTTTTCCAGTACGACCGGAGCGTAGAAGACCTCTTCCGGCTTCTGGGCTTGCTTCTCCCACCACACCAAGTGGAGGACGGTGGTGTCGTGCCGCAACAGCTCGTCCTCACTGCCCCGGGTCGTGAAGCCGTCGCGAGTGATGGCGATCTGGGGGGCACCCTTGAGCGGGGCCAAGTCGTCGGAGATCTCGATCGGATCGCCCCACTTGCCGCCCTTGAAGGAACTCAGCAGCAACGCCGAAGAGTTGGCACTGCGGCGGCTTTCCCACACGACGTAGAGCGTGCCGGCGCCGCGCTCGAAGAAGAGATTGGGCGAGGCGTCGACCTCCGGCCGCTCGGTTCCGCGCACGAGCACCCGCTGGCGCGAACGATCGGGGCGGGTGATGTCGAGGGCGAGCACGGCGCGATCGGCCTGAAGCGCGGTGCCCTTGGGAAACAAGGCCCCGTAAGTTCCGGCCTTGATCGCGTAGATCTCCCCTTGGCTACCCAAGGTACTCGCCGAGGGCGTATCCGCGCCGGCCGCGAAGGCCCCGAGACCGAAGAGGATCCCGAAAACCGCCAGCGCGAAGGAGCTCCGGAGAGAGTTCGTTCGGTTCATGGTCAGGCCCTCAGGTTGATGACTTTGCACAGGTCCAGGCCGAGCAGCATGGCCGGAACCTCGGGCTTGTCGGGGTAGTAGGTCTCTTGGAGCACATCGAAGCAACGGCGCGCCGCGGGGGAGTCACCGGCCCGCTTGTACGCCTCGCCGATGATGAGCAGGGCGTTCTTGACGGTGTCGGCGGAATCCAGCTCTTCACCGGCTTCGAGAGCGATCAGGGCGTGGTCGATCGCTTTGGCCGGCTTGTTCACGAGCAGCAAGGCGAACGACAAGCTCAGCTCGGGACCCATCCGAAGGTACGCCGAACCGTGGCGCCGCAGGTGACGGAGGCTCCGGTAGAGCAGAGAGACCGCGGCGTCCGTGTGGTCACGCATCAGCAGGCTGTAGGCGAGATTCGCCTCGACGACGGCGCGCTTCGTGGCGCTGCTGTCGGGCAGAAGCTCCATGGACTTTTCGAACTCACTGCCGGCGGCCTGGAAGTCGTTCATCGCCAGCAGGGCGTTGCCGATGGCATCGTGGGCGCTGGCTTGGAGTTCTGCGTTCGCCATCTCTACCGAGTAACGGAGTGCGATTCGCCCGTAGAACAGAGATTTCTTGAAGGACTTTTCGCCATCGTAGATCAGGGCGAGGTTGTAGGCGCAAAAGCGGGCGACTCTGGCTTCACTACTACGAAGCAGAATCTCCTGGAGACGAGGAATCCAGTCCCCGGTCTTCTTCAACATCACCGACATGACCGCGCGGTTGCAAAACGCCAAGTCGATGGTGTTGCGGTCGCCGGTTTTTTCGGCGATCTGAAACGCCGCTTCGAACCACTCGAGGGCCTCCGCGAAATGACCGGCTTCCAATTTCTCGGTACCGAGATCCCGAAGCCGCTCGTACTCGACCGTCCACTCGCTCGGATTCGCTGTCTTCGCCATCACCAGCACCCTAAACCTTCGTTTGGTTTGTCGCCCCGTTGCACATCAAGTCAAAGTCCGCCGAAAGCGCTCGATCGGTTCCTCGGGTTCGTCGCTGGCGAGAGACGCCAGGTGCCGGAGGTCGATCTGGAACTCGGAGAGCAGGCGGAAGAGCGTTTCGATACCGACCCGGGCCTCGCCGCGTTCGATGCGGGCCAAATCCTGCGGATCGAGGCCAATCCGACCGGCGAGCTCCTCGGGGGAGAGCTTGCTCTCCCTACGTAGACGGCGCAACCGTCGCCCGAGGATCTCGACCTTGCGGCCATCGGCGGTCACATCTCTCCTTCGCCTAGCGGCGGCGCCCGATACTTCTGGCCCGATACTGCCGGGGACTTGAACCTGGGAATGCTACAGCAACATCCCGGTTGCGGTCAACCTCGATCTTCTCATGAGTCGTAGCGTCGGCCGCGCCCGAGGATGATCATCTGCGGGCGAAAAAATCCGGCGGGTCAATCCGCGAGGGGCGGCTGACCGGCGCGGGCCCGTGCCAAGGCGCTGGCGACCCGTTTGAACTCTTCGAGGCCGTCGCCGGGGCGGATCTTCGGCCAGCGCACTTCGCGCTTGCCGAGCTCACGCTCGAGCCGCTCCCAGCCCGCTCGATTCTGGACCGGCTCGCCGCTGGCCGTCGTCCAGCCGCGGCGACGCCAGGCCGGCAGCCACTCGCGGGCGCCGTTGCGTAGGTAATCCGAGCCACTCCAAACGTCGACCGTGAGGCCCTCGGGCAGACTTTCGAGGGCCGCCGTGGCGCCCGCCACGTCGAGGGCGTTGGCGCTGCCCGCGGCACGACCAGAAAGCGTGCGCTCGCCGAGACCGTGCCGGACCAGTGCCGCCCAGACGCCGCCGGCGGGACCGCCCGCGACGCGTAGGAACACCTCGGCGTCGGCCGGCGTCCGGGGTGGCTCCGGCTCAGCGGCTTCGGCGGTGCCGCGACCGCGGCGGGTGGCCAGGGTCGCCAGCTGGTCGGCCCGTTCGTTGTGTTTGTGACCGGCGTGGCCCTTGAGCCATTTCCAGGTCAAGTCGTGGCGGCGGATCACCGCGGCCATCTCGCGCCAGAGGTCCTCGTTCTGCAGCTCGCCGGTCTTGCGCTTCCAGCCCCGGGCGATCCAGCCCGCGAGCCACTCGGTGACCCCCTTCTGGAGGTACTTCGAGTCGGTGAAGACGGTGACTCGGCTGCCCGCCGGTAAGCTCTCGAGCCCGCGGACGGCCGCGGTCAGCTCCATCCGGTTGTTGGTGGTTTTGGGGTCGGCACCGGAAAGCTCCCGGATGGCCCCGGAGTCGTCCTCGATGACGACGACGCCCCAGCCGCCCGGGCCGGGGTTGGGGTCGGCACCGCCGTCGGTGTAGAGAGTGAAGGAGGCCATGGCGGGCGGATGGTAGCTCAAGGAGCGAACAGCTTTTCGCGGGCGATCAACTCTCGGGTCGTGTCATCGGCCCCGGCGCGCGCCCGGGCAATGGCCTCCGCGGCGTCCGGCTCCCCGGCGAGGACGGCCACCTGCGCGCGTTTGAACAGCGCCATGGCGTAGCCCGGGTGGCCCGGCGGCACGGCGTCCAGGCTGGCAGCGGCCTCGGTCAGGCGTCGCGCGGCGAGGTAGAGCACCCCGAGCTCGAGGTGATGTTCGAAGCCGGCACCCGCGATCTCGCGAGCCCTCTCGAATCCAGCGAGAGCCCCGGCCGTGTCGCCCTGGGCCATGGCGAGCTCGCCGAGGGCGACCAGGGCCGGCAGGTGGTCGGGTTCGAGCTCGAGGGCGCGCCGCCAAAGCCGCTCGGACGCGGCGGCCTCACCGCGGCGGCGGTGCACCTCGGCCAGGCCGGTCAGGGTCGCCAACCGGGTCGGACTGGCTGCGAGGACCGCCTCCAAATCGCGCGCCGCGGCCGCGAAGTCGCCCCGGTGCAGGGCGTAGAGCCCCCGGTAGTGGCGCAGATCGAGGGACTCCGGGGCGATCTGCCGGGCGCGCTCGAAGGCGCGGCGGGCTTCGTCGTCGCGACCCAGAGCGCCCAGGGCCACGGCCAAGCGCAGGGCGGCCGAGAAGTTGCCCGGATCGGCCGCCAAGATCCGCTCGAAGCGCGGTGCCGCCTCGGCGTAGCGACCGGCGCTGAAAAGCTCGGAGACCACGGTGAGCTCGGTCAGGAGGCGGGCCATTTTGCGCGGCACCGGAGCGTCCGCTCGCAACGGCCGAGGCCCCTCGGAGACCAGGTAGCCCAGGCTCGCCAGCTGCGCGCGCGCGACCGGATCGTCGGTCGAAAGCGGGGCTCCACCCGGAGTCGGCAAGGGGTACTCGGCAAGGGCCTGGCGCACCTCGCGCTCGAGGCTGGCGCCGCGGGCCGCGAGATTGTCGGTCTCGCCGGGATCCGCCACGAGGTCGAAGATCTCGGTGTCCACGGCGCCCGCTTGGATCACCTTGCGGACCCCGCGAACGGCCATCCACTGGGGCTGCCAGCCATAGTCCAGGTAGGGCTTCATGGCCTCGCCGAGGACGAGGTCGGGGCCGGCCGCGAGCAGGCCCGGGGCCGACTCACCCGACGCCCAGCCCAGGAGGGTGTCGTAGACGGCGCGGGTCGACACCGGTGCTTCGATCCGCCGCGCCGACTCGCCGCCCGGCGCGACCACCAGCAGGGGCACCCGCATCGTGGCCTGGTAGAGGAGGTTGCCGTGGAAGTCCTCGCCATGCTCGCCGCGGCCTTCCCCGTGGTCGCCGACGATCAAGAGACGAGCTTCCGGGTACTGGCCTTCGAAGGCCGCAATCAGCCGGGCAAGCTCATGGTCGAAGTAGGCGATCTCGGCGCGGTAGGGGTCGCCGGGGAATTTCTCGAGAAACTGCTTCGGCGGCTCGTAGGGCTCGTGGGCATCGAAGTAGTGTACCCACAGGAACGCGGGGGACCCGAGATTCGCCAGCACGGCCAAGGCGCGGTCGGTGGTCGGGCCGGCCGGGCGTTCGCTGCCGCCGGGGCCGAAATCGTCGTCGTAGGTGGTGAAACCCCGAGCCAAGCCGTAGGCCGAATCGAGCGGCGCTCCCGAGACCACCGCTGCCGTCTGGTAACCCAGCGCGGCGAGCCGCGGTGCCAACAGGGGCAGACTCTCGGGAACCCGCCGGCCGTTTTCGTGGATGCCGTGGCCTCCGGGGTAGAGCCCTGTCAGCATCGACGTGTGGGCGGGCAGAGTCACGGGAACCGTGGTGTAGGCGTGGGCAAAGCTCACGCCGCGCGCCGCCAGGCCCGCCAACGTAGGGGTGTGGTCGGCCGGCGCCTCGGGGGCCACGTGATCGGCGCGGGTGGTGTCGAGGGTGACCAGCAGCAGAGCCGGCCGCTTCGGCGGCGCTTCGGTGGCGGGCGTGCCGCAGGCGGTGGCGGCCAGCAGGGCGACGAGGCCGATGGGGAGCGTGGTTCGGTGCATCGTAGAAGTCGGGGTGAGGGGCCATGATACTGTCCCGGCCCGTGATTCCACAGCCTTCTGCCTCGGCCCGCGAGTTGCTCGCGGGGGCGGAGTCCTTCCTGCCGTGGCTGGTCGAGATCCGCCGGGACCTCCATCAGCACCCGGAGCTCGGTCTCGAGGAGTTCCGCACCGCGGCCAAGGTGGCGGAGCGGCTCGACGAGCTGGGAATCGAGCACCGCGACGGCCTCGGCGGCACCGGCATCCTGGGACTCATCCCGGGCGATCCGGCCGGCCCCGTCGTCGCCCTGCGAGCCGATCTCGACGCCCTGCCGCTCCAGGATCACAAAGACGTTCCTTATCGCTCGACGATTCCGGGGCGGATGCACGCGTGCGGGCACGACGTCCACACGGCGATCCTCCTTGGAGCCGCCCGACTTCTGGCCGAACGTCGCGCGCGTCTCGGTAGGCTGCCCGGTACGGTCAAACTGCTGTTCCAACCGGCGGAGGAGACCGTCGGCGGCGCCCGTCTTCTCATCGCCGCCGGGGTGCTCGAGGATCCGAAAGTCGACCGGATTTTCGGTTTGCACGTCGATGCCGGGTTGCCGGTGGGGCAGGTCGGAGTGCGCTACGGGCAACGCAACGCGTCCTCGGACAACCTCACGATCGTCGTCCATGGCCGCTCGGCCCATGGCGCGTACCCGTCGCCGGGGGTCGACGCCATCGTGGCGGCCGCTCAAGTGGTGTCGGCGCTGCAAACCGTGGTATCGCGCAACGTCGACGGCCGGGACGCCGCGGTCGTCACCGTGGGCACCATCCACGGCGGGACCCAGGGCAACATCGTGGCCAATCGCGTCGAATTGGTGGGTACCGTGCGCTGTCTCGACCCGAAGATCCGCGAGCTCGTGTTGCGCCGCGTGCGCGAGGTCGCCGAGGGAGTCGCCGGGGGCTTCGGGGCGCGCGCCGAGGTCACCATCGAGCCATCCTACGATCCACTGGTGAACCACGACCTCGCGGTGGACGAGGTGCGCGCCGCGGCGATGGACCTGCTCGGCCCGGCGGCCGTCCAGTTGGTACCGCGGCCGAACATGGGGGTGGAGGACTTCGGGTTCTATCTCTCCCACGTGCCCGGCGCGTTTTCCTCGCTCGGCGTGCGCAACGAGGAGCGCGGCATCGTCCACCCGGTGCACCATGAGCTCTTCGATGCCGACGAGCGGGCCCTCGCCATCGGTGCGGCGCTGCAGGTGCGTTGTGCGCTCGAAGTCTGGGGCGCGGAATGAGCGCCGCGTGACGTCATGCTGAACAAGATCTGGGCGAGCTTCTTCTTCATCGCGGCCGGCACGGCCCTGTGGAAGTGGCTCGTGGGTGGAGATTCGGGCATTTGGTCGACGCTGGTGGCGGGCGCCTTCGACGCCGCCAAGACCGGTTTCGAGATTTCGCTCGGTTTGACCGGGGTGATGTGCCTGTGGCTGGGAGTGATGCGCCTCGGGGAGAAGGGCGGTGCGGTGGATGGGGTCGCTCGGGCCGCGGCGCCGCTGCTGACGCGCCTGTTTCCGGGGGTGCCCAAGGGTCACCCGGCGATGGGCGCCATGGTCATGAATCTGGCCGCGAACGCCCTCGGGCTCGACAATGCCGCGACGCCGCTGGGTTTGAAGGCGATGAAGGACTTGCAGGAGCTCAACCCCGAGCCCGAGCGAGCTACCGATGCCCAGATTCTGTTTCTGGTCATCAACACCTCCGGGGTGACGCTCATCCCCGCTACGATCTTCGTCTACCGGGCCCAGCTGGGCGCCGCGGATCCCACGGACGTCTTCATCCCGATCCTGATCGCCACCTTCTGCTCGACTCTGGTGGGGTTGGTGGTCACGGCGCTGGTCCAAGGCATCAAGCTGTGGGACCGCGTGGTGCTGGGCTATCTCGGCGGGCTGACGGCGCTCGTGGCGGGCCTGGCGTGGTACTTCTCGCGCCTCGACAAGGCGGCACTCGATCAGCAGTCGTCGTTGCTGTCGAACGTCGTCATCTTCGGCCTGATCCTCGTCTTCCTGGGCCTCGCTCTGCGGCGGGGCCTGCCGGTGTACGAGACCTTCGTCGAAGGGGCCAAGGACGGCTTCCAGGTCGCCATCGGCATCGTGCCTTTCCTCGTCGCCATGCTGGTGGGGATCGCGGTTTTGCGGGCCTCGGGGGCCCTCGATCTGCTGCTCGGGGCGGTGCGCGACACGGTGGCCGCCTTCGGGTTCGACACCCGCTGGGTGGACGGGCTACCCACGGCCTTGATGCGTCCGCTCTCGGGCAGCGGCGCCCGGGGCTTGTTGCTCGAAACGATGAAGACCCACGGCGCCGACTCCTTCGCAGGGCGCCTCGTCTCGGTCATCCAAGGCAGCACGGAGACGACCTTCTATGTACTCGCCGTCTATTTCGGCGCCGTAGGCATCAAGAACAGCCGCCACGCCCTCTCCTGCGGCCTCGCCGCCGACGCCGCCGGCCTGCTGGCTGCCTTTCTCGTCACCTATCTCTTCTTCGGCTGAGGACTCAGGCAGTCGGAAGAGGTTGGGGTCGAGTGCGACGGCGCGGCGTGGCCAATTCTTCGCGCACGACTCGGCGAACCACTTCGAGGACCGACCCCTGCTCGATGTGGGAAACCAGCGCGTCGTTGATCAGGCTCTGATAGTTACCCGAGCCTGCTCGCTCGACGAGGGAACGAAAGTGTTCCAGCACGCGGTTGTCGAGCCGGATGGAGATTTTGGTCTTTCCGGACTCGGGAGCGATCACCGGCCCGCGCCGGGCGCCGGTGAAGTCGATATCACGGTAGGGTTCAGCTTCGATCTTCTTCATACAACAGCCTTTGCCGCCGATTGGCGGGCCACGAGGAAATGAGCCGGATCTCGTCCGGTTCACGGAGGGTCTAGACGACAACGAGCACTCGACCCTCTGAATTGGTTCCCAGGGTCACCAACCTCTGTTCGCCCTCGGCGAGAGGGTCTTCTCGACACGCACGAACAGAGTGTATGGACAATCGTCTTCCTGGGTAAGGTCCGTCAGGCAGTCTCCGTCAGCGGCAGCGCCTCGGGTTCCTCGAGCCCACCGAGGATCCAGTAGCGGACGAGTTGCTCCTGGGTCGGAGTCAAGTCGAACTGGGTGCGACGGGCGAGGGTGATGGTATTGCGGACCACCGCCTGCCCGAGGGTGTAGGGATCCTCGTGGCCGGTTTCCTTCCAGCGATAGCCGCTGTAAAGCAGGCCCTTCATCAGGAAGCTGACGTTGGCTCGGGACACCGCGACGCCCTTGCCGTAGCAACCATCGCGCACGGCTTTCGAGGTTTGGGTCGCGTCGAAGCCGTTTTGGTTGACCTCCTTGGCGATCTCGCGCAGCACCGTGGCGTAGCGGTCGGGTGCGAGGTAGGGGGTCTCGGTGAGGTCGTGGATGCGGCGCGCGAGGTCGGCCACCTCGGGCAGCTCGCGGGCGAAGCGGTCCTCCTCCTCGACGCGACCGTTCTTGACCGCCGGAGCCGGGGCCGAACCTCCGTCGTCCTCGCGGCGGGCGACCCACCAGGGATCTCCTTCCTGCAGGACGAGCTGGCCTTGCGCGGCGCAAACCGCCTCGGTCATCGCCCGCAACGAGAAGTACCCGAGCCAGTTGTCGCCACGAGTGAACTCGGGAAACTCCTTGTAGAGGGCCGGCAAGCTGACTGCCGACAGGGCCCCCGCGGCACCCGCGGCCTCGAACAGCCGAGCGCCGATGCGGGTGAGCAACGCGACCTGGTTCTTGACCGGACGCGGCGCGGTGGGCTGGCGTCGGTCTTCTTGGCGGATGCCGAGGCCGTGCTCCAAGAACTCGTCTTCTTCGATCAGCCGGTCGCAGGCGGCTTTGTAGGCCGCGGCCGACGGGCCCGCCGCGAGCACCGTGATGCGCCGGTCGTACTTGCGCAGTCGAACCAGCACCGGCGTGAAGTCGGCGTCGCCGGAAAACAACAGGTACTCCTGATAGTCCGCCGGATGGGCCAAGGCATCGACGATGTCCAAGGCCATCATGACGTCGGCGCTGGTCTTTCCCTGAAGGGTCAGGGGTGGACAATCGATGACCTCGAAGCCGGACCGGATGAAGTACGGCCGGAACTCGTGGAAGGTCTGAGGGTTCAGGTAACAGCGCCGAACCAGCACGCGGCGCTCGCTGGGGGCGGCTTCCGATCCGGGCGCCTGGCCGCCCCGTTCCAACCAGCGCAACCAGCGCAGCGGGTCCTGGGCGAACCGTTGGGCCACGGCGGGGTCGGTGCGGCCGAGAGTAATGAAGATGTTGTCGAAGTCGACGAACAGAGCAGCGCGGGTGGGCGGCGGAGACGGTGGGTGCATGCGCGAACTCCTTTCCGAAAGACAGACGGACGCGCCGCGTCGGATCCGCCGGTTTCACCGGAAAAGAACGAAGTCTCGTCAGTGGGTGGTTGATGATGAACGGCGCAAGCGCTGCAAACGTGACGAAGTCGAGCGGGAAGCGGCTACAATCTAGGGGCTCCCCAAACTGCTACGGGCTCTCGTGGAGGGTGAGGGGGCGCAAGTGTCGCGAGCCAGGCAAGGAGGCCGAAATGCGTCCCTGGGAGTACAAGATCATCAACATTCGGAGCGAGAATTATCGCCTCGACCCGAACGCCGTCACGCAGTTGAACGCCCTCGGTGCCGAGGGGTGGGAACTGGTCTCAGTGACCTCGGTCAACTTCAAGACCGGCGCCACCGACAACATCGCCATGGTGTTCAAGAGGCCGGTCACACCCGAGGCCGACTGATCTGGCCCCCCGCCACCGCGCTGCCGACCGGCCGACCTCAGGGTCGGCCGTTATTTCAAGAAAATCAACAATTTGCGAGGTGCGGCCGACCTTCAGGTAGGCCGAAGACTTTCGGGCTCAGCGCTTCGACTTGTTGCCCAGGACTTTCATTCCGAGCACCAAACCCACAGCGAAGGCGGCCAGGGGTAACAGTAGTGCCCCGGCCCGGGGTAAACCGCCGAGGTCGCGGGAGACCGAACGCCGCAGATGCCCCAGGCGCTCGGTGACTTGCCGCCGCGCCAGCTCGACGCTTTCATCCACCTCGGGCGCCTTCATGGGCCGATCCTCCAATTCTCGTCTTCGTCGGGATCGCGCCGGCGCCGGCGGGGCAAAGGCGCGAAGTCTTCGTCCTCGTCCTCGGGGCCGTCGTCCGGCGGGCTTTGGCTCTGCCACCACGCCAGATGATCGTCCATGCGCCGCCGGGCGGTGGCGAGGGGGCTCTCGACCTGCCGGAGCCGCGCTCGGCCGGCGAGCGCCAAGATCGTCGCCAGCAGGGCCAACAGACCGGTGACGGCGAGGGCCGCGCCCCAGGGCGGCAACCAGCGAGCGAGCAGCACCACCAGGAACGCGGTGGCGACGCCGACCGTCCAGAAGGCGAAGACGATCGCGGCCAGGAACAACCCGAGGGCTCCCAGCAAGCGCCGGCTCGACTCCGACAGGTCGCGCTGGAAGGCGCTCAGCTCGGCGCGTCCAAGGGTCAGCAGCGAGCTGCCGAAGTCTCGGAAGAGGTCCAGCCAGCCGGCGCGTTCGTTGCTCGCGGCGGCCATCTCAAGGCACCCGCACGGTGCGGCTGACGAAGGAATTGGCTCCGGCGATCTCATCGCGCAGGCCCACCGCCACCTTCTGGCTACCGCCGCGCATCAGGAGCGAAACCGTGTAGGTGTACTCCTGCTTGAGGGCCGCCTCGATCTCCGCGGCGGGAATCCGGATCGGCAGATCGATCTGCTGCACCGGCGAGGTGTTGCTCTCGCCGTCGATGGCCGCCACGAAGAGCTTGGCCCGCGCCTCGTAGAGCTCGCCCCGCTGTACGAGGACGATCTCTTTGAAGGGCACTTTGACCTCGACCGGAACCAGGAACAGCTTCTCCTGCGCCTGGGGGCGACCGAAGGTCACGGTCAAGTCCAGAGGGTTGCTGGCATAGGGAAACTGCAAGGCGGCCAGGACGCCATCGGTCATCTGCGATTCGCTCGACTTGTCGCGGTACCCCTCACGATGCCGGATCTTCCAGCCCTTCTGGGGGTTCTTGAGCTTGACCTCGATCTTGTAGTACCGGCCGTCGCCGCTGTGGGCGGGGCTGTAGGCCAGGGAGTAGAAGGACCGGAAGTCGGTGCCGATGCGCGTCAGGGACTCCTTGAAGCGGTTGCGGTTGATGACCGCGAAGCCGCCCGTGCGTTCCGCCAACATCCGCAACGGCGCCTGGAGGTTCTGGATGGCCATGGAGTCGATGAACGTCGCCGTACCGGGCGAAGCCTCGGACTTCTGGACATCTGCCGAGCTGTTGACGCGCAGGCCCGCGGCGTCGATCGTGTAGAAGCTCACTCGGTTGGCGTTGGCCAAGGCGGCTAGTTCCTCGAAGCGCCGAGAGGTGTCGTAGCTGAAGACTTGGGAGATGGCGCCGTTGTTCGGATACTTCTGATCGACCAAGTAGAAGAGGTCTTCGCCGGGGGACATCGGCAAGCCGTCCGAAACGTAGACCACCGCCTTGCGGCCGCCGAGGCCAGCCATGGAACCGACGATGTCGCGCAGGGCGCCGATCGTGAATTGGAGATCGTTCTTCGCCGAGTCGGCGAAGCTCCGCGCCCAGGACAGGGCTTCTTGAGCCGACTCCGAGCGGTTGATGCGCTCGACCGCATCGCGTTTGTCGGAATCGGAATGCACGCCCTGGGCACTCACCTCGTCGAGCTCGAAGAGGGCATCGATGACGCTTTCGACATCGGTGGTGAACGGCCGCCGGATCTTCAGCGAGCGGTCGTAGGACACCAGCATCACCCGGTCGCCGGGTTTCGACTCGCTGCGCAGGAAGGTCCGCAGGTCGGTCAGCACGCGGTTGCGGTTGAACGGCCGGAGATTGAAGTTGTCGATGTAGACGATCAGGTGCAGGCGCTGGTCGTCGGGCACGGTGTCGGCGGAAGTCTCTTCAGTCGGCGGCGCCGGTGCCTCGGTGGGTTCGGGCTTCACCGGTTTCCGGCCGTCCACGGCGTAAAAGTTGGTGATCGCCACCCGCCGCCCGTTTTCCTCGATCTCGAAGTCGTCGATGGTAAGCCCGGGCACCGGGCTGCCCTGTTCGTCGGTGACGTAGACATCGACGTTGACGACGTTGACGTCGACACTACCGACGAAGATCTCCTGCGGTGTGTCGGGGGGCGTAGGCGCCTGTTGGGCGGCACCCAAAGAGAGGGTGGCGAGGGCGAAGCAAGCGAAGCCGAGGCCTCGGAGGGTCGTCGTTCGAGCGCGCATCGAAGTCATTATAGCGGCCGGTTTCTCCGCGGGGTCACGGTTTGACGCTGACGGTGGACGAGAAGAGCTTGTCCGAGAGTGGATCGTAGATCGAGAGCACTAGGCGGTGCTCGAGGCGCCGCAGGCTGACCCGGGTGTCGTAACGCACGTAGCCGCCGGGCTTGGGGGCGGTGGCGGACTTGAGCTCGATCGGCAGGACCGAGACGTCCGCGGTCTGGCCGTTCGAGTCGAGGGCACCGACCCGCAGCTCGGCCTTGGCCACCCAGCCTCCACCGGCCGCCAGGAAGGTCAAGCCGTCGACCGGGATCGCCACCGCGATCGGCACTTCCATTTGGTTGCGACGGCCTTTCGCCGGCTTGCCCAGCTCTACCGGCAATGCGCCGGTAGCGGGACCGCTGCCGAAGAGCAGGGAGCTTTCGAGCATGGCGGTGACTTCCTGGCTGCGGGAGTAGTCGACGTAGTCGTCCCGGCTCCGAATGCGCAGCCCGGGACGAGACGTGCGGACCTCGATCTCGTGGCGCTCGTCGTCGCGTTTGCCGCTCGGGCTGAAACCCAGCCAGTAGTAGGAGCGGACATCCTCGGCGACGCGGTTCAGGGCGTCCCCGCGCAGAGCGTTCAAGAACGACTTGCCACCGGTCTCCCGGGCGGCGAAGTGGAGGGCGGCGTGGAGCTCTTGCTCCTCGGTGTCCAGGAACGCCGTCCGCGGCTCCGTCTGGGAGACGTCCACGGACGTCTGCCGGGATAGCCCCGGCACGTCCACGGGGTAAAGGGTGTAACCGATGCGGTTGGCGGTGTCGACCAGCGGTTGGAGCAGTTCGTTGCCGGAAGGCACCCCGGGCTCGCTGGTGGGCAAGCCGCCGGTGTTGCCGATGGTGTAGACGGTGGGATCGAGCGGCCAGCCGCCGGAGAGCAGCATCATGACCTTGCGGCCCGGCGGCATGGCGAAGCTGCGCAGGGTGGCCGTGGCGGCATCCACCACGCGGCCGACTTGCTCCGCCAGGACTCGGGCGTACTCGCGTTCGATCACTCCGAGGCCGTTGTGGAAGCCGCCGGTTCCGAGCGCCGAGATGCCCCGGTTGCGCTCCATCGTCTGCTTCTCGACCCGGCGCTCGAGGCCCTTGGCGGGGCGCCGCTGGGCTTCGGTGAAGGCGCGATCGATGGTGGCCTGGTTGCCGGTCCAGCTGGTGAGCATCGTCAACACTTTGCCGTCGTAGGCGACTACCGCCATACGATCGGCGGGGCCGAGTTGCCCGGCCTGCTCGCGCAGCCGGTCGAGCACGCGGTCGCGGTCGGCGGAGATGGGAAAGAAGTCGTCGATGAACACGAGGTAGCTCGTGCCCACCGGCTGGCCGGGTTCGAGGGAGGGCAAACCCTGGGGGCCCGAACCCGCCTCGCGAGCGACGACGGCACCGCCGCGGATCTCCGAGAAGAACTCGACCGGGACTTCCTGCCCATCGACCATCAGCACGAAGTCTTCAGGGCCGAGACCCTGGACGCGCAAACCGTCCTTGTCCTCGACGACGACTTCGACGTTGACGACGCGGACATCGATGACTTCCGAAAAAACCCCGGGCAAGGCGTCTTGGGCGGAAACGGCGGCGGGCAGTTGAAGCAAGGCGAGGCTGGCGAGTGTCTGGATCTTGTTCACGATGTCCTCCTCGACGAAGCGTGCCCTGCAGGGCTCGCAGCGGCGGCCCGTAGCAATGATCGTTCCAGCATAACGGAAAGGGGGCAGCATGCGCTGTCCAGCGCGGAGCGTCTCTCGAGGTAGACGTTGGCGTCCTCGACCGCCGGCCGAGTCACCGGCGGCGTGCCGCCCAGTGGGCCGCGATCTTCGTGCCGTGGTCGCGCGAGTTTTCGATGAACAGCCGGTTGGTGTGAATCCCCGCTTGCACGGTGCCTGCGACGTACAGACCCGGCACGGCGGTTTCGCAGGTGGCCTCGTCGAACTCCGGCACCCGGCTCTCGGGATCGACCCGCACCCCGGCGGCGACCAGCAGGCCCGGGTCGGGTTCGTAGCCGATTTGGACGTAGACCGCGTCGACGTCCAAGACCGCGGTCCCGTCGGGCCCCTGCAGATGGACCCGGCGGCCCTCGGCGCCGGTTTCGAAGCCGGTCACCACGGTTTCGAAGCGCGCCACGATGCTGCCCTCGGCCAGCCGGTTGTCGAGGTCGGGGCGAATCCAGTATTTGAGGCTCGGTTTGAAGTCCGCGCGGCGATGCACGACCGTGACCTCGGAGCCGTTGCGCCACAGGTCGAGGGCGATCTTGGCCGCCGAATTGCCGCCCCCGACGACCACCACCCGTTGGCCGAAGTGAGCGTAGGGTTCGAGGTACCGATGGTGGACCCACGGAGCGTCGGTCCCGGGCACGGCCAAGCGCCGCGGGTGGGTGAAGTACCCGGTCGCCACCACCACGGCACCTGCCCGGCGGCGGCGGCGATGGCCGTCCCGCTCACTGGTCACCTCGAATCCGTGGGCCTCCGGCGTGATCGCGACGACGGCTTCTTCGAGGGCGAGGGGCAGCTCGTACCGGCGCACG
The DNA here is from genome assembly GCA_033762835.1 of Thermoanaerobaculia bacterium. GTDB lineage: Bacteria > Acidobacteriota > Thermoanaerobaculia > Multivoradales > DATKCC01 > JANRLG01. The sequence goes on from JANRLG010000317.1 coordinate 33,506, forward strand.
ACCTCGCGGTAGTACACCAGCGCTTGGCGGCGCGAAGGTTTGACCTCGGGAATGGCGAAGGGCACGCCCGCGATCTCCAGCCGCTCCCGGGTGGTGAAGAACTCGAGGTCGGTGGGGTAGGCCTGGAGCGAGGCACACAGCGGACCCTGATCGAGCAGCAGCACCGTGGCTCCGGAACGCACGAGCTCGGCACCGACGGCGATGCCCGTGGGCCCGGCGCCGACCACCAGGACGTCCGGGGTCGTCATGGCTTCGGGGCCGGGAAAACGCGGTGGAAGTGGTTCACCGGGCCGTGCCCGTGGCCCAGGGGCCAGGCGGCGGCCAAGGCGCCCTGGAGGTAGTCGATGGCCTCGCCCACCGCCACCTCCAACGCGACGCCCGCGGCCAGTCGCGCCGCTAGGGCGGAGGACAGGGTGCAGCCGGTGCCGTGGGTGGCGCGCGTGGCGAGCCGCGGGTGGCGGAACCAACGCGGGGTCTCGGGCTGCCGGGGATCGAACAGCAGGTCCGCCACTTCCGGGCCGGTGTCGTGACCGCCCTTGAGCAGCACGGCCGGGCCGTAGGCCCCGAGAACTCGCGCCGCGGCGATCCGTTCGGCTTCCCGGCCGAGCCCCAGCGGCCGGCCCGTGAGGCGTTCGGCCTCGGGCAGGTTCGGCGTCACCACGGTGGCCAAGGGCAGCAGGCGCGTCCGCAGCTGGTCCACGGCGTCGTCGGCCAGCAAAGCATCCCCACTCTTGGCCACCATCACGGGATCGAGCACCACCGGCACGGCCCGGCGGGCGAGCCAGTACTCGAGGCGATCGGCTACTGCGTTGATCACTGCCGCGTCGGCCAACATGCCGATCTTGACGGCGTCGACGCCGAGGTCCTCGAACACGGCGTCGATCTGCTGAGCCACGAAGGCCGGCGGCAGGGTGACGACGCCCGTGACCGCCACGGTGTTCTGGGCGGTCACCGCGGTCAGGGCGCTCATGCCGTAGGTGCCCCAGGCTGCGAAAGCCTTCAAGTCGGCTTGGATGCCCGCGCCGCCGCCGGAGTCCGAACCGGCGATCGTGAGCAACCGCGGCGGCGGATTGCCGGCGGTCATGGTGCGGGCGCGGCCACCCGGCGCCGCCGGAGCCACAGGACTGCCATCAGCGCCACGATCCCGAGGCTGATCATCTGGGCGAGCGTGAAGGTGCCGAAGAAGCGGTCGTCCTTGGCCCGCACGAACTCCACCAGGAAGCGTTCGAGGCCGAGCAGCGCGAGCACCACCAGCGCCGTTTGCCCCGGGCGGGGCCGGCGGCGCAAAACCTGGTGACCCAGGAGCCAGATCGCCAAGGCACCGAGGGTTTCGTAAATCTGGGTCGGGTGGACGGCGAGAACGGTGCTGCCGGGAACCGCAGGGTCCACCGGCATGCCCAGCAGGCGCAGGTTCTCCGCCGTCGAGGGCGGAGCCCCCTCGGGGAAGGCGATGGCCCAGGGCAAGTCGGTGGGGGCGCCGTAGTCGTCGCCCACCAGCAGGCACCCCACGCGCCCGAGGGCGTAGGCCAGGGCGAGGGCCAAGGTCATGACGTCGAGGGTCGACCAGAAATTCAGCCGGCGCCGCCGGACGATCCATAGCAAGGTCGCCGCGGCCAGGAGGAAGCCCCCGTAGAACACCAGGCCCGCGCGATCGAACAAGGCATCCCAGCTGCCCACGAGCAGGGCGTAATAGACCTTGGAGCCGACGATGCCGGAGATGCCGGCCCAGAAGACCAAAGAAGCGGCGTCTTCCGGATCGCCGAGCGACAGCTTCTGGAACCCCCAGCGCAGCTGATGGTAAGCGGCGAGGAACGCGACGACCAGCATGAGGCCGTAGGTCGAGACGACGAAGTCGCCGATTCGGAACAGTTCTGGGTGCATCGGGCCCCCTGGCGACGAGTGGAACGCGGCCGGGAGACCCGGCGAGAGGGCGTATCGTACCAGGGGCTCACTTCTTGCGGTCGTTCAAGCTCCAGTCGTAATCGAGGTAGGTCACCGAGGGTTTCTTGGCCTCGAGTTTCGCCTTGGTGCCCTCGGGAGCGTGGGCGATCACCCAGTCGAGGACGCCGCCGCGGGCGAAGAACGCCGCCACCGTCGAGCCGCCGGTGAAGTCGCCGGCGTACCACTTGAAGATCGACGACAGGCCGACGCTGCTGCCGTCGGCCGAGAGTTTGAGGCCCTTCGTGGGATCCGAGAGGAAGGCCCGGGTTTGGCCGGCCAGTTGTGCTTCGAGTTTGGCCGGCACGAAGGCCTCGGGGAGCAGGTCCGGACAGCTGGTCGAGGCGCAGACGACGGCGAAGTGGATGCGGGCGTCGCCCAACTGGCGGCCGGCGGTCTCGATTTCGTCGAGGCTGCGGTCGGCGCCGGCGACGCGGTACTTCAGTTTGTCGAAGAACCCCGCCTCGTCCTTGACCGAGCGGACGGCCGGGTAACGGGCGAGCACGTGGTGGGCGGTGACGGCGTTGTAAGCGTTGATCCAAAAAGCCAACTGCTCGGCTTTGGGCAGCTTGGCCACGTCCACCGTGGCTAGGCTCGCGAGAAAGGTGTCGAGGTCGGCGCGGTCCTTGGCGAGGGCGGCGTAGTCGAGACCGCCCTTGTGCCCGTGTTTCTGCAGGGTGCGGTTCCAGGCTTCGGTGGCGGGGGTACCGGCGACGGCCGGAGTCGGAGCGAAGGTGACAGCGGCGAGCAGACCGGCCGCGAGAAGTGACGGAATGGATGACATCGAAACCTCCGGGAAGCGAGGGCGGGTTGGCGGTCGAAGCCCTCTGGGCACTATACGATACGGGTCGTGAACCGGATCGAACCGCGAACCCAGGCGCTGGCAGAACGATTGATCGCGATCGTCGGCGCGGCCGGCGTCGTTTCCGATCCGGCCGGCCTCGAGCGCTTCGCCCACGACGAAACCGAGAATTTGCGTTTCCCGCCCGAGTTCGCCGTCCTGCCCCGTTCGACGGCGGAAGTCTCGGCGGTCCTCGCCCTCGCCCATCGCGAGGGCCTGCCGGTGACGCCGCGGGGTGCCGGCACGGGGCTCTCCGGCGGGGCTCTGCCGGTCGCCGGGGGGATCTGTCTGGGCCTCGAGCGGATGAACCGGATCCGCGAGATCTCGACCCGCGATCTCGTGGCCGTGGTCGAAACCGGCGTGGTCTTAGCCGACCTGCAGGCGGCGGTCGAAGAACTCGGCCTGTTTTACCCGCCCGACCCGGCGAGCCGCGAGACTTGCCTGCTGGGCGGCAACCTGGCCGAGGACTCGGCCGGTCCGCGGTCGTGCAAGTACGGCTCGACGCGGCGCTGGGTCCTGGGGCTCGAAGCCGTCCTGGCGGACGGCACGGTGATCTCGACCGGCAGTCGCAATCGCAAGGACGTCACGGGGTACAACCTCACCCAGTTGCTCGTGGGGTCCGAGGGTACCTTGGCCGTCTTGACCGCGGCGACGTTGCGGTTGATCGCCAAACCCCGGGCCACGCTGACGATCGCCTTGCCGTTCCCCGACCTCGAGTCGGCGGCCCTGGGCGTCGAGGCGGTGTTTCGCGAGGGCTTCGATCCCGCGGCCTGCGAGCTGCTCGAACAAGCGGCGTTGGCGGCCGTTGGCCGGGTCCTACCGCTGCCGCGCGAACTCGCGGGTATGGCCGCGTTGATGCTCCTGGAACTCGACGGCGATCAGCCCGAGGCGCTGCTCGAGGCGGCGGCGGGACTTGCCGAGCTGGGCGCCCGCCTCGGGGGTGGGGAAGCCCTGGTGGCCGTGGACGCCGCCGATCAGCGGCGCCTGTGGGCGATTCGGCGCAAAGTCGGGGAGGCGGTCAAACACCGGTCGTTGTACAAAGAGGCCGACACCGTGGTGCCCCGCCACCGTCTGCCCGAGCTCGTGCGCGCGGCGCGTGCCGCGGCCGCCGCCCAAGGCATCGAATGCGTTGCCTATGGGCATGCTGGAGACGGCAACCTGCACGTCAACCTGCTGCGCGGCGACCTGCCGGAAGAGTTGTGGGCCGAACGGCGCGACGCCGCGGAGGCCGAACTCTTCCGGGCCACCCTCGAGCTCGGCGGCGCCATCACGGGGGAACATGGCGTCGGTTGGACCCAGCGGCGGTACTTGAACGACGCCCTGGGTGAAGCGCAGGTGGAACTCCTGCGCCGGCTCAAGGCGGCCTGGGATCCGGCGGGGCTGCTCAATCCCGGCAAAATCCTGCCGTAACGCTCCGGTCTGCCGAACGCCTCAGCCCACGACCACTTCTACCGCGCCCAGCCCTTCGAGCTGCGGCACGAGCTCGGTCGCCGGTCCGACTGCGACGAGGATCGCTTGCTCCGGTCGAAAATGACGCTGCGCCAGTTGGGAAAGTTGCTCGAGGGTCACGGCTTCGAGGCGAGCGAGGTACCGGGCGCGCCGGTAGTAGTCGTCGGGAAAGCCGAAGATCGCCAGGGACTCGAGGTGCTGGACGACGCCGGCCGTCGTCTGCAAAGTGTAAGGGAACACGCCGAGCAGGTAGCTGCGGGTTTCCGCGAGCTCCTCGGGGGCGATCGGTTCGCTCCGCAAGCGGTCCATCTCGGCCAGGATCTCGCGCACCGCGGCACCGGCGTGGGGCGTCGCCACGGCGGCGGAGATGGTCAGGTATCCTGGCCCCAGGCGCGAGGCGAAACGACTCGAAGCGCCGTAGGTGTAGCCGTGGACCTCGCGCAGATTGAGGTTGATCCGGCTCGTGAACTTGCCCCCGAACAAGGTGTTCAGGACCGTCAACCCCGACCAGTCCGGATGCAGCCGGCCCGGTGCCAGGTGGCCGAGGCGCAACTCCGTCTGGGCGCTGCCGGGCCGGTCGACCACCACCACCCGGCGCCCTTCCGCCTCCGGGGGCAAGGCGACTTGTGGGCGGGGCGGCGCCGCGACCGCAGGACCGGCGAAGCGCTCTTCGAGCTCGGCGAGCACGGCCGCGGGGTCGAAGTCGCCGGCCATCAGCAAGACGGCGTCGGCCAAACCGTAGTGGCGCTCGTAGAAGCTCAGCACGTCCTCGCGGGCCAGGCGCTCGATCGTCTCCGGCGTGCCTTCGAGGGGCAGGCCGTACGTCGCGGGACCAAAAAGAGCCCGCAGCAGCTGATCGTTGGCGACTTGACCCGGGCGGTCGCGGCGGCGCAGTAGATCCGTGACTCGATTGCGCCGCGCCCGCTCGAACTCCTCGGGGTCGAAACGGGGGGAGCGGGCGACCTCCGCCAGCAGCTCGAGGGCGGCGCTCCGGTGGCGCGGCAGGAGCTCGAGCTCGAGGGCACCGAGATCCCAATTGGCCGCGGCCGAGAGCTGGCCACCGAGGCGCTCGACGTAGCCCGCCACCGCCAGCGCGTCCCGCTGGTCGGTGCCTTCGTCGAGCAGGCCGGCGGTTAGCGAGGCCAGGCCAGCGAGCCGCGGCTCCTCGCGCTCCCCGCCGGCCGGGAAGGCGAGTTCGATCGACAGCAGCGGTGCTCCGGGCATCGGCGCCAACAAGGCGGTAAGGCCGTCGGGCAGACGCTGTCGAATGAAGTCGGGAAACTCGTACGGACGAAGCTCCTGGGGGTGGGGAGGCGCGCTGCGGTCGAGTTCGGGTCGCGCGCTCACGAGGCCGCCTCCCGAGGCAACACGGTCAACACCGCTCGGGGCCCGGCCAGGAGCGCCGCGGCGCAACGACGGAGATCCTCGACGGAAACGGCGTCGTAGGCGGCGGCTTCGCGGAAGGCCGCTGCCGGGTCGCCGTGGTAGGTGGCATGGAGGGCCAGCAGATCCGCCCGGTCGTCGAGCGACTGGAGCATCCCGGCGTGGGCGGTGGCGGCCTGGTTGCGGGCCCGCTCCAGATCTTCCTCCCGTGGGCCGTTGGCGGCCAGACGCTCGAGTTCGGCCAACACCTCGCGCTCGAGCTCTCCTTCGTCTACCCGGGGGTTGACGGTGGCGGCGATCGTCAGGTGGGCGGGCAATTCGGTCGGCAGGACCGAGCTCGAAATACTGCGGGCAAACTCGCGGCGATAGACCAGATCTTCGTACAGGCGGCTCGACTTTCCGCCGGTGAGGATCTGGGCCAGCAGTTCCGCGGCGTACCAGTCGGGGGCGCCGTGGGCCGGTGCCGGGAAGGCCAGGTAGAGGCGCGACAGCCGGACCTCGTCGGTCAACACGTCGCGCACCTCGCCCGTGGTGGCGAAGGGCACCGGCACCACCGGGTCGGGCCGGGGGCCGCCCGGCAGATCGCCGAAGTAGGTCGCGACGAGCTCCAAGGCGCGGTCCGGGTCGAAGTCGCCGACCAGGGTCAAAACAGCGTTCCGCGGTGTGTAGAAGGTGGCGAAGAAGGCGTGGACATCTTCCAGCGTGGCCGCCGCGATGTCTTCCATGGTGCCGATCACCGGCCAGCGATAGGGGTGACCCTCGGGGTAAACCAGCTCCGAGAGCCGTTCCGAGGCGCGACCGTAGGGCTGGTTGTCCACCCGCTCGCGGCGCTCGTTCATGACCACCGCGCGCTGGGTCTCGAGCTTGTCCGGCGTCAGGGCCGGCAGCAGGAAGCCCATGCGATCCGACTCCAGCCACAGGCCGAGACCGAGTTCGTGGGCGGGCAGGGTTTCGAAGTAGTTGGTGCGGTCGAACCACGTCGAGCCGTTGGCCACGCCGCCGACCTGCTGGATGAAGCGGAAGTGGTCGGTGCCGGGCACGTGGGCGCTGCCCTGAAAGAGCATGTGCTCGAAGAGGTGGGCGAAGCCGGTGCGCCCTGGGCGCTCGTTCTTCGAGCCCACGTGGTACCAGAGATTGACCACCACCAGGGGCAGGCGCGAGTCCGGCTCGAGCACGATGCGCAGGCCGTTGTCGAGGCGGTGTTGGCGGAGGGGGCCGAGCGTCGGAGCTTCCATCGATCCTCTCGCCCGGAGGTTCCGGGGGCGGGGAGTTTAGCAGGGAACGGAAAAGCGGCGCAGAAGCGGGGCCATTTTCGGCTTCGCGAAGCGAACCTCTTGACTTACGCTGGGTTACCGCCTACCATCCGCGGCATGACACGAGAGGTCAAAGACTACCTCACCGACCGGCAGAAAGAGATCCTGGACTTCATCAACGAGTTCCGGGATCAGCGCGGCATTTCGCCCACCCACCGGGAGATCTGCGAGCGCTTCGGCTACAGCTCCTACGGCACCGTCTACAAACACCTGAAGTTGCTCGAGGACAAGGGCTTTCTCCGCCGCGACCAGAACCAGAAGCGCGGCATCGAGCTGGTGCGGGTGCTGCGCGGGGCCGAGGCCACGGTGGACCACGAGCTGCCGTTCCTCGGTCGCATCGCCGCCGGTAAACCCATCGAGGCGGTCTCCGGCAACGAAACCCTGGCAGTGCCCTCCCATCTCATCGCCGGCCGAGCGGGGGAGCATTACGTCTTGCGCGTGGTCGGGGACTCGATGATCGAAGAGGGCATCCACAACGGCGACTACGTGGTCGTCCTGCGTCGTGAGCACGCCCAGGCGGGGGAGATGGTGGTGGCCCTCGTCGGCAGCGACGCCACGCTGAAACGCATCTACCCGGAAGGCCGCCGCGTCCGCCTTCAGCCCGCGAACCCGAACATGGAAGCCATCTACGTGCCCGCCAACGACGTCAAAGTCCAGGGCATCGTGGTGGGTCTGATGCGGAAGTTCTGACCGGGTCGCCTACCGGTGTTCGCGCCAGAGTTTCGCTCGGCCGACCTGGGGCGACGACTTCTTACCCCGGCGGTTTTCGTGGCGCCAGGTCGATCTGCTTCAACTTCTCAACCAACTGGGTGAGGCGGGCGACCTCGCGTTCGAGATCCTGGCCCTTTTTGCGCTGCGCCTCGAGCTCGGCACCGGCGCGGATCACGAGGTCGGCTTCGGCGCGATAGGGGCTCTTGGCAAAGTCCTTGACCAGGCGCCGGTGGTAGTCCTGGGCGGCGACGGGGTCGCGGGTCGGTGGCAGAGAGCACAGGACGACCAGGCGGGCCAGCACGCGAGGAAGGTCCGCTTGTTGGCTCGCGGGGAGCGTATCGGCGAGAGTGAGAAAGGCGTCGTAGGCCGCGGCGGCGGCGGCGGGCTCGCCGCGTTCGTAGGCTTCGTCGCCGGTGCGCAGGGCAGCGGGCCGCGGGTCGGGGAGCGGAGCGGGCGGTGGGCAGGGCGGGCAGGTCGGGGTGGCGGGGAGAGACACTGGCGGCGGAGCCGGTGTCGCTGCCGGGTTCGCTGCCGGCGCCCGCCCGGTCGTGCAGGCCGTCAGGCAGCCCAACACACCGAGGGCCAGAGCCGGCCAGCGCCTCACGACAGCTCCAGGGGCGCCCGCCGGCTTCGCGGCAGCAAGCAGGAGAAGACACTTCCGCCCGTCACTCCGTCGCGCACCCACAAAACACCTCCGTGTGCCTCCACGATCGCCCGGGCGATCGCCAGGCCGATGCCCGTGCCGGGGCCACGGGCGCCGTGTTGACTCCGATAGAACCGTTGGAAGATCCGTTCTTTCTCGCTGTCGGGGACCCCGGGCCCTTGGTCCGCGACCAGAATCTCGACGCTCTCGCGCGCCCGCGGCCGAATCTGGATCTCGATCTGCCCGCCGGTGGGCGAAAAGCTCACGGCGTTGGCCACGAGGTTGCCGAGGGCGCGTCGCAGGGCGGCGGCGTCCCCTTCGAGAACTCCCGTGTCGGGAGCGCCGTCGACCGAGACCGTAAGGCCTTTTTTGTCGATCAAGCCGCGCAATTGGTCGACCGCCTGACCGGCCAGCTGGGCGAGGTCCAGACGGGTGAACTGGAGGGCCAGGGCGCCGGCCTCGATGCGCGAGAGATCGAGCAGGTTTTCGATCATCTGGCCCAGCCGGCGGGCGCTTTCGAGGTTCAGCGACAGCAGGCGCGTCTGCTTCGGCGTCAACGGGCCGGGCAGGCCCTCGAGCATCAACGACGTGGTCTCGGCGATCGAGGCCAGCGGCGCCTTCAGATCGTGGGAGACGCTCGAGACGAAGTCGCTCTTCAAGCGATCCAGCTCGTAGAGGCGATCGGCCATGGCATTGAAGTCCCGGGCCAGGCCGCGCACCTCCGGGCTACCCTCGGGCTCGACCCGGTAGGACAGGTCCCCCGAGGCGATCGCCCGCGTGCCCCGGGCCAGCCGTTGCAAGGGTTTGGTGGCCGATCGCAGAACTCCGAGGGCGACCGCCAGGGCGAGCACCGCGGCGATCACGGCGGCCCACAGCGAGGTGCGGATGGCCCGGCGTTGGGCGCGTTCGAACCGCTTCTCCGGTCCCCGGCGAGCGAGTTCACGGGCGAGGTGGGCGATGTCGCCCAGCGTCTGCTGGACTGGCTCCGCGGCGGCGGCGAGCTCTGCCTCCCACGCCAGTCGTTGCCTTTCCCTGGCTTTCTCCTCGGTCGGCAGCTCTGGCAAGTCAGCGGCTTTTTCGAGGATTCTCCAGCGGTCGGCAAGGACCTTGAGGAGCTCTACGAAGTCTTGGGCCGATTGAGGATCGAAGGCCGGATCATCGATTGGCCGACGCAGGGTGGGCAGTGCCTGCCGAATCTCCTCTTCGCGTTGCCGCGTTCGTTCGGCGTGGTCTGCAGCGCCGAAGAGGATTCCTCGTTTGACGAAGTCCAGCCATTCCCGGACTTCCAGTTGCAGGCTCTGAGCCCCGGTGGCGACCAAGGGCATGCTCTCCGTCGTCTGCTTCTGGACCCTACCCAGCTCTTCCAATCCCCGCAGGAAGTACCCCGCCAAGCCGAGCAGAATCGCCACCACGGTCAGATTGCCGGCGGTGATCCGGGTGGCGAGCGTCATGGCGGCTCCGGCGCGCCTCATCCCAGGCCGTAGGCCTTCAACTTGTTGCGGATGGTCTTGACGTCGAGACCCAGCACGCGCGCCGCGTGGGCCTTGTTCTGGTGGGTTTCCTCGAGGGTCTTGAGGATCAGCGTGCGCTCCGCCTCGGCGGCGTTGACGCCCACCGGCAGCACGACGCGGGGCGGTCCGGCGGGCACCAGCAGATAGGGCGGTAGGTGCTGGGGCTCGATCCAGCCCGCCTTCGCCACCACCGACGCCCGCTCGAGCACGTTGCGCAGCTCGCGCACGTTGCCCGGCCAAGGGTAGGCCTCGAGCAGTGCCAGGCTCGTCGAGCGCAGGCCGTCCACCCGCAGGTGGTGCTTGCGGTTGAACAGGGCCACGAAGTGCTGGGCGAGGAGCGCCACATCCCCCTTGCGCTCGGCCAGGGGCGGCATCGCCACCGAGAAGACGTTGAGCCGGTAGTACAGATCCTGCCGTAACTGCCCCTCGGCCACCGCCACCGCCGGGTCGACGTTGGTCGCCGACACCACCCGCACGTCGAACTGCAAGTCCCGCGTGCCGCCGAGGCGGCGCACCCGGCCGTCCTCGAGCACGCGTAGCAGTTTCGGTTGCAGCGCGAGCGGCATTTCGGCGATTTCGTCCAGAAACAGGGTGCCGCCATGGGCGAGCTCGAAACAACCGGCGCGCGGGCCAGTGGCCCCCGTGAAGGCGCCGCGCTCGTGGCCGAAGATCTCGCTCTCCATGAGCTCCGAAGGAATCGCGGCGGCGTTGATGGCGACGAAGGGACCCTTCCTGCGCGGCGACAGGTCGTGGAGGATGCGCGCCACGAGCTCCTTGCCGGTTCCGCTCGGCCCGGACACGAGCACCGCGGCATCGGTGCCGGCGATGTCCTGGACCAGCGTGAACACCTGCTTCATGACCGGGCTCCCGCCCACCAGCTCGCCCAAGCCCGAGACCCGCTCGAGCTGCGCCGACAGCTTCCGCGAACGGTCGAGTTCGACGATCTCGTCGAAGGCCGCCGCCAGAACGGCGCGCAGCTTGGGGTATTCGATCGGCTTGGTGACGAAGTCCAGAGCACCCAGTTTGAGCGCCTGGACGGCCATCTCGACCGTACCGTGGGCGGTCATCAGCACGACCGGGCGGCGCGCGTCACCTTCTTTCAGACGGGCGAGCAACTCGAGCCCGGTCATGCCGGGCAGGACGACATCCGAGAGCACCACGTCGGGTCGCTTTGCGACGGCCACCTCGCCGGCCTCGCGAGCGTCCGCCGCGACCTCGACTTGATACCCCCACTCGGACAGACGCAAGGCGAGCACCTCGCGCATCGCCTCTTCGTCGTCGACCACCAGGATCGTTTTGCGCGCGGCGCTCATGATTTCGCCGGCCATTCTAGAGCAGAACGGCTATATCTACCGGTAAACTCGGCCGTCGTAGCGAATATGACCGCCGTCGCGTCGGCCGGACGGGTCGTGGTGGGTCCAGTGCAGTACACCGCCCTTATCGTTCCACTCGTATTCGCCGCGGATCTCGACGGTGTCGCCCACGGTCAACGGCACCCGCTCGGCGAGCTCGATGTTGTGCGCCACCAGCACCGTCAACCCCGAGGGTAGGCGCAGGAGGAAACGCTGGTGGGGATTGCCCTTGCGGTCGTCGGGCAGCAGCCGCTCCACCGGCGCGGTCACGGTCACCCAGAGGTTCGACCGGCGCTCGGCGAAGGCGCGGTCGAGGACGGCGGTCGATGCCGACGGTTCGGACGGTGCCGGCGAGAAGCCGCCGTCGCGCAAGAGCCAGCCGGCGAGCAGCACCGCCGCGAAGACGGCCACGGAAACGAGACGGAGGAGCGGACGCGACATGGCGGGATTCTACGCGGGTAGACTTCCGTCATGAGTCACGCTCGGGTTCTGGTTTCGTTCGTCTTGCTCGCCGTCGTCGGGCTCGCCTGTGCCACGACACCCGCCGCTGCCCCCCAGTCCACGGCCGCGCCGAACCACGAGGCGCTGCGCGCCGAGGCTGCAGCCCGCGTGGCAGCCAACCCTGCCGATCTCGACGCCTGGATCTGGCTCGGCCGCCGGACGGCCTATCTCGGGCGATACGAGGAAGCGATCCGAGTCTACGATCGGGCCCTCGAGCTGTTCCCCGCGGAACCCCGGCTCTATCGCCACCGGGGACACCGTCACCTGACGCTGCGCCAGTTCGCAGCCGCCGAGGCCGACTTCGAACGGGCTGCCGAGCTGATGGCCGGAGAGCCCGACAGTATCGAGCCCGACGGCCTGCCCAACGCCCGGAACCAACCGACTTCGACGCTCCACGCGAACGTCTGGTACCACCTCGGCCTGGCCCGCTACCTCCAGCGCGACTTCGCCGGAGCGCGCGCGGCCTACGAAACGGGCCTCGCCGTGCCCGGGCACATCGACATGGACATCGCCTTGCGCTACTGGCTGGTCGTCACCCTCTCGCGCTTGGGGGACTCGGAAGCCCGCGCCCACGCCCTGGCCCCCGTGCGGGCAGACGCCGACATCATCGAAAGCGGTGACTACCTGCGCCTGCTGCGGCTCTTCCGGGGCGAGGGCGACCCCGCCGAGTTGCTGGCCGCCGCCGGCGCTGCCGGCAGTGACCTGTCGTTTCCCACCGTGGGCTATGGCGTCGGCGTCTGGTACCTGACCCACGGTCAGGAGACCGAGGCCCGCCAGGTGTTTCGGCAGGTGGTGGCCAAAGGGCCGGTCGCGGCCTTCGGGGTGATCGCGGCGGCAGGAGAGTGAGCCCAGGAAGGGCGTCCACGGGGGGCGGAAAACAGCTGTCCGGCGGGGCGCGCCGCTCTAGTGGTGATGAAGCTCGTGCCCAGCTGCCGCGGGGGCCTCGGCCGCGGGCGGCTGGTGTCCGGCGTGGGCGTGTCCCGCGTGGTCGTGGCCGAAGGCGCGGAAGAGGGTGACGGCGGCCATGGCGAGGAGGAGGACACCGCCGGCTTTGGCGAGTTGGTGGCGAGTGGTTTGGGGGAGGGCGACGCCGACGAGGGCGACGGCGAGGAGCGCGGGCACGGTGCCGAGCGCGACGCCGGCGAGGGTGGCGGCGCCTTGGGCCGGAGAGCCGGTGGCGGCGGCGAGGGCGAGGCCGGCGTAGACGAGGGGGCAGGGCAGGGCGCCCAGGGTCATGCCGATGACCAGGGCGGAACCCGCGGGGCGTTCCGCCAGGAGCGGACCGAGGAGCCGCTTGCCGGTGCCGGCGAGTTGCACCACCCAGGCCGCGGGTGTGCCGCTCTTCTTTCCCAAAAGGGTGAGGCCGGCGAGGGCCAGGAGCACGGCGGAGAGGAGCGCCAGACCTTGGCCACTCCAGCGGAACCACCCCGAAGACATCAAGCGGCCGCCGGCGAGCCCCGCCAGCGCGCCCAGGAACGCGTAGGTCGTCGCCTTGCCCAGTTGCAGCAGCAGCTGATTGCCGACCAGCCGCCAGCTGCGCTCGCGGTCGCGCACCGCCACGGCGAGCACGAAGGGGCCGCACATGCCGGCGCAGTGCACCGAGGCGGCGGCGGTCAAGCCGGCGGCGAGCAGCCAGCCCGCGGTCATCGTTGCCCTCCGGATGCCGGCAGGGGAGTCCGCGCCAGGCGCTGGGAGTGCAGAACCACGATCAAACTCGAGGCGACCATGCCGACGGCGCCGAACAGCGGGTGAAGCAGGCCCGAGACGGCAAGGGCCAGGCCGACGCCGTTGTAGAGGAACGCCCAGGTGAGGTTCAGCCGGGCCGTGCGCAGCGTCTTCTTACCGAGCTCGAAGAGCCACGGCAGGCGCGTCAGGTCGCCGCCGAGGATCGTCACGTCCGCGACTTCGCGAGCGAGGTCCGTGCCGCTTTCGAGGGTCACGGCGACCCCGGCGTGAGAAAGAGCCGGGGCGTCATTGATGCCGTCGCCCACCATCGTGGGGTGTTCTCCGGCCTCGACGGCCTGGCGCACGCGGGCGAGCTTGGCCTCCGGCGACAACTCGGCGGTGGCGGCCACTCCAGGCAGGCGCGCGGCGAGGGCGGCCACGGCGCCCGGGTTGTCCCCCGAGAGCACCTCGACCGTGAACCCCCGCCCGGCCAGTTCGGCCACCACCGCGGCGGACTCGGGGCGCGGCTCGTCGCGCAGAAAAAGCGAGCCCCGCCAGGTACCGTCGACCGCGAGGTGCACGGCGGTGGTGCCGTCGTCCCTGGGCGCCGGCGCGCCGCCGACGTGCTCGGCCGTCCCCAGGCGGACCTCGGCGCCCGCCACCCGCGCCGACACGCCGCGACCGGGCACGGCGCGGAAGCCTTCCGTGGCGGGTTGAGCGAGTCCCGCGGCAGCCTGCCGGAGGGCGCGGGCGAGAGGGTGCTCCGAGCCCTCCTCGAGTGCCGCGGCCAGGGCCAGGATCTTGGAATCGGAGGCCCCGGGCGCCGTCGTCACCCGCACCAGGGCGAGCTCGCCGCGGGTCAACGTGCCGGTCTTGTCGAAGAACACCCGGCGCGAGCGGGCGAGCCGCTCGAACACCTGGCCGGAACGCACCAAGACTCCGGCCTGGGCCGCGCGGCCGGCCGCGGTGGTCGCAGCCAAGGGCGTCGCGAGGCCGATGGCGCAGGGGCAGGCGATCAGCAGCACGCTCAAGGTGTTCAGGAGCGCCACCCCGGCGTCCGCGTGCCAGCTCCAGAACGCGTACGTGCCCACGGCGAGGACCAAGACGACCGGAACGAACGCCCCGGCCAGGCGGTCCACCAGGGCGGCCAGGGGATAACCCCCGGCACGGGCCTCTTCGACCAGCCGCACCAGGCGAGCCAGGGTAGTGGCGGCGCCCGAGCGCTCGACGGTGATGACCAGGCTGCCGTCGAGCAAGCGGGTGCCGGCGGAGACGCGGTCACCGACTCCGCGAGTCACCGGCAGCGACTCGCCCGTGAGTTCGGCCTGGGACACCCCCGCCTCGCCGCGGAGCACGCGACCGTCCGCCGGGAAGCGCTCCCCGGGGCGGATGCGCAGGCGATCCCCGGGCACCAGGTCGGCCACCGGCACTTCCTCTTCCTGGTCGTCGATACCGAGCCGGGTCGCCCTTTCGGGCATCTGGCGGGCGAGCGCCGCGAGGGCGTCGGTCGTGCGGGCACGGGCAGCGGCGTCCAGGTAACGGCCGAGGGTCACGAAGAGCAGGATGCCCATGGCGGTGTCGAGATACAGCGGGCCGTGGCCAGCCAGCACCGAGCGACAGGACAACGCCCAGGCCGCGAGCACGCCGACCGAGATGAGGGCGTCGGTATCGAGCCGCCGCCGGGAGAACAGCTGGCCGAGCCCGCGCGTCAAGAACGGCGAGCCGAGCAGGACCACCGCGGGGGTGGCGAGCCCGAGCAGCGCCCAGCGCACCCAGGCCTCCCCGGCGGCGCGGTCGGCCTCGGCGCCGGGGGTGTAAAGGACGAAGGACAACATCATGACGTTCAAGGCCAGGAAGGCCCCGAGGCCCACCGCCATCAACAATCCGGTGGCCCGGCCGTGGCCGGCGTCGCCCCCGGCCAGGCGATGGGCGAGGGCGCAGCCGCTGCAGCAGTACCCGGCGCCCGAATCCCGGGCGGCGTTCGACACCGCCAGGGGTAACCCGCAGTGGGCGCACAGGGGCAGCGCCCGCGGCAGGAAGGCCGGGGTGGCGAGGGCGTCGATCACGGCGCCGAGCTCTGCACCGCGGGTGGGCTGGTCTCGAGCTTGAGCATCACCGGCTTGGCCTTCTCGGCCGCCCGCCAGGTGGCGCCCATGATCACGAAGAACACCAGCGAAATCAGCCAGAGCAGGCTTTGCAGTACGCGGCCCTCGAGACGGGCGAAGGAGAAGCGGGGCGTCATGGTCCCTCCTGGAGAGCCGGTGCCGTAGCGAGTGCCGCGCGTTGCTTCGCGGGGTCGTGGGCGAGTAAAGCGCCTGGGAAGCGCTCGGCGCCGTGGCGCGAGTCGACCACCCAGGTGAACGACTGGAGTCCGCCGCGACCGGGCTCCGCCGGCAGCCGCACGAGCAGCGTCCAGCGTTGCTCCTGGCCGGCGGGCACCGGTTCCGTGGGCGCCCCCTGGACCTCGGCGTCGGCCGGTAGACCCTCGGTTTCGACGGAGAGGGCTACGGGTTCCGAGCCGCGGTTGGCCGCCCGCAGCAAGAATCGAGTTTCGTCGACCCCGGCGGCCGTGGTCGTGGCCTCGGCGGGCAGGGGAGCGAGCTGCAGAGACAACACGTCCCGGCGGGCGACGGCGATCGCCAAAACGACCCCGAAGCCGACGGTCGAGACGGCCACCAACGTCCGCTTCAAGTCCCAACCGGCGACCGAGAAGCCCGAGAAGTCGAAGGCCAAAAGGCCCGGCCGGTTCTTTTTGATCAGGATCTCGTCGCAGGCGTCGATGCAGGTGCCGCAGCGCGTGCATTCGATCTGGAAGGCGCCTTGGCGGATGTCGATGTCCATCGGGCACCGGCGCACGCACAGCTGGCAGTCAATGCACGGTCCGCTCGCTTCCGAGAAATTCACGTGCAGGCTCTTGCCGTCCTCGAGCAGCCCCTGGAGCAAACCGTAGGGGCAGGCCGAACGGCAGAAACCCTCCCGTACGAAGGCGATGTCCAAGAAGGCGACGAGGGTGGTGGCCGCACCGACGGCGCCGAGCCACAGGCCGACGTCGAAGGAGAACAGTCGCCGGACGACGTCCCCCAACGGGGCGAAGTAACCCATGAAGAGCACCGACGCGGTAATCGACAAGACCGCGATGATGGCCAGCGAGAGCACCCGCGAGGCTTTCTTGACGAACTTCGGGTCACGCCCGCGGAAGACCCGTTTGGCCAGGGCGTCGACGTCGTGAGCGAGCTCGGAGAAGACCATCTGCGGGCAGGCGTAGGCGCAGTAGACGCGCCCGAAAATCAAGGACAGGGCGCCCACGATCCACAGCGCGAACATGCCGGCGAGCCACAGGTAGGTCCATTCGTCGAGCCAGATCTCGGCGCCGAACAGGTGGAGCCGGCCCGCGGGGAGGTCGAAGCGGAACAGGTCGAAGAGCGGCAGCAGGGCGAAGACGGCGAGGAAACCGATCTGGATCAACCGCCGACGGCGGCTGTGCCGGCCGTTCCAGCGGGGAAACACGGGGAGTGCCATGGTCGGGCCTCCAAACCTCTAGTACCGGAGGCGGGGGTTGGCGCCGTCGACGCTTTCGAGCTCGCGATGGAAGAGGAAACGGCGCATGGTGAAGGCGTTCGTGGGGCACCGGGTGGCGCACATGGAGCAACGGATACAGGCCGTTTCGTCCTTGAGCATGGCGGCGCCGAGAGCATCGAGCTCGGCGGTCGGCCGATCGAGATCCGCCGCCACGAGGCCGAGTTGCGTTTCCGCGAGGGCGAGCAGACGGGGATCCTTGGCCACCTGGGACAGGCCCACGAGGTGCAGACAGTCGCTGGGGCAAACGTCGACGCAGCCGTTACAGGCCACGCACAACGGGCCTTCGAACCACGTCTGGACGTCGCAGCGCAGGCACCGGGCCGCCTGGTGGCGGGCCTCGGCCTCCGGGTAGTTCTCTTCGACCAGGCGGTTGCCGGCCTGCGCGATTTCGGACGGAAGGGGAGCGCGGGAGGGCGGTAGATCGCGCTGGGCGATCTCCCAGTCCTGAGCCATGGTGTAGACCGCCGGCTCCCAGCGGGAACGCAGCGCAACGGTGGTGGTCGTTCGCCGCAGGTAGTCGTGGATGCCGCGGGCGGCGACTTGACCGGTGGCGATGGCGTCGATGAACAGCCGCGGACCGAGCACCACGTCACCACCCGCGAAGACGTCGGGCCGCGAGGTCTGGAACGTCTCGGGATCGACCTGGATGAGCCCGCGTTCGGACAGGGTGATGCCGTCCTCGGGCTGCAGGAAGTCGAATTTGGCTTGCTGGCCGATGGCGAAGATCACCGTGTCGCAGGCGATCGTTTCGCGATGGCTGTCGTCGAACTGGGGATGGAACCGCCGCTCGGAGTCGAAGACCGACAGGCAGCGCACCATCTCGAAGCCGGTCACGCCGTCCTCACCCACGATCTGCTTCGGCCCGAAGGACGGGTGGAGCACCAGGCCCTCGTGCAGACCCTCTTCGATCTCGATGGCATCCGCGGGCATTTCCTCGCGGCTCTCGAGGCACACCAGGTGGACTTCGCGCACACCGGCGGCGCGGGCCGCCGTACGGGCGACGTCGGCGGTGATGCGCAGGCCCTCCCGTTCGGCTTCCTCACGCTCCTCGGCGGTCTGCCGGAGTGCGGTGCGGGCGACGTCGAAGGCGACGTTGCCGCCGCCCACGACGACCACCCGGGGGCCGATGTCGAGGGTCTGGCCGAGGTTGACGAGCTTCAGGAACTCGAGGCCTTGGATCACCCCCGGCCGCTTGGCGCCGGGCACGTTGAGCTCGCGGCTGCCCTGGAGGCCGGCGCCCAGGAAGAAGGCCTGGAAGCCCTCGGCGCGTAGGTCGCTCAAGGTCCGGCCGGGGGCGCCGACGGGGGAGTTCAAGCGCAGCTCGACTCCCAGGGAGAGGATGGCGTCGATCTCGGCCTGCACCAGCTCCCGGGGCAGCCGGTAGAGCGGCACCCCCATGGTCATCATGCCCCCTGCCACCGGGCCGGCCTCGAAGACCGTGACGCGGTAGCCGGCGCGGGCCAAGTCGTGGGCCACGGTCAAGCCGGCGACGCCGGCACCGACCACGGCCACCTTTTCCCGCGTCTCGCCGGGAGCCGGCGGCGGCGGCAACATGCGGGTGTCGGCGTAACGGTGGTAGTGCTCGTCACTGCCGGTGTCGTTGCCGTGGAGCTCGCAGGCCCAGCGCTTGATCGCGCGGATCGAAACCGGGGCGTCCACCGCGCCGCGCCGGCAGGCCCGCTCGCAAGGGGCGCCACAAATGCGCCCGCAGACCGAGACGAACGGGTTGGTGGCCCGGGCGATGGCGTAGGCGTCCAAGTCCCGGCCTTCGGCCACGGCGGTGACGTAGCCACAGGCGTCGGTGAACACCGGGCATCCGACTCGGCACTTCACCTGCTCGACCCAGTAGCGCTCCTCGTCGGGAATCCGGAGACGCTCGTAGGCCGAAGTCGGGGGGGCGGCGCTGGGCGAAGAGCTCCTCACTGCTCCGACTCCTCCTCCTTGGCGGTGAAGGCGTACAGCCAAAGTCCGACGACGTAGACCAGCAGCACGGCCGCCAGGAAGACGATCCACATCATGCCGGGGGGCGGGCTGGAGAGGTTGAAGGACTCGACCAGCGGTCCGCGGGTGGCGTGGCCGGTTTCGCCGCGGAACCACAGGAAGAGGTAGCCGAGGCCGAACAGGCAGAAGCCGATGTAGGCGAGCTTCAGGAAGCCGGGAATGGGCGTGCCCTTCCGCTCGGTGATCCAGCCGCCGGCGATTTCAAACACGGGCGAGTCTTTTTTTGGGGTCGTCATGGCTTGGGCCTTTCAGCAGCCGGGAAATCGTCCTCGAGCATCCGGTACTTGGGAGATTCGTCGTTGGCGACGGCGCCGGAGCGGACGGCCTTCCACAGAAAGAAGACCGCGCCGACGACGAACATCGCCATCACCGAGTAAATCCAGAACACCGATGGGTAGGTGTAGTCCACGGCGGATCACTCCTCGTAGTCCTGCTCCGGCCGCCAATCCTTGGCCCGGCCGAGGCTCTGGAGGTAGGCGATCAAGGCGTCGAGCTTCACGGGATCGGCAACGATCCACGGGAACGGCGGCATGGCCGATCCGGGCACCAGGCTGCGGGGATCCCGGAAGTGGGTGGCATGCCACTGGCCGTCGTACTTGCCGCCGATGCGCGAGAGATCCGGCCCCACCCGGCGGGTGCCGAACATGTGGGGCTGGTCGTAGACGAACTCGTCGGGCGTCGAGACCGGGCTGCGGACGTCGCGCCAACCGGAGCGGATGGTGTCCGCTTCGATCGTGCGGGTCTGCTGCGTGTGGCAGTACCAGCAACCCTCGGCGACGTAGATCGCGCGGCCGGCCATGATCTGCCGGGCGTGCTCGTCACCCTGGCCGGCGAGCGTGGCGTAGTCCTTGAGCCCCGGCGCGGGCTTCGCCCAGCTGGCGTCGAGCATCGGGGGGGCGAGGGTGGTCAGCAGGCCGCCGGTCCAGAAGAACACCACGGCGGCGACGACGAACAGAGCGCTGCTCTTGTCGACCTTCTTGAACATGGTGGGCTCCTTCTCAGGCGTTCTCGACCGGATTTTCGCGGCGGTCGGTATAGGTTTTGAGGATGTTCCAGAAGAACAGCAGGATGCCGACGAACATCAGCGTCCCGCCGATCAGCCGGACGGACCAGAAGGGCGCCATGAACTTCACCGTGTCGATGAACGGAATCGACGGATCGTTCCATTGCAGGCCCTGGAGGAAGCCGCCGATCCACAACGAGATGAAGAACGACAGGCCGCCGATCAGCCAGAGCCAGAACGAGGCGTTGGCGAGCTTTTCCGAGTGCAGCTTGGTCTTCAGCATGCGCGGGATCGAGTAGTAGGCGCCGGCGACGGCGAAGAACGAGAAGGCGCCGAGCACCGCCATGTGGGCGTGGCCGACGATCCAGTCGGTCTTCGAGACGATGGCGTTGACCGTGCGCAGGCTGTGCATCGGGCCCTGGAAGCAGGTCAGCAGGTAGAACACCGTGCCGGCCATCAGGAACTTGATCGGCACGTTGTCCTGGAGTTGGTGCCACTGGCCCTTCATGGTCGCCAGGAAGTTCCACACCAGCGTCCAGACCGGGATCATCAGCATCACCGAGAACAGGATCGAGACGGTCTGGAGCCACTGGCTGATGGGCCCGTGGAGCATGTGGTGGGCGCCGGTCCAGACGTAGACGAAGGCCAGCGACCAGAAGCCGATCATCGACAGGCGGTGCGAGTACAGCGGTGTCTCCGCCGCCTTGGGGATGTAGTAGTAGCCGATGCCCAGGCCGAGCGGCGTGAAGATCAGGCCCACCGCGTTGTGGACATAGAACCAGTTGAGGTTGGCCTGGTTGACGCCCGAGGTGAACATCGTGGCGAAGTTGCCGACGATGTAGACGAACGCCGTCCACAGGATCGCAGCCATGATGTACCAGAGCGAAACGTACATCTGGGTGTACTTGCGGGTCGCGATGGTGGCGAAGATGTTGACTCCGAACATCACCCAGGCGGCGGTGACCAGGACGTCGAGCCACAGCGGCAGCTCGGCGTACTCGAGGCCCTGGTTCTGGCCGGTGGCGAGAGTCACCACGGCGCCCAGGATGATCACCACCCACAGGCCGAGGGTGGCCAAGCCGAGCTTCTCGCTCCACAGTTTGACGCCGCACAGGCGCGGGACCAGGTAGTAACAAAGCCCCATGTTGGCCGCGAGCAGCCAACCGAAGAGCATGCCGTTGGTGTGGATCGGTCGCAGCCTCCCGTAGGACAACCAGGAGACATTGCCGAGCAGCGTCGGCATCTGGAGCTTGGCGGCGATGATGATCGCCACGAGGCCCGAGACGACGAAGAACAGCCCGGCGACGAGCAGGAACGAGAACGCCGTCCGGTCCTCGTGGGCCGGGTTGTCGGCGACGGCCCGCTCGCGGGTGGGGTTGGCGATGGCAGCGACGGACATGTTCACCTCGCAGTGGAAGTGGTGGCGACGGTCGTCGGCGCGGAGTCCCCGCCGAGGCCGTTCAGGTCGTAGATGTAGTGGAGCAAGTCACCGATCTGTTCGTCGGTGAGGGCGAAATCGAAACCGGCCGCGGGCATCGCGGTGCCCTGGACGCCGTACTTGATGCTCTCGTGGAGCCGGGCGTAGGTCACCGAACGCAGGAAGGGCGCGTTCCGGAGATTACGCGGCCGGGGCACGATCTCGTCGGCGTTCGGCCCGTGGCCGTCGGCCTTCTTGCCGTGGCAACCCCAGCAACGCTCGAGGAAAATCGCCTGCCCGCGGGCCACGCTGGCCGCGGAGAAGGGCACGGGATTGACCGTCGGCACCTTGCGTTCCTTCGGCTGACGCGTACTGCCTTGAGGGAAGGTTGCCAGCACGTAGTCGATCAAGGCCGCCGAGCGTTCAGCGCCGAGCACCTCGCCCCAGGGCGCCATGCTGGTGCCGGCCACTCCTTGTTCGAGCGCAGTCAGCAACCGCTCCCGCGTCTTGGTCTTCATGAAGGCGCCCTTGGTCAGGTCGCGGGGACGCGGGTCGAGGTAACTGGCGATGACGCCGTCGCCCTTGCCCTCCGGGCCGTGGCAGCGGGCGCACAACTCCGCGTACAAGGCGGCCGGCTCATTCGGCAGCAGCCGCGGCGGCTGGGTCGAGAGGTACGACGACAGCGCGTCGAAGACCTCCTCGGGCAGCGGGTAGGGCGGCATGAGCGACCCCGGGACGACGCTCTTCGGGTCCCGGAAGTGCACAATCAGCCAGCCGTGGCCCCGTTGGGCGGCGGTGTAGGCGAGATCGGGGGCGACCCGGCCGTCGCGCTCGCCGAGCTTGTGGCAGGACAGGCAACCGACCTGCGGCAGGAGCGCGGCTCCCTTGTCGGCCGCCGGCAGAACCTCGACCCGGGTGGCCTCGTTCGGTCCCACGATCTGGGCCAAGGGCAGCCAACCGGGCCGCTGCTGCTGGGCCGAGAGGTAGGAAGCGAGGGGCGCCCGCGCCACGTTCGAACCCTGCTGGGCTTCCAGGAAGGCCGTCAGGGCGAGCACCTGCTCGGCCGTCAGATCCTGCTTGGGCATGGTCGACGTCGGGTTGGTGGCCCGCGGATCGGTGATCTTGTCGCGGATGTAGTCGGCCCGCCGCTTCATCCCGACCTCGGTGAGCTCCGGGCCGATCGACCCGTAGGAGAGGCCGGCGATCGTGTGGCAGGTGTAGCAGGCGCGCTCGAAGAACAGCTTGCGCCCGGCCGCCACCCGCGGGGCGTGGGGCCAGTCCGGATCGGTGTGGCACTGCACGCAGTTGGCCTCGATCAGCTCCTTCTCGGCCAGCGGCCAGGGCCAGTCGTGACCCCCTTCGTGGGCCGCCTCGGCGTCCACGGCACGACCCTGACCTTGGTGGCAGATCGTGCAGCCGAAGGACTCGAACTTGTGCCCCGGAATCGGCGGATGGGTCTTGAGCGGCTGGGCATCGGCCGCGAAGCGCGGATCGTCGACGGCGATGTGGCAGGTCGTACAGCGGTCCACCCGCGGCGAGCCGAAGCTCCTGACGATCACTTGCTCGATGGCCGGCTCACGGCTCGCGAGGCTGGCTTTGACGACCGGGTTGTCCGAGCGGCTGGCGGCCTGCTCGAAATACCGGTCCTGATGCTCCTGCCAGCGTGCGGACAGCTCGTCGTAATACAGGAAGCCGTGAATCGCCAGGACGATGACGGACAAAATGGCGAGGGCGGTTCTCATGGTTCCTTCCCCCCACCCGCTACCACGGGGTCACCAGGGCCCAGTTGGGACCCCGGAAGAAGGTGCCGATGACGATCAGCACGAGGTTCACGAGCAGGAACAGGCTGAACAACGTGTTCGCCAGCAGCCGGTGGCGCGAGAACCAGACGCCGACACCCCGAGGGTCGCGGTCGAGGTACGGCACCAGGAGCAGGCCGAGAACGAACAGGGTCGGAATCCCCACGCCACCCCAGAAGGCCGAGTAGGAGACCATCTCCTGCAGACCGAGGAAGTACCACGGTGCCTTCGAGGGGTTGGGGGGGTGGGTCGGGTCCGCCGGGGCCTCGAGCGGCGCGTTGAAGCCGATCGCCATCACCAGCACCACGAGCACGGTCAGGGCGAACACGAACAACTCGGCGGTGAACAGGTGGGGCCACGAGTACACCATGTTGTCCGGCGTGTTGCCGACCTTGGTGAACGGCCCACGCACCATCCCGAGCACGCCGAAGGACTTCTTCTTCTGGGTCTTGGCCAGGGGCGCCAGGCCCTCGAGCTTGCCCTCGCGGGCCAGTGCGAAGGCCGGTTGCGCCTCGGGCAGGTCCGCGCCGGCCGGCCGCGACAGACCGCCGTCCTTGCGGATGCGCCAGAAGTGGACGCCGATCAGGATCGTCATGATCACCGGCAGCACCGCGACGTGCAGCACGTAGAAGCGGATCAACGCCTCTTGGCCGACGACTTGATCTCCGAGTAGGACGAAGCGGGTCAGTTCGCCCACGACCGGGGCGTAGGCCGCGATGGCGGTGCCCACGGTGATCGCCCAGAAGGCCAGCTGGTCCCAGGGCAGCAGATAGCCGGTGAAGGAGGCGAAGAGGGTCAAAAGCAGCAGCACGATGCCGACGACCCAGTTGAACTCCCGCGGCGGCTTGTAGCTGCCGGTGAAGAACACCCGCGCCATGTGCAACAGCACTATGGCGACCATGCCGTGGGCCGCCCAGCGGTGCATGTTGCGCAGCAGGCCGCCGAAGGCCACGGTGCCCGACAGATCGAGCATGCGGTTGTGCGCCTGCTCGGTCGACGGCACGTAATAAAACATCAGCAAGACGCCGCTCGCCACCAAGATGATGAAGAGCGAGAACGAAATCACCCCGAGCCCGAGGGTGAACCCCGGCTTCAAAGAGTGGACGTGCGTCTTGACCGGATGGATGTGGAGGAAGAAGTTCTGGAACGACGTCTGCGACCGGCCGAGATCGGAGGTCGGCAGGGGGTTGCGGAACAGCGACCGCCACAGGTTCGTCGGCAGCTCGCGGAGGTTTTTGAGCAGGCTCATGGCTCAGACTTTCAGGAACGTGCCTTGATCGACTTCGGTGGCGGTGTCGACTTCCACTTCGCCGCTCGGCGACAGCGAACACTTGAACCAAGGCAACGGCCGGGGG
>JANRLG010000318.1:0-8526 GCA_033762835.1 Thermoanaerobaculia bacterium
CCCCCGCAGCGAGTTGCTCGGCGAGCGGTGCCAACACCGTGGGTAGGGGTGGCACGACCTTCACCGCCGCCGTCGCCCGGCGCACGAGATCGACCCGCGCGATCGTGCCCAAGCTGCGCAGGAACAGGCTCGACCCCGCCACCGCCGGCGGCGTCCAGGCGAGGTCTTCGAAGACTTCGAGACGAGCGGTTTCCGACCAAGCCGTGCGGTTGACCGGCCCCAAGTGCAGGCTGCCTTCCTTGGTCAGGACCACCATCTGGTCCCCGACCACCACCAGGAAGCCGTCTCCCGGTTCCCGCGAGCGCCACAGCAGGTTGCCGGTGGCAGGCTCGAGGGCTCCGAGGAAACGCCCGGTGTAGCCGACGACCAGGTCGCCGGCGAGGGCGGGCGGGCTGTAGCTGCGGGCGAGCGCCCGCGGCTCGCGCTCGATGGCAGCCGTGAAGGTCTCGCCCTCCCGCGTGACGCGCACCACCAGCGAGCTGTCGGCGCCGTGTTTGAAGAGAATCCGATCGTCCCCGAGCAACAGCGGCGAGGAACTGACAGCCCCCATGGCGGAGCCCCCCTTGTGCACGAGGCGCCAGAGGATCGTGCCGTCTTTGGGTGCCAGGCCGGCCACCGAGGTGCCGCCGATGACGACGATCTGCTCGCGTCCAGCCAAGGTCGCGACGACCGGCGTCTGGGCGCCCACGGGCTCTTCGAGCTGCTGCCAACGCAGCGCCCCGGTGGCGCGATCGAAGGCCGCGACGTGACCGGTGTCGGCGCCGATCCACAACACCACCACGTCGCCCACCACCCGCGGCGAGCCGCCGTAGCCGTAGAACGGCGCCGGGGCCTGGTGGTCCGCCGGCAGGTCGCGACTCCACAGCAAGCTGCCGGTGGCGGCGTCGAGCGCTACGAGGCGCCCCTGGGTGCTGACGGCGAAAACTTGGCCGCCGGCCACGGCCGGGGTCGCGATCGGGCCGTCGTGGGAGCCGTCGTGCCCGGCGTAGGTCGGCCCCAGGGCGAACCGCCAGCGCTCGGAACCCTCGGAAGCAGCGAACGCCAGAACGAAATCTTCGGCGCCATCTCGAGCCGCGGTCACCAGCTGGTCGCCGTCGACCGTGACGCCCGAGTAGCCGCTGCCGAGCGGCCGCCGCCAGACCAGCTCGAAATCGAGCGCCCCGTCCCCCGGCGGCAGCCCCTCGAGACTGCGGCCGTCACCGCGAGGGCCACGAAAGCTCCCCCACTCGGGTTCCGAGGCGAAGACCGGCCCTAAGCCGGCGAGACAAACGAGGACCGAGAGAACCCGGCGAAACGACATGGCGGCTCCTTGGCGAGAAAGTGGGATCTCACCAAGTCTACAGCCGATGGCCTGCCGATCTCGGCAGGCCCGATCACTCCTCCGTGGAGTCGGTTTGTGGACCGGCACGCAGCGGGAAGCCCAATGTGGGCGAAACCAGCCAACTGCCACCGAGGGATTTTTCGCTGATCTTGAATTGAATGGTCACCACGTAGTAGACGGCGATGGGTTCTCCCTTGAGCGTAGCGGGCTGGAATCGCCACTGCCGAATGGACTCGAGGGCAGCGAAGTCGAGGCCGGAGTCCAGGCTCTTCCGGACCTTCGGCGAGCGAAGCCGCCCCTGCTCATCGATCACGAGCTCGAGGACGACCGTTCCAGTGAGGCGTCCGTAGCGAGCCGCGACGGTGTACCGCGGGGGCACTCGATGGAGGATCACGGGAACCATCACGCCCTGGTCCGTGGCCTGGAAGACTTTCAGCCCGGGTGCCCCCTCGGCCGAGGTCGAGGGATCGAAGGTGGTGGCGGGAATCTCCGGCAAGTAGGCCTTGGCGACGTCCCAATCCCACTGCGCTTCGATGTGGCGGGCCTGGCCCGCAGCCGCCAAAGCCCGTCGAACGAGGGCAGCGGCGTAGTACTTCTTGGCATCCGGGCCGCCCGCAAGGCGCTGGTCGAAGGCGTCGAGCAGCCCTTGGGCCAGCTTCGCTGCCCGGTCGTAGTCCTTGGTCGCGATCGCTTCGTCCGCCGCTACCAGCTGTTCTTGCCACTGGGTAACCAGCTTCTGCTCCCGGGACTTCGGGGCCGCCTCGAGGGAGGCGGCGGTGAGAACGAGCACGAGCCAGAGAGTGACACGGAGTTTCATGGCAAAGGACCCTATCGCAATCGATTCTCCGAGAACAAGGGGAAATGCGAGCCGATCCTCCCGTCAGCGCAACCGCCGCAGCCGTCGCTCGGTTTTCCGGGTGCGCCACAAGGACACCCCGAGGCAGAGGAAGAAGAACGCGGCTCCGAAGGCGGCGGCGAGGGCGAAGCCGGTGTCCCCCTGCGTGTGGGCGAAATAGCCGAGCCCGCCACAGCCCATGGCCAGCAGGCCCCAGAGCAGTTGGTGCCCGGCGGCATAGACCAACTCGGCGCCCTCGACGATGCCGCGGGTGTGCATTTCGAGCTCGCCGCGCTGGGCCTTGTGGAGCACCTTCTTGAGATCCCCGGGCAGCGTCACCGCGGTGGCCGCCAAGTCTTTGATGACCGAACCGGCCAGGCTCATCCAGTCCTTTTCCTGGCCCAGGAGCAACTCGGCGAGGTAGGGCCGAAGGATCGCCATGGGTTGCAGCTTGGGGTCGAGATGGGTGCACACGCCGGTCAGCAGCCAAATCGTACGTTCGAGCAGAATCCAATTGCGGGGCACCTGGAATGCCGCGGTGAGTTCCCGGAAGCTGATCCCGAGCCGCGAGAGGTCGGCCACCATCTCGACCTTGGCCTTGACGTCGGCCTGGATGTCCTTCAGCTGGAAGGAGTCGAGCTCGATCTCCGCGAGGATGCGGGTGTACACGTAGTCGATGACGCGATCGGCGACGCCGATGTCATCGCTTTCGCGCGGCACGAAGCCGATGCGGCGCAGGGCTGCCAAAATCTCGTCGCGATTGCGTTTGAGGACCCCTTCGACGAGCTGGGGAATGCCCGCCTTCATGTCCGGGGACAACCGCGCGACGGCTCCGAAGTCGAGCAACACGATGCGGCCGTCGGCTTGGACCAGGACGTTCCCGGGGTGCGGGTCGGCGTGGTAGAGGCCGTCGCGGAAGATCATCCGGCAGTAGACCCGGACCAGTCGCTCGGCGAGTGCGGTGCGGTCGACACCGCAGGCACCGAGACCTTCGAGATCGGTGATCTTGACCCCCACGACAAACCCTGTCGTGAGCACTCGACGGCGCGAGAACTCGCGCACCACCGCGGGCAGCAGCACGTCCGGATCCTCGGCCAAGTTGGCCCCGATGGCCTCGAGGGAATCCGCCTCGCGGGTGAAGTCGAGCTCTTCCTCGATCATCTCCCGCACTTGCTCGTGCACGCCCAGAAGGCCCCGAATGCCGAAGATCCACTGCGCGAGCTGGAGCAGCCGACGGATCGTCGCCAAGTCCCAGCGAGCGGTCTCCTCGATGTCCCAATGCTGGACCTTGACCGCAACCCGCCGGCCATCGTGCAGGGTCGCCGCGTGGACTTGGGCGAGAGACGCCGAGGCGATCGGCTCCGGTGCGAAGTCGGCGAAGAGCGATTCGGGCTCTGCCCCCAGCTCGGCCCGGATGCGCGCCCGGATCTGCTCCAGGGGCCGGGCCGGAATGCGGTCTTGGACGCTCTCGAGCTCGGCGCGAAACTCCTCGGGCAGGAAGTTCGACAGAATGCTGACCAGCTGACCGACTTTGATGAACAGCCCCTGGACGCGCACGATGGTGTCGCGCGCCCGGCGAGCGTTGCGCTGGTGGCGCGCGACCCGCGTCCCCGCCACCCACTCGGCCCCACGCAGAAGACCGACGACATGGGCGAAGCCGTAGGAAAGCAGGATGCGGGTGACGGTCCACCACACCGCCAACAGTCGGAAGCGGCGCGGAGGAAGCGCTAGGGGATCGGCAGCCACCGACGAAGTATCAGGCATGGCGACTCTCCGGCGACCGCGCCCACCGGAGAATCTCGGCGAGGGTCGGCTCCTTGCCGTAGAGCAACATACCGATCTCGAAGATCTTCCCGGCTAGGCGCCGCGTCAGGGCCACCGCCAGCACCAAGGAAGCCCAGGCGAGGGCGACCTCGCCAGCGCCGGGGTCCGAGAGTAGGAAACGCACCGGCAACGCCGGCAGGCTCGTCGGTGGCAAACGAGAAGCGACGGTGCCTTCGACGCGGACCTCGATCCGTCCGGAATCGGGTCGCAGGATGCCCACCAACATTCGGACCAACGTCGTCTTACCGGCCCCTTTCGGGCCCAGCAGGGCGAAGATCTCTCCCGGTTCGACTTCGAAATCGAGCCGGTCGACCGCCCGGCGATCGGCGAACTGCTTGGTGACCTCGACACAGCGGAGGGTCGGGTAGGGCATCGTTCATCCCCGCCGTCGCAACACCAGCAGCGTCGTATCGTCCTCGGCACGCTCCCCCACCTCGCGATGCCAGTCGGAGATCAGAGCGCCGAGCAGGTCGTCGGCGGAGCGGGAGGGAGCCGCGGCGAGCACCTGGCGGGGCCGGTCGTAGCCGTAGGGCTCGCCGTTCGGACGCAGGGCCTCGGCGAGACCGTCGGAGCAGAAGACCAAGGCGCCACCGGGAGGAACCCGAATCTCGAGGTCGGGGTAACGGCGGCTCGGTCCCTCGCCGGCCGGCAGGCCCGGGGCTTCGAGTTCGATGACGTCGCGACCGTCGCGTTGCAGCGGGTAAGGAAAGCCCGCATTGGAGAAGATCCCTTCGCCGGTTTGGGTCTCGAGCCGCAGCAGTGCCAGGGAGGTGAACAGCCGCGATGTCGTGAGGGTGCGCAGCACCCGATCCACCTCTCCAAGCACGCGGCCCGGTGTCTCGCCGGACCGGATGAGAGCCGCGAGCGCCGCTTTCGTCATGGCGTGGGTGATCGAGCAGGAAATGCCGTGGCCGGCAACGTCTCCCGCGGCCACCCACAGGGCACCGTCGGGAGCGTGGAAGAAGTCGTAGAAATCGCCCCCGACTTCATGGGCCTGGATGCTGCGCGCGGCGAACTCCCAGCCGTCGATGTGCGGCAAATGTTCCGGCAGCAGGCCTTCTTGAATGCGCGCCAGGATCGCGGTCTCGAACTGCAGGCGCTTCTCTTCTTCCAGCCGCCGCATGAAGCTCGGAGCCGGGACGGCCTCTTGCACCGCCTCCGGCCGGAAGGCACCTACCAAGCCCAGCACGCCGATTCCGACGAGCAGCCCCCCGGAGCCCCAGAGACCGCTTCCGAACCAGCTCGGGTCCTGCAGCGCGAAGGCGAAGCTGGGCAACAAGTAGGCGACCACGCCCGCGACTGCCAGGGCCAGCGATCCGGCGCGTTCGAAGGCGAGGTTCAGCAGCGACACGACCCCCAATACGAGGGCCACGGACAGGTACCACGGCTGAAGCGTCGAGAGACTCGGCAGGCTGATCACCGTCCCACAGACCACGGCGCACAAAGTCGCCAGCCGTCCCCGGGCGACATGGCGGCCGACGGCGATACCGAGCAGTGCCAAGCCTGCCGCACCAAGTCCGGAATCCACCGGCGTCGCTCCCGACCGGTAGAGCGGTAAGGGGACCGAAGAGTTCTCCGGAACGCCTCCAGGGATCGTGGCGGCCAGTGCAAAGGCCGACAGCTGCCAACCCGCGATGGCGGCTCCCAAGACCAGGCCCCAGAGCGCTCCACGGCCGACCCGCCGCCCGACCCGGCCGGCGCGGAGGGCGTCGAGCGCTGTAGAGCCCTCGCGCCCCGTGGCCCGGAGCCAGGACTCCGCCGAGGCCCAGAGGAAGAAGAGGTAGACCGCCGAGACTCCGGCCAAGAAGAGCACAGCGAGCCATTCGTGGCCCTTGGTGCCTGCCGCGAGGGCGGAGACCAGCGAAACGACGAGTACCAGGAGACTCGCGGCAGCGGCATTGATGAAGTCGATGCGTCGGCGGACCGCGAGGACAAAGGCGGCCACGAGAACGACGAGCAGAATCACGGCGAGCAGGCCGAAGCGCAGCAGGGTCTCCTGGACACCCAGATTGTCAGCCACCTGCTGGGCAGTGCCCGGAGCCCGGACGGCGACCCACGAGTTGGTCTTGGGATCGCCGAGCAGCAGAATCGACTCTTGCAGCGGGCCGCCGACGATGTCGGCGACGTCGTAGGGTGGCGCGCCGCCCGCGGCACCGCGAATGCGTTCCCCGAGGCTCTCTCCGGGGCCGAGCAGCACCGCAAGGCTATCGGGCAGCGCCTCTTGCGACAACGGCCGGAACATGTCCCAGCCGACCCGGGTGAAGCCGACGTGCCAGAGGGTTCCGTCCAGTCCGGATTTGGCGCCCATTTCGAGCTGGCGTACCGAGTCGGCCGTGCCCTGGGCGCCGACCGTGAAATAGATGGCTCGGCGCCGCGTGCGGATCCACTCTTCCGCCTTGGTCCCGAGCACGGAGTAGGGGTTGAGCTGGCTCGTACGAGCCGCGTCTAAGCCCACGATGGGCTCCTCGGTGAGCCGGACACCGAGGCGGTCGGCGGCGGCACGGAAGTTGGCCACTAGGGTCTCGCGCGCGGGCAGGTCCCGCAGCTGCCACTCGGGCAACCGCGCGCGGGCCGCGGTGATGCCGACGGTGAACAGCGCAAGGCCCAGCACACCGCCCAGAAGTAGCGCCCGCCAACCCATTGGCGGTCGCGAGTCGGTACGTTTTATGGCGTCCACGGAGGCCTTTACGGAAAAGCGGAGCGGAGGTTGCCGGATCCCGGTGGACCGGTCACCACGACACCGCCACGTCGAGAACCGCGCCCGCCTCGCCGGGACATCGCACGAAGCCCTCGCGGCGGCCGAAGAGATACAGGTCGCGGGTGATCTCGACGTCTTTTCGGCAATACGCCTCGACCTCCGCGAGCCGCCCCTGGCGCACCCACTCGAGGGATTCGAGGCCATCGCCGGATTTGGCGACCCCGAGGGTGGCGCCTGCCACCTGGTTCAACGAAAGCCGATGCCCCAGGCGCCGCTCCAAGTCCTCGAGCAGATCGAGCGTCGGCCAGAACCGGCCGTGGTCGACCCCGGTGTAGCCGCTGAGCACGGCGTAGTCGAAACGTTTGACGTTGAAGCCGACGACTAGGCCGGCCGAGGCCAACAGGTCGACCAACTCCCCCACCCGGTCTTCGCGATAGATCTCGAAGCGGCCCTCTTCGAGCACGCAGGCCACGCCGACGGCGACGCCCAGGCGATGCAGGTGCTCCCAGCCGCCGACTTCGTCCGCTGAGCGCCGGGTCTCGAGGTCGAAGACGATGGTGGGTCGCAGGGAGGGGGAACCCCCGCGCGCGGCGGGACGTCGGGGTTGCGGTGCTCGAACGAACTCCCGGACGTCTGCGCTCCTCACCCCGACGTCTCCGCCGCGCTCCCCGCCCTCTTGCTCCTCCTGTCCCGGGAGAGGGTTCGAGGGCGATGGGGACAGGAGGCCGGAGGGTGAGGTCCGCGGCGCCGGCACGACTTTCGGCCCCGCGGTGAGGTCGATCTCCGGGAATTCCAATTCGAAGCTGGCTGGCTCCTCGCCGAGAATCAGGCGGACGATCCGCGCGGCCCCCGCCTTGTCCAACGGCCGGTTGCCGTTGCCGCACTTGGGGGACTGCACGCAGGACGGGCAGCCGGATTCACAGGGGCAGGAGGTGAGGAGCGCGCCGACGCGGGTCAGCAGCTCGGGCAGTTCGTTGAAGGCCCGGGCCGCGATGCCGACGCCGCCCGGGTGGCCGTCGTAGATGAAGACGCCGCCGCAGCCGAGCTGCGGGTGGAAGGGGTAGGAAATGCCGCCGATGTCACCGCGATCGCACAGGGCCAGGAGCGGCAGCAGCGAAATCGCCGCGTGTTCCGAGGCATGAAGGGCGCCCATGAAGTGCTCACGGGCCTCGACCAGCTGGTCCTCGAAGGCCTTGGGCGCCCGAAACAAAACCGCCACCGTCTGGTAAGAGGACGGCGGCAGCTCGAGCGGATGTTGCCCGAGTGTTTCTTGGGTCTGCACCCGTTTGCGCTCGAAGCCTACCACTCGCTCAGTGACCTCGACTTTCACCAAGTAGGCCGACAAGGGGCCTTCCCGCCGTTCGGCCAGGATCTCGAGGATCTCGGTCTCTTTTTCAGTCAGCGGCGAGGTGAAGTACTCGAGCTCCCCTTCCCGCGCCACCACGTGGTGGTTTTCGGGATCCAGCGTATCGACCAGGTACTGCCGGCCGCCGTGGAGGTAGACCGCGCCCGGGTGGCCCTCGAAGAGGGCGCGGATGCCGTCGAGAGTGCCGATCACTTCCCCACTGTTGCCGTCGATGACTTCGTAGGACTGGCCGGAGCCGCGCAGGCTGACGTTCTTCTGCGGCTTACGCTGGGTCGAGACCACTTCCTCGGATTTCGCCAGCCGCTTCAGTTTGCCCTCGGCGACGAGGCCGTCCAACAGATGGCGGTGGCGTTCGAAATAGGCCCCGTCGCGAGCGGGTGACAGGCCCAGCTCGGCCGCTGCGCAGACGAGATGGGCCCGGGCCACGGGCTCGTTGGCCGGATCGACGATCAAGCGCTCGCAGGGTCGTTCGAGGAGTTCGA
>JANRLG010000319.1:0-27215 GCA_033762835.1 Thermoanaerobaculia bacterium
GCGTTTGACCGTGGGCGTCGAGACCGCGAGGACTTCTGCCGTCTCTTCGATCGTGAAGCCGGCAAAGTAGCGCAGCTCGACCAGCTGGACGTACCGGGGATGGAGCAGGCGCAGCTTCGACAGCG
This sequence comes from Thermoanaerobaculia bacterium, assembly GCA_033762835.1. Lineage (GTDB taxonomy): Bacteria > Acidobacteriota > Thermoanaerobaculia > Multivoradales > DATKCC01 > JANRLG01. Next base: position 126 of record JANRLG010000319.1, read on the forward strand.
CCTGATGGATCGCGAGGACTTCTTCGGCGCGGGGATCGGCAATCGCCACGTGTTCGAGCCCCGCCTCGTCGGCCTCTTGTTCCGCGGCGCGCTTCTTGGCCAGCCGCCGACGAGCGGCGTCGACCATGACGTAGCGCATGGCCTGGGCCGCCAAGGCGAAGAAGTGGTGGCGATCGTGGGCGCTGAACTCGGCCCCCAGCAAGCGCACGGCCGCTTCCTGGACCAGCGTCGTCGTTGCCGGCCCGCGTTTCCCCAGCACACCGTGCCGCCGCCGCAAGCTACGGGCGAGCGTCTTCAGCTCGCCGTAGACGATCGGAAACAACGCCTCCCGCGCCGCCTCGTCGCCATGACTCCAGGCGCGCAGCAGGAGGGTGACGTCGCGCGGAGGCGACTCACTCTTGAGAGTGTCCGACATGACTTTTGGACGACTATACAGAAGGAACTGAAGAGAGCAAAGCCCGCGGGGCAAAGCGGGAGAGGACGATAACGACACCAACGACAGCAAGGACGGCCCCCTCCCTCGCGAGCCCGAAGGGGTCGTTCTCGTCGTTGGTGTCGTGGCCGTCCTTACTCTCTACCGCCCGGCCGCCACGTCCAACACCACCGTCAACCCCCCGTGGCCGCGCAGCAGGGAGCACGGCCACTGGGGGTCTTCCGGCCCCTCGAGCAGCGCCCACACCGCCCGCTGCTTGCTTGCGCCGGTGGCCAGGATCACCACTTGCCGGGCTTCGCGTAACGCCCGAAGTCCCAGGGTGATGGCGGACAGCGGCGGGGTTACGCCGAGCTGGGCCGCCAGGGAATCCGGCAGGCGGACGACGTGGGTTTCCTCGTGGACCGGTCCCGGCAGGTTGTAGGCCACGTGGCCGTCTTCGCCGATTCCGAGGACGGCCAGATCGAGGCCCCCGGCGGCGGCCAGGGCGGCTTCGTAGCGCTGGGCCTCGGCGACGAGATCCGGGACATCGCCGCGGGGGATGTCGCCGCGCTGGGGGTCGAGGCCGATGCGGGCACCGGCGTGGCGATCCCGATAGGTCGCGAAGCTCGCCGGGTGGTCGGGCGGCAGGGCCAGCTCGTCGAGATGGAAGAAGGGCACCTGCGACAAGTCGAGCTCGCCGCGCTGGTAGCGGGCCGCCAGTTCGTCGTAGAACGGCAAGGGCGTGCGACCGGTGGGCAGGCCGAGGACGAGATCGGGCTTCTTGGCGACCGCCGCGGCCAGCCGATCCGCCGCCGCCACGGCCACCGCGGCCGGGTCCGGCAGAATCAGGACTTCCACGGTTCTCCGAAGGTCGCAAGCCGCAGGCCGTGTCGCGCCACGGCGGCGAGCACCGCCGGGTCAGTCAGGATCGCCAGCTCGCGCTCGCGGTCTTCCAGGTACGTGCTGCCGGTGCGCAACTCGTCGTCGACTTGGCCCGGGTGGACCATCAGCTCGGTCACGCCCGGCCCGATCCCCGCGAGAATCTCGAGCAGCGCCGCGAGCTGCGCGCCGTCGCCGTAAAAGCTCTCGACGAACGAATCGGTGGACGCCACCCCCGCCGCCACCAGCCGCGTCGCCACCTCCGAGGACGCCCGGCGCACCGGCACTCCGAGCTCGCGGGCGAGGGTCACCAAGACGTCCGTCACCCGCGGCACGCGGTGGGAGTGGTGGTGGGAGTCGAAGTGCGTCGGCCACCGGCCGGTGAGCTCGCGAAACCGCGCCAGCTGCGCCCGCACTTCCCGCTCGATCTCGGCGGGCTCGGCCTGCCAGTCCAGATCCGGCCGGCGCGGGAGGTCGCCATCGGCGTTCACGAGGCTCGGCACTTGGTCCAGCGGCAGGAGCGGCCGCGCCCCCGACAGCGTGACGTGCAGTCCGACCCCGAGGCGCGGAAAATCGGCGAGCTCCCGGGCCGCCGAAACGGCCGCCGGAAATCCCACCATCAGCGTCGCGCTGGTCACGATGCCGCGCTCGTGGGCGGCGAAGATGCCGCGGTTGACCCCGGGGGAACGCCCGAGGTCGTCGGCGTTGACGATCAACCAACGCTCGCTCACTTGAGGAGATCCAACGCCAGGGCCACGGCGCCCAGGGCGGGCTCGCCCTCGAGCCGGACCGGCCGGGCCGCGGGCAGATCGAGGCTCGCCTCGACCCGCTGGTAGAGGCTCGGGCAGGCCTTGAACGCGCCGCCCGAGAGCACCAGCGGATAGGGCTCCGGGAACGACAACTGCCGCGCCACGGCGCGGGCCGCCCGAGCGAGATGCTGGGCGGCTTGATCGAGCAGGCCGCGGGCCGCTTCGTCCCCTTCGTCCGCAGCCTGCTGGACCAGCCCGGCGAGCCGGGCCACCCGGGTGCGCGACAACTCCTGGTCGTAGAACCACTCGACCAGGCCCGACGGGTCATCCACCCCGACCTCGGCGCAGATGCGCTCGAAGAGCATCGTCTGCGGTCCGCGCCCGTCGACGGCCCGAATGCCTTTGCGCACCGCGGCGTGGCCGATCCAAAAAGCCGAGCCTTCGTCGCCCAGCAGGTAGCCCCAGCCGCCGGAGCGCGCCGTGCGGCCCGCGGGGTCGACGCCGTAGGCGATCGAGCCGGTTCCGGAGACCAGCACGATGCCGGTCCGTGACGGCGCTCCCGCGGCGAGTGCCACATAGGCGTCGTTGACCACCAGGACGTGTTCGCGGTGGCCGAGCCGGCGCAGCACGTCCTCGATGATGGCCTTGCTTTCGGGGCGGTCGACGCCAGCCATGCCCAGACACACCGCCGCCGGGGCCACTTCCGAGCGCAGGGCTTCGAAGAGTTGGTAGAGCACCTTTTCGACCGCTAGCTCGCCGTGAACCCGCAAGTTGGCGCCGCCGGCCCGAATCTGGGACAGCACTTTGCCCGTTTCGTCCGCGAGCAGTGCCACCGACTTGGTGCCGCCGGCGTCGATGCCGATCACCGTCTTCATGCTGCCTCCACACCGAGGCCGGGGCCGTCCGGCAACTTCAGCCGGCCGCCCACGACCCGCACGCCGACGAAGGGATCATCGGTCACGAGGAGATTGCCGTCCAAGTCCGCGGCGTCGACCAGGGGCGACAGGTGGGCCGCCGCGGTGATGCCGATCGACGACTCGATCATGCAGCCGAGCATGACCCCGAGTCCGTGAGCGCGGGCGGTGGCGATGAGCTCGCGGGCCGGGCCGAGGCCGCCGCACTTCATGAGCTTCAGATTGATGCCGTCGAAGGCCTCGGCGATGCGCGGCAGGTCCGCGGGCCGGTGCACGCTCTCGTCGGCCCAGATCGGCAGCGGCGAGTGCTTGCGGAGCTCCCGCGAAGCCTCGAGCTCGGCAGCCGGCAAGGGTTGCTCGACCATCTCGACGCCCAGCGCCGCCAGCCATTCAAGGTTGGCCAGGGCCTCGTCGAAGCTCCAGCCTTCGTTGGCATCGACACGCAGCGTCTGCGTGGTGACGGCGCGGACGGCCTCGAGGATCTCCCGGTCCCGCGGCGAACCCAGCTTGATTTTGAGGATCTCGAAGTCGCCCGCTTCGGCGACCTTCTCGACGACCCGTTCCGGGGTGTCGAGGCCGATCGTGAAGGAGGTCGGAGGTGTCGTGCCGGGGTCGAGCCCCCAGAGCTCGTACAGCGGCACCCCGAGGCGCTGGCCCAGCAGGTCGTGCAGAGCCAGGTCCACCGCCGCCTCGGCGGCGCTTTCGCCCGGCACCGCGGCACGCTGGGCCGCGTCGTGGTAGAAGCGGGGATCGCCCAAGCGCTCGGCCATGACGGCCACGGCCCGGGCGGAAGACTCAACGTCCTGGCCGTAACGCGCGATCGGCGCCGCCTCGCCGCGCCCGACGAAGCCGCCGTCCGCGATCTCCACCAGCAGGTTACGGCGCGACTCGCTGACGCCCCGGGAGAGCCGGAAGGCGTGCTTCAGATGAAGCTCGAAGAGCCGGGTCGCGACCTTCATCTCACGACAAGGGGATGTTCTCGAGTCCCGAGGAGCGTTCGGCCAAAGTCCGCAACTCGTCGGCGATCGCCAAGGTGGTGCGCACGGCGTCGGCGACCTTGCGCTGGACCTCCGGTGTCGTGGCGTGCCGTTCTAGGAAGGCTCGGCCTTCGAGGTGGTGGTGGCTCTCCTCGGGCTGGATGTGGCGCTCGTAGAGTTCCGCGGTCTGGTCGTCCCCGACACTGCGACAAAAGGCGATGAACTGGGCGTTTCTGACCTGCGCGATGGCCTCGCAAGTGAACGGCCCGGCCGCCACGCGCTCGATGGTCGAACGCAGGCCGCGTAAGTAGTGGTAGAGCGGGCTGTAGCCCTCGGCGCTCGGGTCCCAGCCCGCGGGATCATGGCCGAGCTCGGCCAGGCGTGCCGAGATCAGCTCGAAGTGGCGCATTTCGTCCCCGCACTGGAGAGCGAAGATCCGTTTGCCGTCGAGCTCGGGAGTCGAGGGCATCCAGGAGCCGGCGAGCTCGGCGGCCTCGAGCTCACTCTTCAACGCCAAACGCAGCAGGGGGACCACATCCGCTTGGCCGTCGGTCTCGGCGTCGAGGATGCCGCGTTCGCCGAGCCCGGAAAACAGGGCCTCCATCTCGTCGACGAGGCCCTGGACGAAGGCATGGGAATCCATGCACGGCAAGCTATCACGGGCCGGGCGTCATTCCGGTCCGATGAACTCGCTGCGCCGGGATTCGAAGGCGTCCACGAACAGCACGCCGGAGACGTCCGGCGCGCTGGGGAAGCCGATGGAAGGGCCCAAGCGAGCACGATCGACATCGAGGGTGTCGTTGTCGATCGCTGCCAGCGTGCCGGCGAGGTTGCCGTCCACCCACAGGCTCAGATGGCCGTCGTTGGCACCCGCGGCCGTGGCGGCCCGCCAGTCGATTTCGACCTGGAGCGTGCGATCGAGGGCCGGGGCCTCCAACCATCCGGTCCAATTGCCGTCGTCCTTGCGCGCCCGCACTCGAACGTCCACGGCGCCTTGGCCGAGGGCCGAGTTGCGCAACCGGACCTCGAACATCCGGACGTTGGTCGACGACACCCCGGCGAAGACCAGGAAGCCCTGGTCCGTGGGTAGCGTCAGCGCGCTGCGATTCAGGTAGAAGCGCGCGCGGTACCGCTTCTCGTCCGCGGGGGAGTCGTCCTCGAGCCACGGCGGCGCCGCGGTGTCCATCTTGAACTGCAACGCCTTGGCCCCGAAGAGACCCGCCGGAGCGGCCACCACGGCGATGTTGCCCGGATTCGTCTGGCCCGACCAACTGGCGACCTCGCCGTCCTCGAAGTCGTCTCGGAAGATCAAGTCTTCGATCAAGGTGTCGAGGCAGAAGGGGGCGACGAGGTCTCGGCGCGCCGTGATCAATGCGATGGCTTCCTCGCACGGCCAGCCCGTGAGCAGGTCGTGCCCTCCCGAAGCGCCAAGTCCACAGCCCGTTAGGTGTGCTCCACCGGGAATGCCCCAATTGTGGCCGAGTTCGTGGGCCATCACTCCCGCCCGTTCCCTCAAGTCCCAGCTGTAAGACCAACCGCCGTTCGTGGAGTTGCACTGGCTGTTGACGTCGGCGACACCGTTCTCGGGTCCTGTCCGAGGCAACGCCAAGAGTGCATGCACACCGTCTCGGCGAACTTCCGGGTGACAGCCGGGGCACCATTCCGAGTTCACGAGGCCAAGAAACTGACTGCGAACGGTCGCAGAGATATAGGGATCAACGGCAAGATCAGGCACTGGGCGAACGACTACCGCGGTCACGTGGTAGCGAATCTTGAACTGGTACTCGAAACGCAAGTCGACGATGTTCAGTTGACCCTCGGCGAGATCCAAGACCCTCCCGGGATCGGAACCCTGCAATCCGTAGAGGTAAGAATCCGTGTCCAGCGCGACTTCCGCGATGCAGAGCCCAGCCAGGGCACAGGCAGCCGTGGCTTGCGCATTTGCGGGTGTGATCGCCTCCAGCACCTGCATTTCGTAATTCGACGTTCCCGCCGCCGGGTTCTGGGGCAGCACGTAGAAGTTCATGCCGTTGGGGTCGATCACCCAACCATTGAGACCGTTCGCATCCAGAGTCCCCGCAACGAGCGAGCCCGGCAACTCGAGCACCGTCCCGCGAACCGTCTTGGGCGCCGCGGCAGGTTGGGCCACCAAGGCCCCACTCTGCTGCTTGACGAGCAATTGGAAGTCCGCCGAACGCACCGAGAACGGCTGCAATTGGAAGGTAAGGGCGGAACCCGACAGGTCGAAGCGGAGGTGCCGCAAACCGGTAGTGGTGGCTCCAGCCTCGGACTCGAGCGTCAGCGGCAACCGCGTGCCGGGCGGATGGTTCGGTACGGCGTGGACGGCGGCGGCCGCGAGCAAGCTCGCGAGCCAAAGGGTAAACAAACGCAACATGGTGACTCTCTCCTGGGACAGGACCCCCACTCTGGTTGGCGCCAGAGACCGGCCGGGAAAGTCACCCGAAAAAAGAAAAAGCCCGCCCGGGTAGTCCCCCGGGCGGGCAGCAAGCGGACCGGGCGTCAGAACTTGAAGGAGACGCCACCGGTGATCGAGCGGCTCGACAGGTCGAGGTCGCCGAAGCCTTCGAAGTCGCCGTCGAGTTCGTCCTCCGCCCGGTGCCAACGGCCCTCGGCGAAGATCGAGAACTGGTTGCCCACGGGGATGTCGAGACCGGCCAGGATGTAGTAGCCGAGCGCTGTGCCGTCGGTCTCGAAGTAGTCGTCGAAGATGGCGTCGTCGTCCGAGAAGTCCACGAACTCGCCTTCTTCACTCAGGGTATAGCCGTAGATGCCACCGCCGACGCCGACGTAGGGCTGCACCGGCGAGTGCGTGGGAGCGAGATAGACCATCAGGCCGACCGTGGCGGAGGTCACTTCGAGCGTAGCGGTGTTGATGATGTCGCGCCCGCGCTCGTCCACGAAGTCACGGTAGGCGCGAGTGTTTTCGGCCTCGGTCCCCTCGACCGAGAAGAGCAGGCCGAGCCGGCCACCGAGCCCAAGCCGGTAGTCGAGCCCGAAGGTCGGGCCTTCGTAGTCGGCCACCTCCTCGATGTATTGATCGAGGTTGTCGTCCCAGTAGTCGGAATCGCCTTCGGGTTCGAACAGCCCGGCGCGCAGCCGGAGCTCGTGATCGTCGCGGTGTTGGGCCGAGGCCGGCAGCGCCACCGTGGCCAAACCGAAGGCAACGGCGGTGACAGTCTTCGTCCAGTGGGTCATGGGGAATCTCCTCAGTGTCCGGGGCACCCGCACCCGCGGGGACCGGCCGGGAGAACAGCAACATGGGTGCCAGGCCTGGAGGCACCTCCGCGGGGTTCTGCGTCCTCATCAGAGGACGGCGGCACCGGATCGAACGGCTCACCCTCTCACGCCGTCGTCGCGGTCTCCTCCTCCGGCAATCGCCAGGTCTCTTCGCTGTCGTCGAAGACCGGGAGATCGGGAGACTTGCCGCGGGCGGTGTTGACGTGCCAGCCCCACAGCAGCGACCACTTCATGTACGTCCCGAAGGCCTGGAGCATGCAGAAGACGAGGCCGACCATGCCGTCCAGGATGCCCAGCTGCAGGAAGTAGGTGCGCAGGAAGCGCCAGGCGGTGCGGCCGAAGACTTCGCCGGGACCGGATTTTTTGCCTTCGCGCCAGGCCTGGGCGGCGCCCCAGTGGCTGTACTTCTGGATCCGCTGGATGTACTCCGTCAGCGAGTCCACCATGTAGTGCTCCATGGTGTTCTTGAGCTGCGGCGCAGGCCCGCGAGTGATCATGTCGGCATGCACGCGTCGGTTCGGGTAACGCGCCGTGCCCTTGCGCACCAGACGCACGACGCGGTCGTGCTGCCAGCCCGAAAAGCGGATCAGCCGACCCAAGAAGTAGGCCCGCCGGTTGATCGTGTAAGCGTCGTGGCTCGGCCCGCTGGCGAGCAAGGTCTCGATCTCCTTCTGAAGGGCCGGCGTGCACCGCTCGTCGGCGTCGAAGATCAGGATCCAGTCGTGCTGGACCTGGTCCATGGCCCAATTCTTCTGGGCCGCGGAGCCGAAATAGGTGCGCTCGACGAACTGCACCTTGTCGAACGCCGTGGCGAGCTCTTTGGTGCGGTCGGTCGAGTGGGAGTCGACGACCAGGATTTCGTCGCACCACAGGAGCGAGCGGATGCAGTCGGCGATGTGATCTTCCTCGTTGAAAGTGGTCACGATCGCCGAGACCTTCGGGCGGAGGGCAGTGTCGGCCATGATGGCGCCGATCCTACCAGGAGGCTCGACTAAGATGATCGGCATGGTCGAGCGGTTGTTCTACGACGGACATTGTGGCCTGTGCCACCGCAGCGTGTCGTTCGTATTGCACCACGACCCGGCCGGCCGAGCATTTCGTTTCGCACCGCTCGGTGGCCCGACCTTCCTCGCCAGCCTATCCGCGGCCGAGCGCGCCGGACTGCCGGACTCGATCGTGGTTCAGACCTCGGACGGCCGCCTGCTCGTACGCTCGCGGGCGGCGGCCCACGTGCTCCGCCGCCTGGGCGGCGGCTGGAAGGTCCTCGGCGGTCTGGTCCTGGTAGTGCCGCGTCCGGTTGCCGACTTCGTCTACGACCTCGTGGCGCGGATCCGCCACCGGTTGTTCGCCCGGCCGGTGGACGTTTGCCCGCTGATGCCCCCGGAACTGCGGGGGCGGTTCGACCCGTGAGCCGAACTCTGCCGACCTGAAGGTGGGCCGAACTGGGAGCGACAGAACCAGCTCAACCCAGAGACCGTCCTCATCGGGCCGCCGGAAGCTTGCGCCTCTGGGGCCGGATCGACTAGTTTCCTCGCGTTCCCGAGCCCTCACTGTCGCCGTGCGCCACTACGTCACGTACATCGTCCTCCTGCTGATCAAAGCGATCTCGCGCCTGTTTTGGCGTTTCGAGGTCGGCTGGGTGGGCGGCCGGCCGCGCGGACCTTGGTGGAAGGACATCACCATCTGCGCCATCCTCCACCACACCAGTCTCTACGAGCTCATCCTGGCGTCCTCGGTACCGCGCGGCTTCCTTTGGCGGATCGCCAGCAAGGGCGTGGTGCCGGTGGCAGACAAAACGTTGAAGCGCCCGCTGGTCGGCCGGCTCTTCCGCTTGGCGGCGGGCAACGTGGTGTCGATCACCCGCCGCCGGGATGATTCTTGGAGCGAGGTCCTCGAAAAGGTCTCGGGCGACGTGATGATGGTCATCCTGCCCGAGGGTCGGATGATGCGAGCCAACGGCCTCGATGCTTCGGGCCAGCCGATGACCGTGCGCGGCGGCATCGCGGATCTGGTCGAAGCAGTTCCCGCCGGCAACATGCTCATGGCCTACTCCGGGGGGCTCCACCACGTCCAAGTACCGGGCCAGACGTTTCCCCGCCTGTGGAAAACGGTCCGCATCAACTTCCAGCTGATTCCCGTCGCCGAGTATCGCCAGGCGATGGGTTACGGCGGCGAGCGGCGCGAGTTCCGCGCCAACGTGGTGGCGGACATGGAGCGCCTGCGGGACCGCTACTGCCCTACCGACCAGAACCCCGCCGCGCGCGAAATCGCTGCCGGGCGTGCCACGGAGGTCCCCGAAACGAATGGCTGAACCCGCCGAACTCGCTGCCCTTCGTGCCAAGGTCCTCGGTCAAGTCGACCAGTGGTTGGCGATCTCCCGCGATGAGAGCCCCTGGACCACCGCGCCCGGGATCGTCTCCGCCTGGCCGCCGCTCGTCCATGCCGAGCACATGGCCCTCGCCGGCCTCGGCTCGGTCGGCCAACTCGACAAGGCCCTGGAGCGCGAAGGGGGCCCGCCGATCGGCTTCATGGGCCGTCTCGTCCTGCTGCTCGGCTGGATTCCCCGCGGCATCGGCAAGGCGCCACCCACGACCGCCCCGAAGCAGGTCGAACGAGCCGAGGTCACGGCGCTGCTCGAGAGCCTCCGCAACCGGGTGTCGGCGCTCGACCTCGAGCGCATCGCCACGGCTCGTGGTCGTGCCCACCACCCTGCCTTCGGAGGGTTCACCGCCCGCCAGTGGTTTCGTTTCCTGGACATCCACCACCGTCACCACCTGCGGATCGTGCGCGACCTGAAGAATGCCGGCCGCCCGGACTGAGCCGGCCGCGATGCCTCTTATGTCATCGCGGCTATATCCTTGACGGCCGCCCCCCTTCGGACATAATTTCAACCGATTTCTATCCGTACCGGAGGACGCTGTTTCGTCCCCTGCTCAACCTTGTCCTCGGAGGATCCGATGAAGACCCTAGCCGCCTTTTCTCTCGCGCTGGTCGTCGCCGGCTCGGCCCTCGCCCAGCCGCCCTCGGCCATGACCAAGGCCCAGATCTACGACGAAATGAACGCCTTGGCTCAGTCCAAGAACCCCTCCGATGTCGCCCGTTACGAGTTGCTCTCCGCCTTCACCGGCGGTGATCGCCCGGGCCAGTCCACCGGTAACGGAGCCGCGGGGTCGGCGCCGGCCGGCGGCCTCACGGCGCCGCCCAACTGCGCCCTCGCTAGCACCACCGCCTCGAACAACACGCCGGTGCCGATCGTCGACGTCGCCACCAGCACCTCGACGATCAACGTCGCGGGCGCGGGTCCGTTCCTGTACGAAGTCTCGATCGTCGCGAACATCACCCACACCTTCGCGGCCGACATGGACATCACTCTGATCTCCCCGGGGAACAACCGCATCACGATTTCGACGGACAACGGCGCCGGCAACGACGACGTCTTCGCGGGCACACGGTGGACCGACCAGACGACCACCCCGACCACGGACGCGATCTACGCCAATCTGACGGTCCAGCCGAGTCTGATTCCGGAAGAGGCCATGGGCGCTCTGTTCGGTACCAACCCGAACGGCACCTGGACGCTCGAGGTCGTGGACGACCTTTCCGGTGACGTCGGCACGATCAACAGCTGGTCGATCGACATCAGCACCCTGGCCGTGGCTCCGATCCTCACCAACGTCGCGTTCAGCAACAACACGCCGGTGCCGATCGTCGATGTCGCTACCAGCTCGTCGCCGATCGCCGTCGCTGGCGCCGACACCTTCCTGTGCCAGGCCAACATCCAGGCCAACATCACTCACACCTTCGCAGCCGACATGGACATCTCCCTGATCGGCCCCAGCTTCACGACCACGATCTCGACCGACAACGGCGCCGGCAACGACGACGTCTTCGCGGGTACCAACTGGATCGACACCGGTAACACGCCGACCACCGACAACATCTACGCCAACCTGACGGTCGCCACCCCGCTGGTGCCGGAAGGTGCCATGGGCCGTTTCCAGGCCTCCAACCCGAATGGCGCCTGGAGCCTTCAGGTCGTCGACGACCTCAGCGGTGACGTCGGTACGATCAACAACTGGACGCTGAACTTGACCACCTGCGCCTGCGTCATCCCCGACGCCGACGTCTCCCTGACCAAGACGGTCGCGCCCGCCGAGGTCGCTCCGGGTGGCCAGGCCGTGTTCACGCTGACCGCCTCCAACAATGGCCCCGGCACCGCGAACAACGTCGTCGTGACCGACTCGCTGCCCGCTGGCCTCGCCTACGTTTCCAACGACTGCGGCGCCAGCTTCGCGGCCCCGAACGTCACTTGGAACATCGCGAGCCTCGCCAACGGCGCCTCGGCGGTTTGCAACGTCACCGTGACGGTCAACGCCTCGGGCACCAACAGCGCCACGATCAGCTCGGATCAGAACGATCCGGTGCCGGCCAACAACGCCTCGGCGGCCACCGTTCTCGGTGACGTGAACGTGCTCGAGATTCCCACCGCCAGCACCTGGGGTCTCTTGATCCTCGGCCTCGGCCTCGGTCTCGCGGCCTTCACCGTGCTCCGCCGTCGCGGCTGAGCGCTCTCCGGGCCGGCCTAGAGCCGGCCCACTCGTCTCGAGAAGGCGGTCCAACAGGGCCGCCTTTTTCATTTGACATCTTCACGACTCCCAGTTATCTTCTGATTCTCTCTTCTATTGCATCGATTCTGGGGGTGCTCCTTGAAACAGCGTCTGCTCTCCTCACTCGCCACCGGTGTGCTCTTACTCGGGGCGGCTCCCTCGTGGAGCGCTCCGCCCAACTGCCTCGCGAGTACCGGCAGTTTCGCCTCGACCACGCCGATCCTCCTGGCGGATGCCGGAACCACCAACTCCCCTCTCGCCGTGGCGGGGCTGTCGCCGTATCTGTACACCGCTCGGGTGTCGGTCAACATCCGGCACAGCGCGGGAGCGGATCTCGACGTCACTTTGATCTCCCCGGCCGGAACTCGGGTGGCCCTCACCACGGACAACGGCGGCGTTCTCGACGACGTTTTCGCCGGCACCACGTGGGCCGACTCCGCCCTCGTCCCAACCACCGACGCCACTTACGTCAACTTGGTGCCCCAGCCGCTCCTCGTTCCCGAGGAAGCGCTGGGGGCGCTCGTGGGTGAGACCCCGAACGGAACCTGGACGCTCGAAATCGTCGACGACACCGCCGGCAATATCGGGGACTTGCTCTCCTGGTCCCTCGAGATCGACGCCCTGCCCTCGGCACCGGATGAAGTGACCTCGACCTTCTCCAACACGGAGGCCCTTCCGGTTCCGGACGTGGCCACCGTGACGTCGACGATCACCACCTCCGGCCTGGGCACGTCCCTGTGCGGCTTGGTCGTCACGACCGATCTGAGGAGCACCTTTTCCGCCAACCTCGATGTCACACTGACCTCGCCGACGGGCGCCACGACGGTGCTCACGACCGACAACGGTGCCGGCAACGACGACGTCTTCGCCGGCACCGAGTGGCGGGACGATGCGGGGACCCCGGTCACGGACTTCGCCTACGTCAACCTCGTCACCGCGACCCCGCTGGTACCCGAGGGAGCGCTGGGGCACTTCCAGGACAGCGATCCGAACGGCACGTGGACGCTTTCGGTGACCAACGATCTCGCGGGAGATTCCGCGTCGCTGAACGGCTGGAGCCTGGCGCTCACGACCTGTTCCTGCGTCGCTCCTGAAGCCGACGTGGCCCTGACCAAGACGGTAGCTCCGCTCGAGGTCGCACCCGGAAGCCCGGCCGTCTTCACCCTGACGGCCACCAACGGCGGCCCGGCACCGGCAACCAACGTCGTCGTCACCGACACCTTACCCGCCGGGCTGGCCTACGTGTCGAACGACTGCGGTGCCAGCTTCGCGGCGCCGACCGTGACCTGGACCTTACCCAGCCTCGCCAACGGCGCCTCGGCGGTTTGCCACGTCACCGTCATGGTGAACGCCTCGGCGACCAACAGCGCAACGATCAGCTCGGATCAAAACGATCCAGTACCGGCCAACAACGCGTCCGCGACCACCGTTCTCGGTGACGTGAACGCCCTCGAGATTCCGACCGCCGGCACTTGGGGTCTGCTGATTCTAGGGCTCGGCCTCGGACTCGCGGCGTGGACCGTGTTGCGCCGGCGGGGGTGATCCCCTACAACAACCCGGTCACCCGCACCACCTCTTCGAAGCTCGTCACGCCTTCGGCGAGCTTGCGGAGGGCGGACTGGCGGAGGGTGCGCATGCCGTTCTTGACCGCTTCGCGCTTGATTTCGGGGGCGTCTGAGCCGCCGATGACGAGGTGTTTGACGGCGTCGTCGATCGGCAGGATCTCGAAGATGCCCGAGCGGCCGAGGTAGCCGGTGCCGCGGCACTCGATGCAGCCGGCGCCCTCGCGCACTTTGACTTTCTTGGTTTCGGGCACGGAGAGGCGGAGCGTTCGCACTTCGTCGGCCGTGAGCGTGCGCTCGGTCGAACAGTGCGGGCAGATGCGGCGCACCAGGCGCTGGGCCATGGCACCGATCAGGGTCGAGCTGATCAAGAAGCGTTCGATTCCGAGGTCCACCAGGCGGCTGATGGCCGAAGCGGCGTCGTTGGTGTGGAGGGTCGAGAAGACGAGGTGGCCGGTGAGTGCGGCTTGGATGGCGTATTGGGCGGTCTCCGCGTCGCGGATTTCGCCGACCATGATGACGTCCGGGTCCTGCCGCAGGATGTGCCGGAGGGCCACGGCGAAGCTGATGCCGACCTTGGTCTGGACGGCGACCTGATTGAAGTCCTCGTGGACCATTTCGATCGGATCTTCGATCGTGGTCACGTTGACCTCGCGCACGGCGATCGTCTTGAGCGCCGAGTACAACGTGGTCGTTTTGCCCGAGCCGGTGGGGCCGGTCAGGAGCACGATGCCGTGGGGCCGGGTGATGAAGTCGTTGAAGACCGCCAGCTCTTCCGGGTAGAAACCCAGGCCCGACAGATCCTGGAGCAGCACCTGGGGGTCGAAGATGCGCATCACGACCTTCTCGCCGAAGGCCACCGGCAAGGTCGAGACGCGCAGCTCGACTTCGCGGCCGGCGCGGGTCGTCTTGACTCGTCCGTCCTGGGGCCGGCGCTTTTCCGCGATGTCCAACCGGGACATGGTCTTGATGCGCGAGATGACCGCCTTGTGCACGATCGCCGGCATGGTCTGAATGTCGTGCATGACGCCGTCGATGCGGAAGCGGATCAGGCTTTTTTCGCGTTTGGGCTCGATGTGGATGTCCGACGCGCGGTTTTCGAAGGCGTGCTGGAGCATGAACTCGACGGCGTTGACGACGTGCTGGTCGGAAGACTCGATCTCGGTCTCGCTCTTCATGCGGACGAGTTGCTCGAGGTTTCCGAGATCGACGCCGGTCTGGAGGTCGTGCTCGGCCCGTTTGACCGAGTGGCGCAGGCCGTAAAAGTCCGTGATGGCGCGCAGGATGTCCGGCTCGGTCGCGACCACGAGCTCGATGTCTCGGCCCGCCAAGCGTTTGAACGAGTCGACCGCTTCGAGATCGAACGGATTGGCGCAGGCCACCCGCAGCTTGCCGCCCTGCATGGCCAGCGGCAACATGCGATGACGCCGCGCGAACGGCCGCGACATCCGCGACTCGATCAAATCGGCATCGAGCGACAACACGTCGATTCGCACGAACGGCAACCGCGCCTCTTTGGCGATCGCCTGGCCGATCGTGGTCTCCCCCACCTGCTCGGCGCCGGATTTGGCGTCCACCAGCTGGAGCCCGACCACCACCTCGTACCCGAACGCTCGCTGCTCGTAAGCCTGGGAAGACCGCACCCGCATCGGCACCGAGCGCGCCTCCTTGACGATCATCTCCGCCTGTTCGGCCGAGACGTGGCCCTGGCGGGCGAGGATGCGGGAGATGAGCTCGGGGGTGAGGGAGTTCATGGGGTACGAAAGACTTACGGCATTCTACCGCAGGCCTTGATCAGCGGCCCGGGAGGTTGGTCCTCTCGTTCATCCTGCTGTCAGCAGTCCCGCGCCAGAATCGCCCTATGAGCGACCGCCAGTACCGCAGCCACCTCACCGCCGAAACCGACAGTGCCTTTCTTTACGATCGCTTGGCCGACCTCGAAACGAATGCCGGGTTGGCCAGGGTCTACCGTCGCATGGCGGAGTCCGAACGGCGTCACGCGGCGTTCTGGGCTGAGAAAGTCGGTGTCGAGCCCGGCTCGGTGAGACCGAGCCGAAGGGCGCGCATCCTGGCGTGGATCGCCCGGCGCTTCGGCGTGGGGGTGGTGCTGCCCATCGTCGTAGGCGCCGAGCAGGCCGACGCGGGCAAGTACTCGACCCTGGACGAGACGCGGGGCACCACCCTGGCAGCCGACGAGAGCGGCCACCGGCGCCTGCTTTCGGCCTTGGGCGGAACGACGGGGGGGCTCGCCGGAGGTGATGTGGCGCGCCTCGAGGGCCGCCACCGGGCAGTCGGCGGTAATGCGCTACGCGCCGCCGTGCTTGGGGCCAATGACGGCTTGGTTTCCAACCTCTCGCTGGTCATGGGCGTCGCCGGAGCCGCCCTCGAAGAACGGGCGATCCTGCTGACCGGCTTCGCGGGCCTGCTGGCCGGGGCGATCTCGATGGCGCTCGGAGAGTGGCTCTCGGTCCAAAGCTCGCGGGAGCTTTATGGCCGCCAGATCGAAATCGAGAGCGCGGAGCTCGCCGCTCACCCAGAGGAGGAAGCCGCCGAACTGGCTCTCATCTACGAGTCGAAAGGGGTGCCACCCGAACGGGCACGGGAACTCGCGGCCTCGATTCTGGCGACCGAATCGCGCGCCCTCGACACGCTGGCCCGCGAGGAACTCGGCATCGACCCCGAAGAACTCGGAGGTTCGGCCTGGGAGGCCGCCCTGACGTCCTTCGTGTTGTTTGCCCTCGGTGCCATCATCCCGGTCGGCCCCTTCCTTTTGCTCGCCGGCCAGCCCGCCGTGACCGTCTCCCTGGCCGTCTCCGCCGTCGGCCTCTTCGGCATCGGCGCCGCGATCACTCTGCTGACGGGCCGCGGGGTTCTTTTCTCCGGCTTCCGGCAGATGGCCTTCGGTCTCGCCGCGGCGGCTGTCACTTACGGGATCGGCTGGCTCGTGGGCGTCTCCGTGGCCGGTTGAGACGTTTCGCCTGCTCAGGGTTCGAAGCCCAAACGATCGAACAACCCGTCGAGTTCGTCGCGGCCGGGAGCCGATCCGCGGAGCTCGTAGTAGCGGCTGACGCCGGTCGCGATCTGCTCGATCCAGACGTGCACGGTGGAGGTCGTCGCCCGGAAGATCGTGGGCCAGAGAAAGCCGTTGGGTTTGGGCCCCACAACGCGGAGAAACACCTCGGCGCGCCCAGGGAGGGCGCCGCTCAAGCAGACCGTTTCCGGCAGGCACGCGGGCTCGATCGCCGCGGCACGACAGGCACCGCCCTGGTTCTCGATCACGACTTTGACCCGGAACCCCGGCATCCCCGGGCCTTCCAGCCACGGCCCGACCGGGGGTGACGGGTTACCGGGCGTCGAGTCGATCAGGGGGCGAGTCCCCGTGCTCGTGCCGTCCGACACCCAGAGCTCGGACTCTCGGCCCCGGCCCGCGGCGAACAGCAAAGTACCTTCCGCGGCGGCTGCCAGGCCCTCGGGTGGGGCACCCGGTGCCGGCCCGGCGGCGACCCCTGGGGGAGTCAGCCGCCGAAAGCCGCCCGCGGGGGAATCCTGGACCCAGAGCTCGCCGTCGCCCCCCAGGCCACTCGAGCGCGCGAGCCAGAAGGCCCGGCCGTCGACCGACGCGATCGGCCGCGCCTCCGACGAGCAGGCGCCCGGACAAAGATCCGCCACGCGGCGGGTGCCTTCCGCCGTTCCATCCGCCGCCCAGGGCTCGAGGCCGTGGTCGGGGTCGAGGCCGGCGAACAACAAGACTCCATCGTGCGGCAAGACCGGCTCGCCCACCGGCCCCAGGTTCTGGCCGAGAGTGCGAGTGCCGAGGGCGTCCACGATCACCAGTTTGTCCGGATCCCGAGGGAGCTGGAGCGGCGCAATCTGACGGAGGAGGATCAGGTCGTCTAAGGGGGCGTGCTCCGGTCGGCCGACGTAGAGCAGGTGGAAACCTTCCGCGGCCCGCACCAGCGTCACGGAACCAGCCGTGCCATCCGTCCGCCAGATCCGGAACAAGCGAAAGGGCGCGGAGAAGAAGTAGGCGAGGTGAGCACTCGTCACCACGCTGAGAGGCGTGTCCGAACCAAAGGTACCAAGCTGCTGGGCTCCGCCGGGAGTGCCATCCGTGCTCCAAGCCTCGACGCCGCCGGCGTTGAAAGGCGTACCGGAATAATAAAAGGCGCGTGTGTCCGTGGCCGCCAGCCGGAAGCGCGCAAAACTCGAGACCTCCGGACCCGAGGCCTCGGGCGGCCCCAACCCCCGCGTGCGCCACACCCACCACCCGACGGGGCCACCGGGGGCCGCTTCGGCGGTGAAAAAGGCCTCCGGGCCAGCCGGGCCGTCCGCGAGTCGGAGGTGCGGGCCGCGAATTTCGGAGGTGGCGTCACCGACCGCGGCGCGAAACACCGAGGCCGTTCCAGTCGGCGTCCCGTCGGTCACCCACAGCTCGTCGAAGACCTGCAGGAAAACCCGCTGGTCAGCCTCCGCGGCCACGGGCTGGCCCGGCGTCACGGCAAATCCGTTGGCTGGCCACGGGCGCAGGAGCCGGGTCCCGCCCACCGTCCCCGTGGAGAACCACAATCCCTCCGGCGTGCCGAAGAGAAAGCCGTCCCCCAGCCGCGACGGTGCGGAAACGGGCTCCCGGCAGGATGTCCCGCACAACTCGATCAGCGGACGGGTCCCCTCGGCTGTGCCGTCGGAAATCCATGTCCTAGGGGGTTGCTGGGCCGAAAACGACACCCATGCGCCCAGCGATCGGAACTTCCTCGGCTCGAGCCCCTTCTCTGGGCAAGGCACCGTCTGGGCGCCGAGCGGAGCTGCAAAAACCAGTAGAAACAGGGCGGAGGTGCGAAGAAGAGGGTGCATCGGGTCTCCTGATCGTCAATCGACGGCAATGTCAAAATACCATGGATATGCAAACCCGACAATCCCACATATTCCGTAGCCACTTGCCGGCGTCCTGAGTTTCAGAAATTCTCTTTGTCGGCCCGTCACAAAACGGTGAGAGCAAGGAGAGTGTTCGTGGAATGGAAGCAGCTCGTGCCGATGGCGCTCGTGGCGTTGGTGATAACGCTGCTACCGCTCCGAGATACCACCGCCGTGGCCCCACCCACGAGTCCACTGACGGTCGGCTCGAGTCCTCCGGAGAATTCCCCGAGCCCGGCCAACACGGCCTCCGCCCCGACGGCCGGAAGCATTCACGTTTTCGAGTTGCTGGGTGAGTTCACCGGGCAACTCGAGGACGCCAAGAACCATGACGGCCCCTTGTTGTTGCCTCCTGGCACCCGGTTCGAGCACCTCATCGTCACTCTCCCGGATCCTCTCGACACCACGCTCGCCCTCGATTTCGATTTGGCTCTCGACGGGCTCCAACGGGGCCTGGCGACCGAAGGTTACCTGCTCGATCGTTTCTGGTTGCCGTGGCACTCCGACAAGAAGAACAACGCGTCGAAACATCGCACCGAACCGGGAGTGCTCCTTTACCGCTGGGCGGCGAGGAACGAGTTGCCCCGGTTGCGAATCGTCTTCTTGGTCGGGGAAACCCCGCGGCAGGGCATCCACGCCGCTGCTTTCCATCTCGCGATCGACACCATTCGCCGAATCGAGCAACGGGCTGGCGCCAATCGAACGCCGCTCGCGATCCTCGGCCCCTACTTCTCGGGTACGGCGGAATCGCTGGCCCGGGCCCTCGCCCACAAGAAGGAGCAAGGCGCCCAGATCATCACCGGATCGGCCACCGCAGCGGATCTCGAGGAGCCTTTCGAGCGCTTCGGCACCGCGGCGAGCTTCGACCGGACAGTCCCCGAGGACCGGGTGTTGGTGGATGCAGCGTTGTGCGCCCTGCAACGACGCCTCGCCTTGAAGAGCCGCCGGAGCGTGGCATTGCTGGTGGAGGCCGACACCGCCTACGGCGCGAGCCTCCGGACACCGCAGGGCCAGGGCTGCGATCTCGAGCCGGTCTTCGTCCGCTTCTCTGGCCGCCTGTCGAGTCTCCGGGAGGCCCTCGGCGAGCGGGTCAAGAACGGACCGGCCCCCGCGAGCTCGCAGGCCAACGAACTCGAGTTGAAGCGCAAGCCGAAGACCGAGTTGGAGCTCGACCTGACCTCGCCCGGCCGTGCCGTCGATGTGCTCGGCGAACTCTCGCCGGACACCGTGGACCTCGACGACCTGGCGCTGGCCAACCTGATCCGGCAACTCGCCACCGACGGATTCCAGGTGGTCGGACTGTTGTCGACGGACCCGATGGACAAGGTCTACCTCGGCCGGCGTCTGCGCACGCTGGCGCCCGACCTGCAGCTACTGACTTTCACCAACTCGCTGCTCTATGCCCATCCTCAGGCCAGCGTCGCTCTCGAAGGCACCCTGGTGGTCACCTCGGCTCCGCTCATCCCAGAGGGCTCGGGTACGAACCGTCAGCACCTGGCGGGCGAAACCCAGAGCGGTATCCTGCGCGCCGTCCGCGCCCTCGTGGGGCCGCCCGAGAAACGCGCCGAGCGGCTGGTCGAGGGTCGACGACACGGCTGGATCGTAGCGGCGGGTGGCGGCGCCTTTTGGCCGATCCTCACCGTGCCGCTGGACCCGAAAGCGGGCGCGACCGCTTCCCTGCCGGGCCCCGACGGGGTCGCCCTCAGGGGCCGGGTGATCCTCGCGCTCGGCTTCTTCCTCGCCTGCCTCGGCTTTGCCGCGGCCTGGGCCCATCGCACCGCCCCACCGCGCGAAAGCGAGCCCACCGAGACCAACATCCCGGTTGGTGGCGGCCCGGCGTGGCAGGGCCGATGGCTGCTCGCTGGCGCCCTCTCCTTACTGGCGCTTGCGGCCTGGGTCGCTCTCGTCGTCGGCCTCCTGGCGTCCAAGGAAATCGCTAGTGGAGATTTCCCCCTGGGCCTGGCCTTGGTGTTGCTGGCTGCGATGTACACGCTGTCGTGCGCGTTCGGTCTCCGAATCGCCGCCAGATTCCGCCGCGGCGAAGGCCATCCCTTGGCAGAACGGGCGTTGCCGGGCGGCGAACGTCAGTGGATTCCCGTCGGCTTGGTGATTCTGCCGCTCGTCGGCTGGCTACTGGTCGAGGGATGGACCGGCGGTCAGATCAACCGGCAGTTCTTCTACCAACGGGCAGTGACCTTCACGGGCGGCTTGTCTCCGTTGGTGTCCCTTCTTTTTGTCGCTCTCGCCCTGTTCGGCTGGTTCCTGCTCCAACTCAAGCGTCTGCGGGCCACCGCCCGCCATGCTTTGGCCTTTCCACGCCCAGGGCTGCTCTCGAGCGAGGCCGAGTTGCGCGCTGCGGCCGACGCTGCCGACCAGCGGGTCGGCCCGCTGCTCAGCGGCGCCTTTCCGCCCGCGAGCCACCGGCGTTTTTGGAGCGCCCTGGCTGTGCTGGTCCTCCTGGCAGTGGTCGTCGCCGGATACGATTTCGCGATCAAACCGGTGGCTGAGTCGGCGGCCTACGGCTGGTACTTTCTGTGCCTGGTGCTCCTCTTGCTCGCCCTCGGCGCCATCTCCTGGTACCGATTCGTAGCTCTGTGGCGCGAGATCCAGCGCCTCCTGGTGCGGGTGCCACCGGCCCTATTGACAGCCCTCCACCACGACGGCACCGACGCAGACAAGAAACGCGTCCAGGACCTGGTTGACAGCCTCGATTGGAACCCCATGCGTTCCTTCGCGTTCTCGATGCCGAAGTTCCGCATGGCTCAGCTTGCCGCGACGGAGGCCGAGCGTCAGCTTGCCGCGGACCCTCGCGGCGACGAGGTGCGGGCCGAGCGCCTGATCATGATGGAAGCCGAGTCGGCTCACGACCTCGAGCGTGAGACCAAAGCGCGGCAGAAGCTCCAGCGGCTGTTCCAGCAGTTCGAGGCCGATGGCACCAGCCGTGACTGGGCCGAGTTTCGAGCCTTCCGATTCGTGGGCTACCTGCGGTTCGTGTTCGAGATCCTCCGCCTTCAATTACTGACGACCGTATGGCTCGGCCTCACCGCGCTGGCAACGGTCTCGTTCTACGACTACCACCCGCGGAGCCTGCTCACCCTCAGCGTGACCGCCGCGCTGTTGGGACTCGCGGCAACGGTCCTGAAGGTGTTTCTCGAGATGGAAACGAACCCCATGCTCTCCACCGTGGCGGGCGTCAAGGCAACCGAAGTGAAGAGCTGGACCCAGCTGATCTTCAACCTGCTCTCCTACGTCATGGTCCCGCTTCTGGCTCTCTTGGCCAGCCGTATCCCAGTCCTGGGCCAGCTCTTGAAACAGGTGAGCAACCCGTTGTTCCAGGGGTTCGGTGGTCCCTGAGCCGGGGTGCTGGGGCTCGCCGTCATCCTCTCAAGACACCCGCGAAGTCCACGGGCAGCGCGAAGGCCACGCGACGAATTTTTTCCCAATCGAGCCCGCCGAGGTTTTCGGCCACCAACTCGGCGGGCGTGGCGGCCTCGGGCTCCGCGCGCAAACCCAGGCTCCAGGCCAGGTGGCCGACCAGCACCGTCGGCTCGACCCCCGCGGCGCGCAGCTCCGCCAAGGTCAGGCCGTGGTCGCGTTTCGAGAGCTTCTCGCCCGCGGCGTTGACGACGAGCGGTACGTGGGCGTAGTCCGGAACCTCGCCGCCGAGGGACCGGATCAGCAGGATCTGGCGCGCCGTCGAGGCCAGCAGATCGGCGCCGCGGACGACCTCCGTGATGCCCATGGCGAGGTCGTCGACGACCACCGCGAGCTGGTAGGCAAAAAGCCCGTCCCGGCGCTGGAGCACGAAGTCCCCCACGGATTCGGCCGGATCTTCCGCCTGGCGACCGAAGACGCGATCGGTGAACGACACCGTGCCGGGCTCGACGCGGAAGCGCAGCGCGGCACCCGGGTCGCGGCCCGCGCGCAGCCGCTGATACCAATCCGCGGCCAATTCCCGCGGTCGCAAGGAGGCCGGGTAGGGCACCTCGCCGCCGCTGCCGTGGGGCGCCGTGGCGATCTCGGCCAGCTCCCGGCGCGAGCGCCGACACGGAAACAGCTGGCCCGCGGCGGCCAACCGGTCGAGCGCCGCGCGATAGAGTCCAGCGCGTTCGGACTGCCGGTACGGTGCATGCGGCCCGCCGCGGTCGGGGCCTTCGTCCCAGTCGAGCCCGAGCCACGCGAGGTCCCGCAGCGCCGCGTCCGCGGCCCCGGCCACGACGCGCGGGGGATCGAGGTCCTCCACTCGCCAGAGGAACTTGCCGCCGCGAGCGCGCACCGAAAGCCAGGCCAAGAGCGCCGTCCGGGCGTTGCCGACGTGGAGAGCGCCGGACGGCGTGGGGGCCGTTCGACCGCGCGGAGGAGTGAGGGCAACCACGGTGGTCATCGTTTCTTTGCCGAGAGCCTACGACGAAGCGCAGGTCGCCAGCCGTCGATGGCCCCCCAGAGCCCGATTCGACGTTCTTCGGGAGAGAATAGACTCGGAACTGATTCTCAATTTTGTTCAGGAGGCAACCGTGAGCACCGCTGACATCAACGCCAAAATTAAAGAAATCATCGGTAACGTCGCCAACCTGCCGGTGGCGTCGATCGCCGACGACGCCGACCTGCGCGACGACTTGGCCCTCGACTCGCTGTCGCTGCTCGAAATCGGCGTCGACGTCGACTACGCCTTCCAGCTCGGCATCCAGGACCTCGAAAACCGCCTGGCCCAGATGCGGACCCTGCCCGAGGTGGTGGGCCTGGTCGAGACCTTGATCGCCGAGAAGGCCGTCGCGGTCGGGGCCTGAGCGCCGTGAACCCGCGCATCGTCGTCACCGGCATCGGGGTGATCTCCCCGATCGGCACCGGGCTCGAGCGCTTCTGGTCCGGTCTCCTCGCGGGGCGCTCGGGCATTCGGCCGATCACGTCGTTCGACACCGCGGCCTATCGCGTCAAGAACGGCGCCGAGGTGCCCGACTTCCACGCCGCGGACCACCTCGCGGACCCGCTGGCCGCGGGCGGCCGAGCCTCCCAGATGGGCGCCGCCGCGGCACGCATGGCCTTGGCCGACGCCGGGCTTTCGCCGAGCGAGCTCGACCTCGACCGCGCCGGGGTCGCCATGGGGACCACCTCCGGCGAGCCGCTCGAGGTCGAACACTTCGACGACCTGTATGTCGCCGGCCGGCTGGCCGAGGTCGGCCCGGGCTTCTTGGGGCGTTACCCGAGCCACACGATCGCCGGGGCGGTGGCCGCCGAGCTGTCCTTCGGGGGCGAGAACGTCATGATCCCGGCCGCCTGCGCGGCCGGCAACTACGCCGTCGGGTACGCCTTCGACAGTCTGCGGGACGGCCGCGCGGACGTCATGCTGGCGGGCGGCGCCGATGCCTTCTCGCGCATCACCTACACCGGCTTCGCCCGGCTCGGCGCGGTCTCTCCGGATGTCTGCCGACCCTTCGACAAAAACCGCCAGGGCATGATCCCGGGCGAAGGCGCCGCCGTCCTGGTGCTCGAAACCGAGGCGGTCGCCCGTCGGCGCGGAGCGCGGATTTACGCCGAGGTCGCCGGCTACGGCCTGGCCTGCGACGCCCACCACATGACCGCGGCTCACCCGGAAGGCGACGGCCTGGCCCGAGCCATCGGACGCGCGCTGCGTAACGCGGGCGCCACGGTCGACGACATCGACTACATCTCCGCCCATGGCACGGGCACGCCGACCAACGACAAGCTCGAAACTCTGGCCCTGGTGCGGGCCTTCGGTGAGCGCGCCCGCACGATCCCGACGTCCTCCATCAAGTCCATGATCGGCCACACCATGGGCGCCGCCTCGGCCTTCGAGAGCGCCGTCTGCGCCCTGGCCGTGGGCACCGACCGCGTGCCGCCCACGATCGGCTTCCTGGAACCCGACCCCGAGTGTGATCTCGACTGCGTGCCCAACGAAGCCCGCGAGCTGCCGGTGCGGATGGCTCTCAACAACGCCTGCGCCTTCGCCGGCAACAACGCCTCGGTACTGTTCCGGAAGTACGACTCATGAGCCACGAAAACCCCGTCGTCACCGGCCTCGGTGTGCTTTCCCCCCTGGGTGCGGGGGCGCCTCGATTCACCGCCGGCCTGCTCTCGGGCGTCACCGGCTTCCGGGACGTCACCCGCTTCGACACCGCCGGCCTCGGCGCCCACCGTGGCGGCGAGCTGACCGACTTCGACCCCGCCGAGTCGCTCGGGGCGGGCAACTTCCGCCCCCTCGACCGTACCGGCCTGCTGGCCACGGCCGCGGCACGGTTGGCGCTCGACGATGCCGGCTTCCCGGCGGGGGCACCCGCGCCGGAAATCGGCCTCGTGCTCGGCACCATGTTCGGCAGCTTGAAGACGATCGCCGAGTTCGACCGCCGGGCCTTGGTCGAGGGGCCGATCTACGCCAAACCCATGGACTTCGCCAACAGCGTGATCAACGCCGCGGCCGGCCAGGCGGCGATCTGGCACCGCCTGCCGGGGGCCAACGCCACGATCTCCGGCGGCCCGGCCGCGGGCCTCGCCGCCCTCGTCTACGCGGGGGACCTGCTGCGCCGAGGTCAGGCGGAGATCCTCGTCGCCGGTGGCGCCGACGAAATGTGCTTCGAGTCGTTTCTCGGCTTCGACCGACGCGGGGAGCTGCTCGCAAACGGGGCCGACCCCAAACCCTTCGGCGCCGACCGCCGCGGCTTCCTGCACGGCGAGGGAGCCGGCCTCCTGGTGCTCGAGACTGCCGCGGGGGCGCGCGCTCGCGGCGCCCGCATCCACGCCGAGTTGCTCGGCAGCGGCAACCGCTTCGACCCCTCCCGCGGCAGCGACGCCGCTTCTGCTGCCGATGCCGCCGCCCGCGCGATGACCGCGGCCCTCGCCCAGGCGGGGCTCGCACCGGAGGCCGTGGACGTCGTTTCCGCGGCGGCCAACGGCTCGCTGCGGCTCGACCGCGCCGAGGCCTTGGCCCTCGGCCGGGTTTTCGGGGCTCGCGCGATTCACCTGCCCGTCGTCGCCGTGAAGGCCCAGACCGGCGAGGCCCTCGGCGCCTCGGGAGCCTTCCAGGCCGTGGCCCTCCTGGCGGTCTTCGCGACCGGCACCGTGCCCGGTATTCGCGGCCTCGACACGATCGAACCCGACTTGCCGATCGATCCGGAAAATGGCTGGACGCGGCCTTTGGACGCCCGGGTCGGCCTCGTCCACGCCGCTTCCATGGATGGCCAACATGTGGCTCTGGTGATCAGAAAGGGGACGCCGTGAAGACCGAGTCCGCTTGTGACGTCGTGATCCTGGGCGGCGGCTTGGCCGGCCTGACGCTCGCCCGTCAGCTATTGCTCGACACCGACCAGACGGTGTTGCTGCTCGAGCGGCGCTCGAGCCTGCCGCCGGCCAAGCAGAAAGTCGGCGAATCGACCGTTCAACTCGGCGGCTACTACCTCTCCCGCGTGCTCGAGCTCGAGGAGCACCTGCTGCGGGAACATTTCCTCAAGTACAACCTGCGGTTCTATTGGCCGACGGCCGGGCGGGCGAACCGCGGCATCGAAGACTTCAGCCAGTCCTACATCCGCGACCTATCGAACGTGGCGAGCTACCAAGTGGATCGCAACGTGCTCGAGGGGGAACTGCTGCGCCTGTGCCTCGAGAATCCGCGCTTCTCGCTGGCCCTCGGGGTGGCCGGCGTGGAGGTCGACCTCGGAGTTGGGGAGGCCGCCCACACGGTGCGCTACCAGCTCGGCGACCTGCCGCGTTCGGCTTCGAGCCGCTGGGTGGTCGACGCCACCGGCCGCAACAAGGTGCTGGCCAAACGCCGCGGCCTCGAAAAGGCCAACGAGGTGCGCCACGGCACGTTCTTCTGGTGGGTCGACGGCTTGCTCGACGTCGGCGCCCTTTCCGAGCTGCCGCGGCAGCAGCGGCGCGTCTCGAAGAGCCGGCGCCAGCTCGGTCACATGCCCCTGTGGCTCGCCACCAACCACTTCGTCGGCGAAGGCTTCTGGTTCTGGGTCATCCCGCTCCACGGCAAGACCAGCCTGGGCTTGGTCTACGACCGCGCCGTGATCAACTTCGAGGACGTCAACTCGGTGGCCAAGGCGACGGCGTGGATCTCCGAGCGGTTCCCGCTCTTCGCCGCGGACTTGGCACAGCGACCGGTGGTGGGCTTCGGCGGGTTCAAGGACTACTCCTACGACTGCGCGCAGACGATCGACCCCGGCCGTTGGGCGCTGACCGGCGAGGCCGGCCGCTTCTCGGATCCGCTCTACAGCCCCGGCTCGGACTTGATCGCCATTCACAACACGCTGATCGTGGATGCCATCAAGACCCGGGATCGCGACGAGCTGCGAGCCAAGGCGCTGATGGCGGAACAGATCGAGCGCGCGGTTTACGGTGCCTATCTCCCCTCCTACGCCAAGAGTTACGACTGCCTGGGAGACCCCGAAGCCTACTCCCTGAAATACGTCTGGGAACTCGCGGTCTACTTCGTCTTCTACGTCTTCCCGTTCATCAACGACCTGTTCACGGATCGCCGGTTCGCCGCCTCGCACTTGCGCGCCTTCGCCAAACTCGGGCCGTGGAACCGCGGGCTGCAGACGGTGTTCTCCGGGTACTACCGGTGGCGCAAAGAGCACGTCGGCCTGCCCACGGAGCCGATCTACTTCGACTTCCTTTCGGTCGAGCCCTTGGCCCGCGCCCGCGGCACCTTCTTCAACGTCGGTGTGGACACCGAGGAAGCGCGTCAGGTGCTCTCGGCGCAGCTGACGAATCTCGAGGAGCTGGCGCGGTTCCTGGTCGCCCGCATCGCTTCGGTGGTGCTCGACGAACCCGCGGTGATACACGACGGCGATTTCGTGGC
>JANRLG010000320.1:0-13307 GCA_033762835.1 Thermoanaerobaculia bacterium
GCGCCGGAGGTCGAGCGGCATCCAGTCGTGGACTCCGGATCGCTCGCGGATGGACGTCAGCACCGAGGGGTGAACCCGGCCGTTCATCTGGCCGCCGCGGGGATTCGGCAGAAGGAGCGGATGCAAGGAGTTCGTCCGCGCGTCGAGCACTTCGCGGGCGAGCGGCGAGAGAAACACCCGAATCGGCTTGCGCGTCTTCGTGTCCGCCGCCGGCACGTTCCACCCCAGGTCCGCCCCGTCCCGCTCCAGATGCTCCCGCTTCATCCGGCAGAGCTGAAGCCCGCGCTGAGCCGTGGCTAGCCGCAGCTGAACGAGCGCCGCACCGGCCCCGTACAGCTCTTGGCAGGCCCACCAGATCCGCCGCACTTCCTCCGGTCGCAGGACTCGATCCCGCGAATTCTTCGGAAACATCTGTTCGATCATGCGCGCGGGATTGCCCGGCACGTCGAACCGCGCGACACCCCACGAGAGCAGCCGCCGGAGCACCGTATGGGCCTGATTCACCGCCCACGGTCCCCGTGGGGCGAGCCCTTCGAGCAGAGTCCGCACCTCTCGCGGTGTGAGCGACTCCGCCGGGCGAGGCCCGAAGGCGGGGATGAGGATCGTTCGAACGATCCGTTGATCCCGCCGCCAGGTGACCTTCCGCGCCTTGGCGTAGCGCTCGAGGTAGTCCTCGGCCAGCTCTCGGAAACGGATGCTCGGGCCGTTCTGCGACACCGACTCCGCGGCCGGGTCTCGCCCGTCCTGGATTTGGTCCCGCAACTGCGCCGCGCGGGCGCGCGCTTGCGACAACGAAACGAGCGGATAACGCCCGAGCGTCAACCGTCGCCGGACCGGCTTGCCGCCCCGGTCCCGCGACGCGGGCGAAGGGTAGGCGAAGAACCACACCTTGCGGTGCGACCCCACCCGGAGACCAAGGCCCGGGACGACGGAGTCTCGATACTCCTGCCGTCCCGCCCCTGGCCGCAGACTCCGGACCACGGAGTCCGTCAAATACGACGTGGACATGATCCCAATCGGCCTTTCTGGGTGCCCGTCGCGAAATGTCGGCCGCCTCAATGGCGACAGGCACTTCCGGGGCTACCCAAGCCGATATCCAACAAAATCAAGGCCCACAAGGCAAGCAAGGTGGGACAGGACCGGACAGGACGGGACAAGTGGCGCCCGACACGGAGGTCGGCCGCGACTCGGTAGGTTCTCGCTGAACCCGCTGAACCCTTCCCTGCTCTGTTGATTCGAAGCCCGTGGGACGGCGGAAGGCCGGTCCGCCCCTCCAACTCTCGAGACCTCTTAGCGCAGGCCCAGAGAGACCTTCAGAGCGCTGTCGATCTCGGAGAGCTTTTCGCGATCACAAGCACCCAGCAGCCGCACCAGGCGATTGCGTGGCACCGTCAGGAGGTTGTCGCAGTTGGCGACGCAGGGCCCGGGTAGTCCTTGGCGAGGTCCCAGCGGAACTTCCGTGGGGAGCTGACGCACCGTGCGAGTGACCAAGATCACAACGACGGAGCTGATCGACGACAGCACTTGGTCTCGGGTGGCGATGACGACGGGTCGTGAACCCACGGGCGAAGGCAAGTCCGCCCACCAAACCTCGCCACGTCTCAACGGCGGGGGTCTTCCCAGGGCTCGAGGTCGAGCTCGGGCGCCAAAGCGAGCTGCGTTTCCGCGACGTCTCGCGCGTCGAGATCGGTGAGCGCGGCATAGTCGATGTAGGACCGGACGGCGAGAGCGACCAGCGCATCAACCGCACAACCCTCTCGCGCCGCCAGTTCGCGGGCTTCGCGTTCGAGGCTTCCAACGAGCTCGATGGTCATGGATCTAGGTTAGAGGACATTCTCGGCGAAAACAAGCTCAGCCGAGCCGCCACCCACCCTCGTCTGAATCACGGATGGCCACGGATGACACGGATTTCACGGATCAAGAGGCCGTGTCTTCTCCGTGTTCTCCGTGCCATCCGTGGCCATCCGTGATTCAAACTGAAATCTACCGTGCGACCCAAGAGGACGATGAAAGTCGCCCCCCGGCCTTCAGCGCTAAAGTACCTCCCGCGTAGCTTCGAAATTCCGCTTCCCGGACCGTCTCCACCAAGAGCCGACCGGGGGCTCGACAAGGAGGTCTTGCATGCCCAACCGGGCCGTTCTCTGCCTTGGCGTCGATCGCGCGGGTTCCATGCCGCCGTTGCGGGCGGCGGCTTCGGGGGCTGGGGCGTTCGCGGATTGGGCGCGAGAGCAGGGGTGTGACGTCACTCTGTTGACCGATTCGGACGGCGGGCGGGTGGGCCTTTCGGACGCGTTCCGGGCGGTCAAGGCGTTCGTCGATGCCGGTGGGTACGAGCAGCTCGTCATCTACTTCGCCGGCCACGGCTTCCTGCTCACGCAGGGCACCGAGTACTGGCTGCTCTCCGATGCGCCGGAGAACCCGAACGAGGCGATCAACCTCGTGCGTTCGGTGGAAGACGCCCGCAACTGCGGCATTCCGCACGTCGTCTTCATCTCGGACGCCTGCCGCACGCCGGCCACCGGGCCACCGCTGTCGGCGGTCATCGGCGGCTCGCTGTTCGTGGCTGGGCCGTACCGCCCGAAACGCGGCGAGATCGACACGCTCTACGCCACCCAGCCGGGCAGCCCGTCCTGGGAAATCCCCCGCAGCCAGACGCCCGAGGGCTTCACGGCGGTGTTCACCGAGACGCTGCTCCGCGCTGTGCGCCAGCCGCGGGAGAACTGGATCGAGAACATCCCGGTGCCGGCCGGGCCGCCGGACAGCGTGCGGACCGTCGTCACCACGCGCACCTTGAAACCCGTGCTCGAGGGCAGCGTGCCGCAGACCGCGGCGGACTTCGACGTGCGCCTGCGGCAGACACCGGAAGTGCGGGCAGAGACCGCGTTGCCCAAGTTCTTCGCCGAAGTCGACCCGGCGGCCGCCCGCGCCCCCAAACGCGGAGAGCGCGAG
Organism: Thermoanaerobaculia bacterium; assembly: GCA_033762835.1. Classification (GTDB taxonomy): domain Bacteria; phylum Acidobacteriota; class Thermoanaerobaculia; order Multivoradales; family DATKCC01; genus JANRLG01. Next base: position 2,950 of record JANRLG010000320.1, read on the forward strand.
CCGATCAACGTCGGCACGGGCGTTCGGGCGGCGGGCGAGCGCATCCTCTCGGTCGTGCCGCCGGGCCGCGGGGGGGAGCGTTCGCTGGATCTAGACCTGGACGAGGACTTCTTGGGGATCCGCCGCGAGGTCCAGCGCCTGACGCTTCGCGTCGAGCGGCCGTCGTTCGCAACCCGCTCGGGATTGACCGTGCGCGGCGCCGAGGTTGTCGCTGTGCACGCGGGCGGCTGGCGGACGGAGAGCTTCGTCGAAAACGACCTGCCGAGCGTGCGGCTCTTTCCGCCCGGGGACGGCGGCGGCACGTCGGTGGTGCTCGGTCTGCGGGTGCCCTCGGGCCGGGTGACCGGGGTCGTCGTGGCCGGGCTAACGCACTTCGTCGCTTCGCTCGGAGTCGATGAGTCCGGGCGGCTCGTCGAGCTCAACTACGCGCCCTCGGAAAACTCGCCGCTGTTCGGCGAGTTCAACCTGGCCGCCGCCGAGATCCGGGAGCTCAAAGCCTTCCTCGCCGTCGCGGCGCGCGAGGGCCGGCTGGCCGTCGAAGGCGAGGCCGCGGCGGCGCTCGGGGATCGCCTGCGCCAGCAGAAGCGGCTCGACCCGGCGCTCGGCGTGCTGGCGGCCTACGCCTACGCCCAGGCCGGGGACCTGGCTCGCGTCGCCAGCGTCTTCGAGCACCTGGCGCCCTTCGCCGAGCAGACTCCGGTGCCCTTCGACATTGCGCTCCTCGCCGCTCGCTTCCCGGACACCCGCGCCGCGGCCCTCACCGTACCGAGGGCGCCGTTTCTGCCCCTGCTGGCCCAGGGCTGGGCGCACCTCGGTGCGGACACGCCCTTCCACCACCCGCTCCACACAACGCTGCGGGCGCAACTCATACCCGCGCTGTGGACGACCTTCGACGAAACCGGCCTCGAGCTCGCGCTCGCGGCCAGCCGACAAGGAGAGTTGCCGTGAAAATCGTGATGATCCATGGGCGCAACCAGCAGGGCAAAGACCCGGTCGCCCTCGAGAAGGAATGGCGCGACGCGTTGACCTACGGCCTCACCCGCGCCGGGCTCGCCTTGCCGGCGGACGCCGTGTTCCGTTTTCCGTTCTACGGTGACGAGCTGATGCGCCTCGTCGAGCAGGTCGAAACCCCCGGAGTGCTCGACGCCCACGCGCGCGGCACCGAGACGGATGCCGACCCAACGCTGCGCGGCGAAATCCTCGAAGAGATCGCCCTCGGCCTCGGTTTGACCCGCGAGGACATCGAGCGCGAGTTCCACCCGAGTGCGCCGCGCCCGCGGGGGCCGCAGAACTGGGAGTGGGTGCAGGCCATTCTGCGCGCCATCGACCGCGTGCCGGGCGTCAACAGCGGCGTCGTGGACCTCGTTACCCGCGACGTCTACGTCTACCTGACCTTCCCCGGCGTGCGCCGCCGCATCGACGACATGGTGGCCGCCGCCTTCGACGAGTCGCCCACCGTCGTGATCGCGCACTCCCTCGGCACCGTCGTGGCCTACAACGTGCTGCTGGCCCGCAACCGCAATCACCCGGTGCCGCGTTTCCTCACCCTCGGTTCGCCCCTCGGCGTCAAAGCCCTACAGCGTCACCTCGACAGCCCCCTCGTTTCGCCGCCCGCCGTCGGCAGCTGGCGCAACGCCTTCGACGACCGCGACGTCGTCGCCCTCCGCCCCCTCGACGCCTCGACCGGCTTCCGCTTCGACCCGCCCATCCTCAACAAGAAGGACGTCAAGAACCACACCGAAAACCGCCATGGCATCGCCGGCTACCTGGCGGATCCAGTGGTGGCCGGGTGGGTGGTGGGGTAAGGGAGCGCAAGAACTGGGCTCCTCCGTCCTCCCACGCGCCGTTGGTCCCGAAGCTCCGGTATCTTTGTCAGGTGCCCAACTGGCTGAAGTCCCTCACCCACGGCGCCGTGATCCTTCTCGCCGTCTGCTTCCTCGGTCCCGTGCTGCTCGCCATCGCCGTGCCGCTCGCGCTCTGGGATTTGGTTAGGACAGGCTGGTTTCGCCTCCGAGCACCGGGCCGGTTTCGGACCGAGTTCCCGGGGCGAGACCTTCTCCTCGTGACCTCGAACAGCCCGCGGTGGCAGGTCTACATCGAGGAAAACTGGCTACCGCGCTGGGGCCAGCGCGCCGTCGTCATCAACTGGTCGGAGCGGAACCAGTGGGGGCTGACACGGGACGCAGGCTCGGCAGAGCAGCTCTTCCGGGCTTTTCGGGGCAGCGACGAATTCAACCCCCTCGCCATCGTCGTGCCGCCTCGGGGCCGCCGAGTGCGGATCGTGCGGTTCTACCAGGCGTTTCGCGATAGGAAGGCGGGGAAGCTCGCTTTGCTCGAGAAGCGGGAGGCCGAGTTGGCCGCGCTCTTGGCGGAAAATGGGAGCTTCGAAAGAAGCGGCGAATGCTGACGGCACTGGAACACCCGCTGTACACGCCGGGCGATGTCTGGCGGTATCAAACACGTCCAGGCAACGAGGACTCGTGCCTTACGATCCTGCGCGTCGAGTCTTCACGCCATGGGGTGATCGTCCACATCCGGATCAGCGGTCTGGGCATCCAACATCCGGCTCGGGAAGGCAGTATCGTCGATGAGATCGGCCATGTGCCCATCACCGAAGCCGCCCTCCATCAAAGCGTCACCGAGTGTGTCGGCTTCGGCGACCTCGATGATTCCTTCGAGGAAGGCTATCGCCACTGGCGCGCCGGCTACGAACAAGGGCAAGCCGGTGCCTTCTCGTTGACGGTGGCCGAGGTCGTCCGCTACTGCATCGAGATGTTGAAAGCGCCGCCGGTCCGAGCTTCTTCATGAACCCGTCCCGACGATCATCGAATGGCCAGCCGGCGGGCGGTTCAGGCCGCGAGACCGCGTTGGCCGTCGGGCCGGCGAGGAAGCGTGATCACCTGCCGGCCGGAAGCTGCTTGCGCTTCGCGCAGTCGCTGGCCGAGCGTCTCGAGGTCGTAGCCCACGGCGGCGAACAGGCGCTCGCGGGCTTCGCGGACCTCGGCCACGATCGGGTCCTGCCACGCCGCCGCGGGTGGGTCGAGGTTAGGGATCATCGTTGCCTCCCATCTCGGGCCCGCGTTTCCGGCGTGTCGCGGCAGATCGCGCAGTGTTGCCCCTGGCGGGCTGGGTAGAAACGGGCGCCGGTGAAGATCGTCGCAGACACAGCCGCCCAAACCAGCCCGTGGAACGTTGCGAACTCCAAAGTCCGGCCGCGGAGCAGCTGGGCCGCAGCTTTGCTCGACAAGCGGGAGGCCGAGTTGGCTGCGCTCTTGGCGGAGAATGGGAGCTTCGAAAGGAGCGGCGAATGCTGAGCGAAAGCGGCGCGCAAGTCAAAGGCGCCGCTTCGGCCAACGGAACGGCTCGCGAGCCTGGTGGCGGACCGCCAAGATCACGACGAATTTGGCGTTCAGGAGAAAGAAGATGGCGTAAGGAAAACGCCGGATGAGGGCGCGGCGCAGGCCGCGGTGAATCTCGGGGTAGTGGCGCGGGTTCTCGACGAGACGGTCGAGGTGCTCATCTACGACCACCAAGAACTCCCGCCCGAGCCCGAGTCTCTGGTCCTCGTACCAACGAAATGCTTGGTCGAGGTCGGCCTCGGCGTTCGCCGTAACCAGGAGTTCGAGGCTCACGCGCGAGCGAGAATCCGCGCTTTGACCTCGGCCCAAGGGGAAACCGCATCCGGGTTGCGCCGATAGTCTTCGAGGCGTTGGTCGAGCTCGTTGCGTTCGGCTTCGGAGAGCGGAAAGGAATCGGGCGTCTGAGCCACGCTGTCCCAAATCGCCTGCACGAGCTCAAGGCGCTCGGCAACGGGCAAGGCCAGAATCGAGGCCAGGTTCGGAGAGCTCATGGCAGGGATTCTACTCCTGTCTCCCTCCGACGCTCGCGACAGCCGGCGGCGGTTCAAGCCGAGGCGCCGCGTTGGCCGTCGGGCCGGCGAGGGGGCAGAGTGATCACCTGCCGGCCGGAAGCAGCTTGGGCTTCCCGAAGACGCTGGCCGAGCGTCTCGAGGTCGTAGCCCGCGGCTACGAACAGGCGCTCGCGGGCTTCGCGGAGCTCGGCCACGATCGGGTCCTGCCACGGCGCCGCGGGTGGGTCGAGGTTAGGGATCATCGTTGCCTCCCATCTCCGGCCAGCGTTTCCGGCGTGTCGCGGCAGATCGCGCAGTGTTGTCCCTGGCGGGCTTGGTAGAAACGGGCGACGGTGAAGATCGTCGCGGACAAGGCCGCCCAAACCAGCCCGTGGAAGGTTGCGAACTCCAAAGCCCGGCCGCGGAGCAGCTGGGCCGCAGCGATCAGGACGAAGGCGCCGCCGAAGACAACTGTGAAACGTCTAAGCCAAAAGGCAGTGCCCATGTTAGAGGCTCCTTGTGAGTCGACAGGCGCCGACAGCTTACGCGATTCGTGCGGCGGCCCGCCGGTTTCGACGATCTTGGGGTGGTTCCGGTGAGCGCAGGCGGGGAAGGTCACGAGGCGCTTGCGCCGCGGGGCTGAGGGATGGAGAATCCCAAAGAGACCATGGCAAATTTGATTACGAATCGCCACAAGCGCCAGCAGCACGGTGAACGTCCGACGGCCTTCGCCAAGAAGCAATCCGCCCGTGCGGTTCGCCGAGCTGCCGTGAGGGACCTCGAGGAAGTCGAGAGACCTGTGTCCGCTCGCTCCACAAAGCAGGCGGATCGCAAGCGAAGCGGTACCTGCCCCGTGTGTCGCGAGCGGCTCCAGAAGAACGCCAGACGCACCCGATACCTGAAGGAGTGCGGGGTGTGCGGGGCACACCTGAAACCCGAGATCCTCTGCCCGCACTGCGCAACCACTCGAGTCTGGAGCGGCCCCCGCGGGCGGAGGTGTCGAGGGTGTGGTTACGAGATCGTGCTCTGAGTCGCCGAGGGAAGGCAGAAGGGAGCGCGGCGTGAAGTGGCCCTGGCAGCGGAACCCGAGGGACCCCGTGGCAAAGCGGACGCTGTGGGGAGCTGCCGCCGGCCCGAGATACCAGCAGATGCGAGACCTCATCAGGCAACACTTCGCGGCGGCGAGCTTCGGCGAGGTAATCGAAGAGCACGTGTCGCCGACGGCTCGCTTCCGCCTGGAGGTTCGTACTTGTCCCACGGGGCCGAATCGCTGGAACTACACCCGAGGCGAAGTGACCCGGCTCACCGACAACCGGCTCCTCTCCGTGGTCGAGAGAAACTACTCGGCGTTCTGGCACTGCTGGGTCTTGCACCCGGACGGCCACGAGTACTTACTTTGCGGTGAGGACTATCAAGGTTACTCGGTGATCAATCTCACCGCCGAGCAGGAGCACGTCTACCTGTCGGAAGCAGGAATTAAAGGTAGCGGCTTCTGCTGGGCTGAGATCCTGCCGTCGCCTGATCGCCTCGCCCTCGCGGTCAGCGGATGCATCTGGGGTGGCCCCTTCGATGCCATGATCTTCGACTTCTCGCAGCCTCATGAGCTGCCACTTCCTGAGATCGCTCGGCTGAACGACATCTATGCCCTCGAACGCTGGAAGGACGATGAGGTACTGGTGTGCAGCCGAGAGTCCTATTTGCGCCCGGAAGACGACCGCGAACTGGCGCCTGACGAAGTCGAAATCGAAGAAGAACGAGACCCTTCAGGGATACGAACGATCCGGCGCAACTTGGAGCTGAAACGGCTGCGGGGGTAGATCGAGCGAAGGCCGCCCGGGGCGCGATGTTCGATATTTCGGAGACAACTTCGGCGAAATGGGGGAACGATGTCCGAGCCAAAGGAATCTAACCTGACGACGGGCCGGAACGACCTGCCTCGTCTTCTGCCGATAGCATTGATCGCAGTGATCCCCGCCCTGGCTGCCGCCTGGATGGCGTTTCGGTTGCTCGCCCTTTTCAAGGGCATCGCCGGGAGTGGTGCTGGCATTTCACCCTTGACCCTCTCCAAGGCCGTGGCCGAAATTCATACGCCGATGGCGGTTGCCCTGGCACTCACGGCCCTCCTCGCGCTCGTGGTGGGCCTCGTCCAGTGGCGCCAAGGGGCTGGCACCTGTCGGCCAATCAGCGTGTGCTTTGCTGGGCCGGGCCGCTCGCCAGCTTGTTGCCCGTGTATTCGGTCTGGAGCGGTTCAGGAATCCTCCGTGACTTCCTCGCCGGAACCGGAGGCCTCACCATGGGCGAAAGCGTGACATCGCTCTCCAAGGCGCTTCAGCTCGGTCAACTCCTGGGGTGCGTGGTTGCCGTCGGCGTGGGAGTGGCTTGGGTGCTTTCCCGGCGCGGCGGGGATCGCCGCGTCGCTCCGGCGTCGCGCTCCCTGGCCTTCGTGCCAATGGCTTCGGCGGTGGTCTTCGCGGCCCTGGCTTTCGCCTTCTTTTCTAGCTCGGGAAGTCCGTAGGCAGAGAAGAGAGGCTCGGTCGAGCCCTAGCGGAGACTTCGCATGCCCGAAATCCTCATCACGGACCTGAGCCACTTCCTGGCCGCCGGCGGCACGATCGGGCCGGAGTCGGGCGCCGCGCGGGAGCTCGCCGAGTTTCTGACGGAGATCGTTGCGGCGGCGACACTGGCTACATCGGCACCGACCACGATGGCGGTGAAGTGCCGGCAGCGAGTGGGGCGGAAAATCTGTGGTGGCCCGATCGCGGGCTCCCTGGACGCCACGGAGGAAGTGATCGATTGGTCTTGCCCTCGCTGCGAAACTCGCGGCGAGGTGCGAGGTTGGGAGGGTACGCTCTGGGACCTTACGGCCGGGCTGGCAGAGCACTGAACAGGGGGCGAGCCTTCACGCCGTGATCCGGCCCGGAGCGACTTCGATCCCGCCAAACGGCCAAGAAACGTTGAGCCAGCCGATTCTGGCGCCGCCGGATTTCTCTAGTGTTTCCATGGGTTCAGGCCCTCGTCGTTTGGCTGATGTTCGCTCCGGGTGAAGTCCTGCCCAGTCAGTTGAGGGTCTCCTCAGCCCGCGACGACCAGACCATTCTCGTCTCGCCGCAGCACCTTCCACGGATTCTCCGCTCGTTCGACGAAATAGGCCTGCTTGTGGCCGCGGCGCTCGTATCCGTAGCGCGCGTGCTCGGCATCGGCCCGGCACGGACACTGGTCGATGTAGAAGCGGTTTCCGTTGTCGTCCTGGCGCCACAGGTCGTAGGGAAGCAGGGTGATCCGGGGTGATATCCAGAGCAGCGAGGCAGAGGTCAAGCCGAGCGCGCTCAGAGCGTCGTTCAAGATCTCGCCGGCCTCCTCGAGCGGCTGGACGAAGAAGGCCGACACACCGTAAGGCTCGGGCATGCTCTTGTGATCTTGGAGCAGAAACTGCTCGCCGCCTGGCGTCTCGAGACCCACGGCCCGCGCCGGCCCGAGCCCTTCGTCGAAGAACTCCTCCCATTCGAACGGGTTCCCCGGCGCGAAGATCGCGATTCCGCTCCGAAACGACAGTGCCACCTCGTAGGGCTGCCGGAGCCATTCGTTCGGATTGACCTGGCGAGCTTGGATCATGATCGCGTCCGCCGCCATCGCCACAGAATGATCGCAGTCGAAAGGGACAGAACGGTCACGGCGCCGAACAACCACGCGCCCAGGCCCGGAGTGGGGGCCTCCCACGGTGAGGCTCCCGTGGTGACCCCATAACGCACGGTCTCAAAGCCGAAAAGCGTCTGAAAGAGGAAAAGTAGGATCAGCCCGAGCCGGCCGAGGGCGATCGTCCAAATGCGCCGGCTGGTCGCTCCGAGAACGCTCAGCAGAAGCAGGCCGAGAAGGACAGCCGCCCCGGTCGCGAAGGCCGGGATGGTGAGAGGACAGTGCGAGCACGAGTCGAGAGTGTACGAGCCCATCCCCTCCATTTGCTTCTCCTGCGCCGGAGGCCGACTGCGGCGACCCGGCAGAGGCCAGCGCCGCCGGGACCCGCCCGGCTTACGCTCATTTGCCACATCGCCGATGCCAGCCCCGATCACTCACGAATTGATCGCTGTCCAGGCCCGCGCAACGCAAATAGATCTCTTGCCGGTTCCGAGCTGCCCAGTAATTCGTGCCGTCACTTTCTCCGTCCCGGCCGAGCGAAATCAGCAGATAACGATCGCTCTCGGAAAGATACAGCAGGCGACGGCCGAAGGCATCGGTGAGCCGTTTTGGTTTCGGTTGAAGTTCGCTCAGGGATTCGGGGTATCGCCTCCAAGTCTCGCGGTGGCGTTCGAGGTCGTGAGCCAGACCGACGAACTGACGAAGGGTGTGAATCTGGCGTAGGCGTTGCCAGGTGGGCCAGCCGACCCAGGCGGTCCAGCCGAGTGCGGAGAGTGATACTACGAGAACCACGACTCGCCACTGCACTCTCCCAACTCGCTTGCCGGGCGGCGTGGTTGACGACGGGTCAGGCTCGGGCTGCTGCGGGGTCGATCGCCAAAACGGCTTCTTCATTGGCTGGTCTACGGGCGAGCACTGTGCTTCGTCGGTCGAGGCCGGGTGAAGCAGCACGGCTCGCGGTATCGTCACTCGATGCTGCCGCCTAGTTCTTCTGCTGCTACGACCCGAGAGACCGGAGTGGAAGTGACCGACCGCGCGGCCGGTGCCCTCGTCGGATTGGCCTGCGGGGATGCCGTGGGCACGACCGTCGAGTTTCGGCCTCGGGGCAGTCTTGCGCCGCTCACGGACATGGTCGGCGGTGGGCCGTTTGGCCTGCTGCCGGGGCAGTGGACGGACGACACTTCGATGGCGCTGTGCTTGGCGGAGAGCCTGCTGGCGCGGAACGGTTTCGACGCCGTAGACCAAATGAGTCGTTATCTCGACTGGTGGCGGAACGGCTACCAGAGCTCGACCGGGGTTTGTTTCGACATCGGGCTGACCGTCCGGGCGGCGCTCGCGAAGTTCGCGGCGACCGGGCAGCCGTTTTGTGGCTCGACGGACCCGTTTTCGGCAGGGAACGGTGCCTTGATGCGGCTGGCGCCGGTGGTGTTGTTCTTTCACCCGGATGCCGACCAGATCCAGACCTACGCGGTCGAGTCGAGCCGGACGACCCACGCCGCGCCGGAGGCGCTCGATGGCAGCCGATTGCTGGCCCACGTGATCGCCCTCGGTCTCGACGGCGCCTCGAAGGCGGACATGCTCGACGCTTCGAGTCTCGACTTCGCCTCCCCGGCAGTCGCAGCCCTGGCCGCGGGCGCCTATCGCGCAAAGACCGAGGCGGAGATCCGCGGCTCGGGCTACTCTGTCGCTTCCCTCGAAGCGGCGCTCTGGTGCTTCCACCACACCGAGTCCTTCGAAGCCGCCATCCTGCGCGCCGCGAACCTCGGCGACGATGCCGACACCACGGCGGCCATCGTCGGCCAGATCGCGGGCGCCTTCTACGGCCTCGCGGCCATCCCCGAACCCTGGCGCGCCCGGCTCCACCGCGGGGCGGAGATCGAGGAGTTGGGGAGGAGGCTCGGCCGGGCGGGGCCAGCGCTCGCCTTGTAGGTCAGCCCGAAGGGGAAGCGCCGCCAGCGCCAGAAGGAGCTCTGTCGAATGCCCATGCCACCGCGCCGCGTGCTTCTGCTCTTGCTGCTCCTGGCCCTCACGCCGATCACGGGTATCTGGGTAGGAGAGCGATTCTCGCTGACCTGGAATCCCCTGCCGGCGGTCATTCCGGTCTTCCTGACGCTCGCCGCCACGATCGTGAGCTGGCGCTTTCACCGCGGCGTTGCCCTTGCCGCCGGGGTGTTCAGCTTTGCCCTGTTCGCGGTTGGCTACCTTATGGGTTCCCGAGAAGTGGCTCTCGTCTTCAACGACTGCCTTCATGACGGCGAGCGTGTGCGCGAGAAGCTCGAGCGTCACCGCCAGCAGAACGGCGCCTATCCAGGCGATCTCGCCGAGCTCGGCCCGGGTATCCCCGGAGACCTGTTGTTCTCACGGCCGCTCCTGCGCTACCAGCGCACCCCCACGGGCTACGAGCTCGTGTTCCGCGATGCCCTGGTGACCCATCGCGCCACCGAGTCCAAGCCGCTTCAGGCCAGCAAGTAACGAGGCTGATCGCCGGCTCCGTCCCCACGGCCTCCACCTCGCCGATGCCGAAGGCAACGTCGAAGCTGTCCGCGCAGCAGCGGTAGAAACGCACCTGGCCGTTTTTCGGCGACTCGAGCGCCAACCGCAGCATGCCGGTGAGGACTTCGAGCCCGTCGCCCACGAGCTCACACTCGAAGACGGACTTCTGCACCCGCGTCCCAAACCCCTCGAGCACCTCCGAGATCGCCAGGCGGATCTTGTCGTTCGAAACGTCGTAGGCGATGACGTAGCGCATGAAGGAAGAGGGTAGCGCGAAAAGGACCGGCCGGGGGCGCCAAGGGAGGCGATCGGCCGACACGGAGGTCGGCCGCGACATGCGACGCTGGTGACAACTCGAGGCGCCTCGGCCAGCCTCACGAAA
>JANRLG010000321.1:0-14855 GCA_033762835.1 Thermoanaerobaculia bacterium
GAGCCGAGACCGGGAGGGTGAGTGTGACTCCCGTCGTGATGTCCGTGACGGCTCCGTTCAGGCCGTCGAGAGGAGTTCCGAACACCTCGTCGGCGAGGGCGAGCACCAGAAAGGCCGGCGGCGTGAGCACCAGGGGAACCAGAACGCCGAGGCCCCCGAGCAGGAACAAGCCCAGCAACAACGCACGAGCCCGCCCGTCCGTGCGGCTCATGGCGCCGCCTCCGGCCTCGCTCCCTGCTCGAAGAGCTGGCGGATCGCGTCGGCAGGCACGACGACTCCAAGACCATCCGCTCGTTCCACTTTTGCCACCGCCATCCCCAGGACGTTGCCATTGCCGCGAACGAAGACGGGCCCACCGCTGTTGCCGGGGTTCAAGTTCAACCCCGCCACGATGAAGACACCCTCGGTAGCATCGAACCGCGAAAGATTGCCGTCGGTCGAGATCGCGGCCCGATCCGGCGTAGCACCGCCTTGGTTGGGCAGGGGGTAGCCGATCGTCACGACGCCGACCAGATCGTTGACCGCAAGGTGGGGCTCTGAAGCCTCCAGCCGGAGGGCGGGAAGCGAGGGATCCGCCCCCTCGAGCAAAGCGACGTCCGTGCCGGGGTCTGCGGCCCGGACACGTACCGTCGCCTCACCGCCCTGAGCGTCGCGCACGCGGATCTCGGCCTGGCAGGTCAGGCTCTCGGAGATCACGTGGCGCGCCGTGGCCAGCACGCCCGGCGCCACCACGAACGCGCTCCCCGAAGAGAAACCCTGGCCATCACAGCGCCGAACCTGAACGTAGAGGATGCTGCGACGAAGCGCCTCGATGTCCTCGGTCTCGGCAGAAGATTCCGAAGCCTGCGAAGGTCGCAGAACCAGCCGAGTCCACCCGGCATCGACGGCAATGGCCGTGTTGAGAGCAATTCCCACGAGAAACAGAAGCGCCAGGGTCGCTCCACCGGAGCCAGAAGAAGTGCGGGTAGCCATGATCGGTCCTCCATCGAGTGAGTCAGGCAGCGGGCAACAGGCCCTGGCAGATCGGACAGGTCGGTCCTGGAGGCACGGTGTAGAAGCAGGTCGGACACTCGATCGTTGCCCCGGTGGCTGCCGGTGCGGTCGCGCTCAGGGGAGCCGAGATCAGGGGCGCTGTGAGCCCGGCCTTCGCGACCGGTACGACTTCCCCGGGAGCAGCGGGGACGGCAGCGATGCCGGCGGCGGCCACGGTGGCGAGGCCTCCACATTCCGGACAGGGAAACTCCTCCTCGTAACCGGACCAGCTGAAACAGGTCGGGCAAACGGTCTTCTCCGCCGCTCGCATCCGGCTGCCGCAGCGCCAGCAGTTCTCGAGGTCCGACGGTACTCGGGCTTCGCCGCAATGGCCGCAGGGCACCACGGTCGCGATCGACTTCTTGCAATGGATGCAGAAAGTCGCTCGTACGTCGATCGGGGCACTACAGGCCGGACACGGCCGGGTGGCCGCGGGGGACGCCGGGGTTGCCGGAGCTTCAGTGCTCTCCGTTCGCGGAAGCTTGGTGAGGTCCAGGGCCGGCACGGGTCGATACTCCAGCCGTTCGACGCCGACCACGTTGACGCTCCGGACGACGACCTTGCCGGAAAAGTGGCACCAGGGCCCCAGCGCCTTCAGGTACTCGTCGAAGGTCAGTTCCTCACCGAGCGGCTTGCCGCGGCTGGCTTCGAGAGCTTGGCGGAAACGCGACCGCTCCTCCTGCCCCACCACCCACTGCTCGATCTGGGCGCGTGCCTGGGACAACACGGCGTACTGCGGAGAGAACTGCGTGATCGTCAGATCCTGACCCTTGAACCAGTCACGATCCTGACTCGGTGGATAAACCAAGCGGAGATAGAACTCGAGCAGCAACGCGTAGAGCCACTGCTTGCGCTCGCGCTGGAGTGTGGAGATGACCTTTTCGACCTGCTCCAACAGGACCCGGCGGTCCGTCTGGTGTTCGGGTCGAAACACGTCGCGGTACAACAGGTCCACCGCACTCAGCTCATCCCCGAGTTGGACTTCCTCGACGATGAGGTCGGTCTCCCGCCGATAGCTGTAGTGGAAGGTCGGTTGGTCGGTGTCGTCGCGGCGCTCCTTGACTTTCAGCAGTCCGAGCAAGCGTCCGAGCACGAACGCCTTGAGCGATTCGGCATAGCGGCGCGCTTCCTCGGGTTTCTTGGGAATCAGGTCTCCGAACTGGAAGCGGTTCTTGTCGCTGTGCAACTCGTCCTTGTCGGCGAAATTCAAGTAGGCCTGGCAGAAACCGTTCGGCGACGTCACGGAAGCCGGGTAGAACGCCGGTACACCGGCGAGCTCCTGGTAGAAAATCACGGTGCCCCGGTTCATCTCTCCGAGATTGTGGAACGCCGGCGGCGAGTCGCCCGGCGTCTGGATGCCCAGCACAATGGCCTTGAACTCATTGAGAAGCGGCTCGTTGCTCGTGTCGACGCCGACCAGACACGGCCGCTGGTCCGCGCGCACCGGGTCCAGCCCAACGTGATCGAGCCCCGTCTGAGGGGGTGCGAGCCAGACCTTGCTCAAGTTGAAGGCGCGCTGGATCATCTCGTCCCGCTCCTTCTTCGTGAACCGGCTGCCGTCGAAGAGCAACCGTAGGGCGTCCGGCTGCCGGCTCTGGCTGACGAAGAAGCGTTTGCACTCGGCGAGCAGCCGCTCTTCAATCTCCTGGACCGAGCGGTTCTGGATGAACGCTAGGGCCGCGGTGACCGAATCGACCTGGAAGACCTCCAGGAGCAATTGGTTTCCGAACCGCCGGAGGAGCTCCGACCGGCCGTCGGCTTCGCCGGTCCACTGCCGGTACCAACCGTCCAGATCCTCGTCTTCGCGGTACAAACTGATCGTCAAGACCGAGGGCTCGAGACGGCGGAAGTAGCGCTCCTTCACCCGCAACCGGTGGCGCAACCGTTCGAAGCCCGCGAGCAGCGCGTAGTACTCGCCCAGGAGACCGGTACCGGTCGCGTCGTCGGCACCCAGAAAGCTGTCGATCTCTTGGCACAGGCGCAGTCCCCGCTTGGCGACCTGCTTGAGTACGCGGCCGACCAGGAAGTTGTAGAGAACCCCCTGGTCGGGATCGTCCTGACTCTCGGCGACGAGTTTCTCGAGATCGCGCCGCACGTCTTCACCGCGAAACAACAACTGGCGCTCGTGACGAGCGAGGTCGAGTTGCAGCTGATCGAGAGCGAACGACTGTGCCTGCACCTCGTCGCGCCAGGTCGTGATCTGCGCCTCGAAAAACGGTTGATAACGGAAATTCTCGTTGCGCAGCAGGGATTTGAGCTCGCGCAGCAACGACAACGTATAGGCGACGCCGTAGCGGGGATTGCGGTTGAACTCTTCCGCCTTGGCACGGATCGCCACCCTGATGCGCTCGCGTGCCGCCAGAAAGTTGGCTTCGATCTGACGAACTCCGACACCCCACTCGTTCGGATCTTCCGAGTCCTCCTTGGCGAGAAAGACCTCCATCTCGGCTCGGAAGCTCGCGAGCCGGGAGGCTTTCTGACCCGCGGGCAAAGCTTCGAGCTCTGAGCGGAGACCTTGAGCCTTCTCCCAGAGGTAACTCGGGAACGTCCGCCCGCTGCCGCTGTCGAAGACCAGAAGTTCGTCTTCGAGGTCGGCCCGCTCGATCGTTCCGCCGCCGTCCCGGCGCTCGTAGGAGCCCTGGGCGCAGGCGACCTGCGGGCTGGCCAGGAATTCGACGAAGAGCTTCTCGAGCGGATTCTCGAGCACCGAGCTCTGCCAGAACTCGAGCACTTCGCCGGCGAGGCGAGCGGCACAGGCGCTGTGCAGCCGATCCGTGGGGAACGAGATGCGGGCCAGGCCGAAAGAGCCGAAACGGGTCGGGAAAGTATCGCCGACGACGGTCTTGCGGTGGTCCTGGCCGCCGGTGCGCAGAGCTTCGTTGAGGAAGTTGTGGGTGTAGACGTTGAGATTGAAGTTGACCAGATTGACCCGGACGGCCCGTTTGGTGCCCGAGAACTTACTGATCGCGTAGTCCTGGAACAGGGTCTCCGCGATCATCTGGTACGCGTCGTACTCCTTGCCCGACGAGCCGATGACGAAGCGCGCCTCATTGGTGCTGTCGAGCAGGTAGGTGTGGGTGAAGGGCGGCGGCGAAAGGTACTCGGGATTCGAACCGTCCCAATCGGCGAGGAACTTGTGACCGAAACTGTAGTGATTGAGCTCCATCAAAGCGGCGTACCCGTTCGCCTTGACTCGCTCGCCGCCCGGGTAGTCGTGGAAGAAGCTCGGCAGCAACAGAATGCCGACGCGTTCCGCGCTCGGAAAGAAGCGCTGGAGCAAGAACCCGAGATCCAGGAAAGTGCCGCTGCCGGTGCCCCCGGCCAACGAGCAAACGACGTAAATCGTGGTGCCTGTGGAATCGAAATCGAAACCGAGCTTGGCGGCGCGACCGAGGATCGCCGGGTCCTGCAGGCGACCTCGCACTTGATCGAGGCGAGCCTTGAGGCGGGCAAAATTGGGAGCGTGATACAGGCCGAGGCGACTGGCGAGTCGAATCTGACCCGCACCGCCTCCCAGGTTACCGAGATGCGCCACCTTGCCGCTGGCCGGAAACCAACGTTTCAAGTGGGGATGTGCATTCAGGTGTTCCGTGTATTTGCCGGTGCCGCCGTCGATCGTCAAATCGACGCGCTCGACCGGATCGAAGCTCACCGCCTCGGCCAGCGGATCGTCGCCCGACTTGCGGTCGTACTGCTCCCGAGCGTTCGCGGTGCCGTCGGTATCGAGGTGGATGTACTGGAGAAACGGCAAAGCGTCCAGTGAGCCGTAACGCTCGACGATCAAACGTCGGAATCGCAGGAGCACTTCCTTGCCGGTACCGCCGAGGCCGATCAGCAACGTCGGGCTGACCGGCTTGCTTTCTTCGAGTTGCGAGGGCAAGGCACCGGGTAAAAGTTGTTCGAGGCTCATCGGACCTCTCCTCCCACCCGCCGGAGGCGGACGAACGCGATCAGGAACCAGAGGGCGAACAAGACGCTCAGGAAGACCGCCATCCAGAGCACCCAGCCGTATCGAAATCCGTAGTCGAAGAACAGGTACATCGACAGGTGGAGCCAGGTGAGGCTGTAGAGCGAGAACAAGGCCCAGAAGAAGGTCTTGCAGTCGTCCGCGCGGTAGTGGCGCAGCAGGTAGGGGTAGAGGCCCTTGTAGAACAGGAAACCGATCGCCAGGATCCCGGCAAGGACCCAGAGGCCGTCCAACAGGCTCGGTCCCGGGGGTTCGTAGAAGTCTTCGGCACCCCAGGCCGGCCGCGCGGCCAAGACCAGGGGTACCGACAAGGTCCGCAGTACACGCCAGAGATTCATCCTCGTCTCCTCTCAACAAGACAGCTATCGTTTGTTGGGTTTGGGAATCGCGGGGCGACCGCCAAGGCCGGCCAAGGGTGCAGAGCTCGGCGTCGACGGGCTGGACGGCATGACTCCCCGCGGTCGGGTCCCGCTGCCGTTCCGACTCGCTCGTGGTGCCGTCGCTCGGGGCATCGAGGGCTGGACGATCAAGCCCACGAGTGAGCCGTCGCGGCCCTGGGCCAGCCACTGGCCGTCTTCGCCCGCGGGGCGCACCTGCAGAGCGGGAGTCGGCGGCACCGGCTCGAAGCCGTGAGTGCCGAACGGACCTCGGCGCAGCGCCCCGAGAATCTGGCCTTGGAGATGGATCGGAATGCGGGCGAAACGACGCAGGGGGACCATTCGCTCAGGGGCATCCCCGACCTTCACTCGGTAGTAGACCGGGCGCCGAAGCCATCGAAGCCCTAGACCGAGGAGCCCGGCTACCCCCACCAAGAAGGCCAGCAGGGCGGCCTGTGGGCCACGACCCGACTCGAGCGCGAACTCGATCGGCACCGGCGTGGCCTGCACCGTCGGCAGCGTCGCCAGATCCCGAAACCCGAAGACCTCCGGCGCCGCTTCGATGCCGAAGATCCCCGCGAGTTCCTGGCGCTCGAACTGGAGCTCGACCTCGGTGAAGTGGATCGCCACCGTGCCGCGATAGGACACCCGCAACGGAGAAAGGGCCGAGCGCAGCCATGTCCCGAACCCCCGCGGCTCGACCGTCAGCGGTTCCGACGAAGCCAGTTCCACGTCCAAGTTCACCGTGCCCGTGGGCGGCAGGATCCTGTCGAGCTGACCGCTCTTGGGACGAAAAGCACTCGTGGGAATCGGTTCGACCCGACCGGCCTCGGGTCCGAGAGGAACCAGGGAGCCCGCCAGAGCCACTTGATACCGTGCCGCCACCACCGCGTGTTGTGTGAGGCGGCTGGTGACCCGGCCGGACAACGGCAGCCGGACCGCCTGGCGCCCGGAGAACAGGCGCCGCCCGGAAGGATCGAACCGGACTTCGAGTTGGGGGCGAATCTCCCAATCCACGGTGTCGATCGCGAGGTCCTTCAATTTCCAATGCTCTTCGCCGGGAAACAGAAGGCCACGTCCGGCAGGGCGAGGTAGGCGCCGAAGCTCGTCTCGAAGCCGGCGATCCGAGGCCCGGACATCCGCGGCTACGAACGGTGGATCTCCCACCTGGAGGCCGTACACCGCGAGATTCGTCGAGCGAGCGGTCACGGAGTCGCGGAACGGGTATTTGAACAAGTGAACGGAAGCAATACGCGGGGCTCGGGCCAGACTCTCGAAAAACCGCCGGATATCGGCATCGATCGAGCCATCCGCCGTCTCGACGATGTTGTCCGTGACCAGCCAGAGATAACCGGTGAAACCCTGGCCCACCTGTTCGACGCTTTCTGCGAGGTAGGTGTTCCGGCCCGGAGGGGGTAATCGGCCGAGCGCACTGTCGACCACGAACCGGCCAACGGGAACGGCGCTTTGGAGTTCTCGAACGTCACCGGGATCGAAGCCGGCGGACGAAGTGGCAGCCCAAAAGCTGACCCGGTCGACACCGAGAGCGGTCTGAGCGGCGACGAAGTCGGACAGCCACGCCCGAAACTCCGGAATTTGGTGGAAATAACGGGCCGAACCGGCCCCGCCCCCGGGTACGTAGCCGGGGTACATGCTGCCGGAGTTGTCATAGAGGATGCGCGCTTCGACCGCTTCGAGGGCGGCCGGCAACCCTCCGAGCACGGCCACCAGAGTGGCCAGCAGCAGAACGACGAGTCGTTGCAAGGTGTCTCCTTTCCTTCCCTCGGACAGACACCCTCTGCGAAGAGTTGTTTTTACCGTGCCGCTGCGAACTGCCAGACCGCCACATGACCCGCCGCGTCGCCAGCCACCAGGTAGTCCCCGAACGAAGCGAGGACCGCCACCGGCTGTTCGTCGCGGGGACGAAGCCTCAGCAGCTGAGACGCCGGTGGGCGGGCGAAGTCATAGAGCAACACCCGACCGTCCGTGAGCCCGATGGCCGCCGCGCGGTCACCCAGCAGAAGTGGCTGCCCCTTGACCCGCTGAAGCCTGCCCAGCTCATCGTGAACTGCCGCCGCGAGGAAGTGCACGCGGTCCGCCTGGACCGCTAGACCGTCAGCCAAGCCATTCATGGCGAACGCTTTGCAGTCCCGCAAGAGGATCTGATCGAAAGCGATTTCCTCACTGTCGAGACGACAGAGAGCCTCGTCGTCGCCGAGCACAGCGAAGAGCTTTCCCCCGAGGGCGGCCACGGGGCGATGTTCGACGAGAGCACCCGGCGAACCCGCGATCCGTCGCGACGAGAAGCCGGGACGGGCACCTTCGCCCACACTCTCCCAATGCAGCCGTAGCTCCTGGGAGCTCGAGCTCAGAAAGAGGACCTTGGCGAGGGCCGGGTTGCCCACCAACGGACTGACCCGCTCCGCCCCCACCGTCACCTCCCGCCGAACCGGCGGCGTCGCGCCTCGAAGGCCCTCGAGGACCTGAACGCTGACCTGGCCATCGCCCTTGAGGACCTGCAAGTACAAGCGGTCTCCGAAGGGCAACAACCCGCCCAAGGGCCGACCGGGAAGGGCGACCTCCCACAGGGGAGTCGTTCGTGGCGGGTGAAGGCTGGCCCAGACCAACGGCCACGCACCGACGCGGTTCTCGCTGGCCAAATACAACACACCTCGAGAGATCGCCGGCTCGCCGGAGACGGAACCCAGAGTAGCGAAGGACTGCCGGGCGTCCGGCTCCACGGGATCCACCCACTCGACCCGGCCGTTCGCCGCGACCAGCACCAGGAATCCGTCCAGGGACAGCACCGCGCGACAGGGAGACTCAAGGTCACGATGCAAGTCCGGCCGCGGGGTCGGGACCCACGAGACCGGTAGGGCCAGAGAACGGCCGGGGTTCCATCCGAGTCGCTGCACTCCCCCGCGAGTCCCGGACCAATCCTCACCCTCGGGCAACGAGCTGCCGCACCCACGGCAGAAGCTCGACAGGGCGCGGTTCACCGTGCTGCACCTCCTACACGGACGGAGGACTCTGCGGCACGACCCGCAGTGGGAGGTCACGTCGCGCGGGAGCAGCTCCCCGCAACCGAGATTGGGACAACGCACGAGGCACCTCGATTCAGGAGTTTCGGTTGACGATGACCTCGGGCAATTGCATCACCGCCCCGTCGGGGACACGCCGGAAGCCATTGCGGACGACGCCCGAGATTGCACCGTCCTGAAGATTCGCCAGCCTCGACGTTCCCCGTCCGACGTGGCGCGCCGGATCGAACAGATCGCGCCCCAACTCGATCTCGAGGATCTCGAGTCCGGCCGCCGCCAGAGTTTTGCGAACGGTCTCTGCCGCCCCGGCGAGACGTTGACCGCGACCTTCGAAGCGTTCTCGCTGCAAGGTCTGGTGAAACAGGTCGGCGAAGTCCCGGAATCCGCCTTCGACGAAGGCCTCGGGACTCCACTCGGGAGCGCTGCGGGGCGGTCGCAGGGGGGCGAGAGCCTGGATCGTGTCGCGCAGTCGCAGCAGCTCCTTGGCGGGCTCGAGCCTCTGGGCCGAGCCATCCACTAGTTTCTGGGCCACCCGCAGCCGGGCGCCGAGATCGATCTGGCCACGCACGGGGGCAACCGCGGCTTGGCTAGCGGCCTGCAGCTCCGGGAAGGCCTCGAGTTGGGCCGGAAGCTGCGCGAGCTCGTCGAGCAAGGGCGGCCACGGCGACGGACTTCCGCCGGTGACCTGAGTGAGGACAGCGCGGAGGATCGTGAGCTCGGCCTCTTGGACGATGGCGAGCGGGTTGGCCGCCGGCACCGCTGGGATGGGTGGCGCAGAGGGCGCCGCGGACGGCCTAGCCTGCTCGAGGACCGTGAGCCGCTCACCGAAGGATTCGATGGCCGGGAGGCGGCGGACGAGGTCCCCGATTTCGGCGGAGCATGCGGTTCGAAGGTTCTCGAGACCTTGGTGCAGAGCCACCAACGCAGGAAACCTAGAGTTCTCGGATTCTTGCAGGATTCCGCTCAGCATCTTGGTTAACCCTGAGGGGGTCAGCTTCTCTTCGAGTTCGAGGACTTTCTTGGACAGCCCCGCGACCTCTCCCGGAGGAGGAGGCAATGGCTCCCCGGGCGGCACCGAGTTACTCCGCCGACTTCGCCAGAGTGCCGCCCCAGCCAGCAACAGCGCCAGGCCGGCCGTCCCGAGGGAGGAGATCCACCAGAAGTCTCGGTCTGGGAGGCGCTGGAGCTGCTTCTCGATCTCGTCGACCTTCCGCCCAAGCGGAGCGAGCTTGTCGTCGTTACCACCAGGTGGCTGCGAAACCGGACGCAAGCGCTCAGCGACGTGAAGCAGATAACTCACCGAGTCCGCCAGCGACTCTCCGGTGGGCGCAACCCTAAAAGCCGGCTGCAACGCGCCGAGGGCGGCCTGAACGCTTGGAGACCGAACGGAGCGCGCCAAGGCGGCCAACACCGAATCGCTCTTGAAGCCCTTCTGCCCCAGATAGGCCCCATGGATGCGTTGCCACAGCCCCGCGACCGCCTCGACCTTCACCTTGTCCTTGCTCCGGAGAGCCCTCTCCAGGGTGCCGGTCAAGACGGCTTCGTGGTCCGGCTTGAAGTCCCTCTCGCAACCCTCGAGAGACTCGAACGCCGGGGCCGCCGCCTCGGCCAGCGCCGCCAGGTCCGAACACTGGGCCTCCCCGCGCGCCCAAGGCAGCAGAATCAAAAGCCACAGCAGGGTCACGGAGCGGGGAATCATGAGGTCATCTCCTTTTGGGACCAGGGGTCGAAAAGGCGCAAGCGGGTCTGCGGAAAGGACATTCGGTGCGCCGGACCGTCACCGGCCGTCACCGTCCCCCGGAGCTGCCCTCTTGGGGTTCGCTCGAGGCGGAAGCGGAGGGCTACGACCCGATCGTCGACACCGGGAACGACTGCGGGAACCCCTCCGACCGGCACCAGTCCGCTCTTCGCGCCCGAGGGCCCCCAGAAGAAGCCAAGGGGCGTCGGTTCGACTGGTTCCCCGACGGCCCGCACGACTTGCCGCTTCGTGGCCCGCTCAGCCGGACGGCGTGGGATGGCTCGAGCCGGCAGTAATTCGAAGCTTCCGCCGCCGCCATCGGCCAGAGACAGCGCACCTTCGGTCTCGAGATCGAGTCGTCGCTCGCGGTCGAGCGCCAGCCATCGGAAGGCGGCGAGCAGCCCGTCGACAGCGGCCCACTCCGGGCGGCCACGGCCCGCCGGCGGGCGTCCGACGGCTTGCGTCACCGCGGCCAGCCAGGGTTCCCCGGCGTTCCCAAGGCCCACCCAGGGCAACTCCGAGGTCCCCAGTTCGCGCCACCGCAAGCTGTCCAAGGCGAGGCCCAGGTCGGGGGCTCGCTCGGATCGCACATGGCGAAACTCCTGAAACGAAGCACCGCTCTGGTCGATCCAGTGAACTTCGATGGCCTCCCTCGAGGCCTCGATCACGACCCCACCTTCGGCAGCGAAGTCGTTGACCCAGGACATGGCGGCAGCCAGGGGGCGCGGCACGACCTGAGCGTCCTTCCAGCCGCGACGGCGGGCGGCGCACCGCACCAGAGCCTGACCAAGGCGGCTGGTCCCCGCCGGCACGATCGCGATGAGCGACCCGACCGCCGCGTCGCGTTCACCGAGCCACTTCGTGAGGGCTTCGAACTGCGCATCGAGCAGCACCCTTCCCGCTCGCCGGACAAGGTCAAGGTCTGCCCCCGTGGCTCCCGCCAGTTCGAACTCGCGAAGCCCGGACAGCGGCGACCGGAGGGGCATCGCTCCCCCACCCTTTGCCGGTAGGTCGCACGCTCGGAGCAACCGAGGGCGGTCTTGCTTGCGGCGCCCTTTTCCGGCTCCGGGTTGCAACCAGAATTCAACCCCGAGGTCGTGGCCCCTTGGGTCCTCCCCTTCGTACGGGCAGAAGCGCCCGGTACGATCCAGCCACCCCCCGCGGACCGCGCCGTCGCTCAACTCGAGGAGCAAGTGTCCCCACATCATCCCCACCAACTTCCAGGTCCTTCCGTCGGGATTTCCTCCACCAACAAGACCTGATCGCCCACGGCCAGGGTTAGGCGCCGATTGGCATCGATTGCCAGACGGACTTCGCAGCCGGCTTCCCTGAGTTCCGCGAGGTCGACCTTGAGCCGACCGAGCCTCCGGATCTCGCGATTGCCCTTGACTCCGCGACGGCTGCCCCCGTTGCGCAGAAACACCACGTCCAGCGTGCTCGCCCGCGGCAGCTCGTGGGGAGCAAGGTGCAGAGTCCCTTCAATGGGATAACTCGCTCCTCGCGGAATCAAAGCAACGAACTCCCGCTGACCGAAACCGGTCTGCCGCTCGATGCCGTAGCTGTGAGGCAAACGCCGGCCCTCGCGCAGAATCTCGATGCCATTTCCCCCGCCGCGTGCCTGCTGGTGAATGCGGCCGTAGTGAGCCGCGCCTTTGGCGACACAGACCTTGACTTGCGCCGGATCGAGTAGATCGTGAGACGGCGGTAGGGTCGGAAACAGGGCGCGAATACGCTCTCTCACCGCGGGCATCTGGCTCTGCCGCCCGGTGTGGATCAAGTAGTGGATCTGCTCGGGGTTCAAATCCGACAACAGCAGGGCCTCGACGACCACGTCCTCGGCCCGTTGCAGAAAGCTCTCGGCGAGCTGATCGAGCTCGGTCTTCTTGACTTCGAGCGTCAGGGCCTTGCCCTCCGTCTTGACTTGCCCGCCCTCGATGGCGATCAGCAGTTCGGGTGCGATGACGATCGAGCTTTGCGGGCGGCTCGACAACTCGATCTTGAGCCGCTCGGCCATGGCCATGAAGCGCTGGCGAGTCGCCAGCACTCGTGCCCAGGTACCCGCGGGCCAGGTCTCGGCCCGGCGGCGACGCTCGAGCTCGGCGAACGGCTGCACGATCAGGTTCATCTCGAAGCCCGGACGCTCCCCGCCGGTGCGCTCGCACACTCGTTTCAGCAGAGCGAGATCGAGACTGTCGCCGCCGATCGTCTCGTCCCCGAGGGTCGCCAAGACCGAGAGTCCCAGCGAACCCGCGGCGAGGCGCTCCACGTGGGTCACCGAAATGTCGAGGGTGCCGCCACCGTAGTCGAAGACGACGGCGTTGAGTCCTCCTTGTTGATCGAGCCGAGCCGCGAATTCGCCGCTGACGTCGAACTCGGAGAGGCTGGCGAAGTAATGCAAGGTCGCCGCGGTAGGCTCGTCGAGCAGGCTGTGACTATCCGGACCCTGAGCTTCGATCTCCAGACCCGCCGCACTGCAGGCGCGCAAAATGGCGAGAATCTGGCTGTCGTAGAAACTTACGGGAATGGTCACGATGGCGTGGCGGATGTCGTACGCCCGCCCAGAACGTTCGAGCAACCAACTCTCCGCCCGTTCGACCAGCTTCTCGAGGATTCGCGCCACCAGTTCTTCCGGGGTGAAGGCGCGTCCCATCAACTCCCGGCTTCCCTGGTAACCGAGAATACGTTTGATCGACCGCACGGCCCGCTCCGGAGCGGCCTCCGCCTCACGCCGGGCAGCGACGCCGATCCGGTACGAATCGGGGCCACCGACAAAGGCGAGCACACTCGGGATCAGCGCCTCGCCTTCGTCGCGCACCAGCTCGTAATCGTCGCCGTGTTCGTCCGGCACCGCGATCACCGAGTGAGTGGTACCGAAATCGAGACCGATGCGCTCTTCGTAGGGCTCGAGAGGCAGCACTTCGAGTTCGACTTCGATGACCAAAGCCTCGGCCGGCTCCGCCAAAAGGACTGAAGCCCGCGCCGTGTGACGCCCGGGCGAAAGGCCCCGAGGCCGACTGACGACTTCGAAGGCGAAGCGCTCCCCGGCATCGATCCGCGGCGCGACCGGTGCCTCCCCGGCCGACCGGGTGTACCGCAACGTGAAGCGATCGCGCGAGGCAGCCACCGACAACCACGGCTGATCGCAGGAGAAACCGACGATCTCGACATCGACCGAGCCGCGATTGAGCAGCTCCACACGATTCTGCAGTTCGTGTTTGCCGTGGGCTCGGGGATGATCGATCCGGGGCGGGCGAGCCTCGACCTTGAGGCGAAATCGTCGCGCCCGGGCAGGCACGAACAACGACTCGGCGTAGTTGCCGAACCGCAGGAACAGACCGATGCGGCCGTCGTCGCCGTCTGCCTCGACCTCCTCTCGTCGCGTGTTCCAGATCACTGGTATCGAGACAGACCCGCCTCCGGCGATGGCCAGTGGCAGCGGGCCCAAAGCACCGACTTCGAGCTCGTTCGAACCCACGGTCTCGATGGCGTCGAGCCGCAGCGGCACAGCGCCGGCGTTGCGCAGACCGAGCAAGCGCTCGGCCTCCCGCCCTTCGGCCAGCTCCCCAAAGTCGAGGAACGGGGTCAACAGTTCTGGACGTGGACCTGCACGCAACGTGACGGGCAGGTCGAGTCGCAGCTCGGGATCGTCATCGATCACGAGGGACCATAGGCGGCTTGCTTCCACGAACCCGGCGGGGACAAGCGCCTCGTCGATCTGAAAGGCGAACTCCCCGATTGCCCCGGTTTCAAGCTCCTGAGGTCCCGCCGGTGTCACCCACAGCCCTGTCAAGGCGTCAGGAGCCTGCAACTCGACCCGCCGGGGACGGGGGTCGTGGTTGTGCAGGCGGAGGACACGGAGCGGCGCCAACCCTGTGATCAGAACGATTCGTTCCGGCTCTAGCCGCAGGTCGACCCGCAGCCGACCACAGAAGCCGCAATATCGATCTCCTTCGGCGCCCAGCCAGATGGCACAGTGTGGGCACGGTTCGAGGGTCGTGGCGAGTTCGGCGATCACGACTCGGCCTCCGGGTGGTTCGAGGACAGAACCCATCGCAACCGCTCGGCCCACGTACCTCGTGTCTGAAAACGGACTCCGAGCTCGCGCACGAATCCCAGTTCCGCTACCGTGACCTCGAGGCCCGGGCCATCGTAACGAGGCCATCGCTGGACCGCGGCGGCATCGGGTCGCAGGGTCGTCCGGAGGATGTTCCCCTCGAAGTGGGCGGACAACACCGTACGGAGCGGCGACAGGACTCGCACCGCGAAGTGCGGAGCTTCCGTACCGATCGCCATGAAGGGCAGATCGAGGGCACGGTCTTCGCCCAGGAGCACCCGACCGAAGTCGAGTCCAGCAAAGGCCGTGTGAAGGGTCACGACCTCGAGGGGGATGCGCACCACGATGGGTGCCAAGGTCGACGTCGGACAGACGAAAACCAGCTCCCGCTGGGCTTCATCAGCTCCGATGTCGGTGAGGACCACCGTTTTGGTCACCCAACTCGCCTCGGTCCCCGAAGCGGCCGGCAAGTGGAGCGGCCCGCCCGTTTCGCAGCCAGTGGCGGGCTGAGGTTCGAGGGTGATGGCGCGGGGTGCACGGCTCCGGAAAAGCAGGTCCAAGCGCACGCTTCCGCCGCGGGCGACTCGACAGGACGAGGGCGGCACCACCTCGACCAGCGCCGGTTTCGGCAGAGCTGATGCTGTGA
>JANRLG010000322.1:0-19605 GCA_033762835.1 Thermoanaerobaculia bacterium
CCTACGGCCCGCGATCCGCAGTTGCCCTGGCATCCTCTTGGTTCCCGTAGGGGCGCTGCTTGCTGCGCCCCTCTTCATCCGTGTTTCCGGCGGTGCTCGTCACGATCGACCACCATCTCGGTCAGCCGGCCGACTCGTGAAAGTGATTGGCCGATGGCACCGAGCAGGGCCAGGCGATTGGCGCGCAGATCCGCGTCCTCGGCCATGACCATGACGTCGACGAAGAAGCGGTCGAGCACCGGGGCGAATTCCGCAATGTGTTCGAGAGCGCGACGATAGTCCCCGGCGGCGGCGGCACTGTCGATCTCGCTCGCCAGGCGCCGGAAAGCGGCGTGGAGGTCGCGCTCGGCGGGCTCGACCAGCCGAGCCTCGTCCACGTCGCCAACGGGCAAGTCTTTGAGGATGTTGACGATGCGCTTGGCCGCGAGCACCACCGAGAGGAACCCGGGCTGCTCGCGTACCGCGTGCAGTGCCGCCACCCGCGCGCGCAGATCCGGCATGACGCCCGATCCGGCCGCGAGGGCCGCTTCGATCTCGTCGTAGGCGAAGCCTCCGAGGCCGAGCAGATGGCGTACCCGGTCAGCCAGGAAGGGCCGTAGATCCGCCGCGACCAGCTCCGGCGTACGCTTGAGCCCGCCTTCGTAGCCTTCGGCGGCGAACCGGGCGAGCTCGAGCAAATCGAGGCCGAGCTCGCCTTCGAGCGCGATTCTCACCACCCCTTGCGCGGCGCGGCGCAGACCGAACGGGTCCTTGCTGCCGGTGGGGATCAAGCCGAGACCGAAGATGCCGGCGAGGGTGTCCAAACGGTCCGCCAGCGCGAGAGCGAGGCCGGTCCGGCCGCGCGGCAGCGGATCATCCACCGAGCCCGGCAGGTATTGATCGTAGACCGCCTGCCAGACCGGCTCCGGGGCGCCGTCCTCCCGGGCATAGAGACCGCCCATGACGCCCTGGAGGGAGGTGAACTCCTTGACCATCTCGGTCACGAGATCGATCTTCGCCAGCCGCGCGGCATCGCGGGCCGCCAGCGGATCGCCCCACTCGGCGCGGTCGGCGACGTGCACCGCCAAGCGCTCGAGGCGGCGGGACTTGTCGGCGTAGCTCCCCAACTCGCGCTGGAACGTCAGGCTCTCGAGGTCGCTCGCGCGGCTCACGAGCGGGCGCTTGCGGTCCTCACCGTAGAAGAACCGGGCGTCCGCGAGCCGCGCCTCGACCACCCACTCGTTGCCCGCGCGGACCCGACCGCGCGGATCGTCGGCGCGGTCCATGACCGTCAGGAACAGCGGCAGGAGCGCGCCGTCCTTCTCCACCGTGAAGGCGCTCTGGTGGTCCTTCAGGCTCTCGATCAGCACCTCGCGGGGCAGGGCCAGAAGACTCGTTTCGAAGCTGCCTTCCATGACGCCCGGGATCTCGCAGATCGCCGCCAGCTTGGCCAGCAGTTCCTCGTCCTCGACCACGGCGCCCCCGGCGGCCGTGGCGCGTTTCGCCATCTCGGTCTTCAAATACCGGGCACGGACTCTGGGATCGATCTCGACCGACAGCCCGCGTAACTTCTGGCGGTAGTCCTCGGCGGAGTCGACCGCAAAGAGGTTCGGCGACAGCACCGGGTGGCCGGCAGTCTGGTTCCCCGCGGCGACCCCGAAGAGCTCGAACGGCACGACGTTGCCGTCGAGCAGCGACAGCACGCCGTGGACCGGACGCACCCAGGGCCCCTGGCCGGTGCCCCAGCGCATGGTCTTGGCCCAGGTGATCTCGGTGAGCACCCGCGGCACGAGCTCGGCCAGGACGTCGGCCATCGGCTTGCCCGCCACCTTGTGGGTGACGACGGCGTATTCGCCCTTGTCCGTGGCGACGCGCCGGCAGGCACCGACGTCCACCCCGAGCTTCTTGGCGAAGCCCACGAGAGCCGGGGTCGGGTTTCCCTCCGTGTCGAAGGCGACGCGGGAGGGCGGCCCGGTGACCTCGTCCTCACGGTCGGGCTCGCCCGCCGGTAAGCCCTTCAGGATCAACACGAGGCGGCGCGGCGTGAAGCCGGTTTCGACCTCGGTGGGGCCGACGCCCTTGCCCATCAGCTCCTCGAACACCCGCGTCGCCAGTTGGCGCACTGCGGGATCGAGCATGCGGGCGGGGATCTCCTCCGCGCGGACTTCCAAGAGATATTCGGAACTCACGACGCCACCTCCGCGGCCGCTTTCGGCAGGAGGGGGAACCCGAGGCGCTCGCGGCTGGCCACGAACTCCTTGGCGCAGGCCACCGCCAAATCCCGCACGCGTTTGATCACCGCCACCCGCTCGGTGACGGACACGGCACCGCGGGCGTCGAGCAGGTTGAACAGGTGGGAGCACTTCAAGGCGCAGTCGTAGGCCGGCAGCACCAGGCCGGCTTCGAGGCAGCGGCCGGATTCCCGCTCCCAACCCGCGAAGAGCGTCTTCAGGAACTCGACGTCCGCCACTTCGAAGGCGTACTTCGACATTTCGACCTCGTCCTGGTGGCGTACCTGGCCGTACGTCGGCCCCCCGGGCACCCAGTCGATGTCGTAGACGTTGCGCGACAGACCCAAGAACATGGTGATGCGCTCGAGCCCGTAGGTGATCTCGGCGCTGATCGGCGACAGCTCGAGGCCGCCGGCCTGCTGGAAGTAAGTGAACTGGGTGATCTCCATGCCATCGAGCATGACCTGCCAACCCACCCCGGCAGCGCCCAGGGTGGGTGACTCCCAGTTGTCTTCCTCGAAGCGCAGGTCGTGCACCGACAGGTCGAGCCCCATGGCGGCCAGGCTGCGTACGTACAGGGCCTGGATGTCCACCGGCGCGGGCTTCAGGATGACCTGCATTTGGTAGTGCTTGCCGAGCCGGAAGGGGTTGTCGCCGTAGCGCCCGTCGGCGGGCCGGCGGGACGGCTGGACGTAGGCCGCGCGCCACGGCTCGGGGCCGAGTACGCGCAGGAAAGTATCGGGGTGCATGGTGCCCGCGCCGACCTCGAGGTCGTAGGGCTGCTGGAGAACGCAGCCTTCGCGGGCCCAGAACTCGCTCAGTTTCAGGATCAGCTCTTGGAAACTCTGCATGACGCTCTCGGGGGCTCCTTCGTCGAATTCCGAAGACCGCTTATCAGATCACAGGCGCCACGGCCTGGTCAGCCCAGCAGCCCGCTCGATTCACTACTCCGAACCCTCGCCTGGCTACCTGTCCCGCCTAGCCCTTCCTGACGCACTAGTTCATATGTGTCCGTAAAATCTAAACGTCAAAAAAGGGAATAACTGCCATGAAACGAACCCTGTGGTCTTCGATGCTCGCCGCCCTCGCGCTCGCGCTGCTGCTCGTCTCGCCGGTTGCTGCACTGAAGCCGGCTCCCTGCGATGATGTCCATCGGCCTGTACTATGCTATAGCGACGGCTTTATATACTGGAACATTTGCTTTGCAAACGCCGCAGGCGCGGCCCTCTGTGTTCCCTACGACCCTCGGGTCCTCAATTTTGATACGTCAACACTCAATTTTTGCTCAAACATCGAGGCCAAGTGCTGTGACATCTGGAGTCCGGCCTGCGTGGCAGCAACGTAGATTGGCGGTGTCCCCGGCGCCTAACGTAACTCGGCTCCCGTTTCCAAGGAGTCGCGACGGGCTGTCTCTCTTTGGCTTCGTCCCTCTGAGTTCTTCAACCGAGCTCTTCGGTCTCGGCCAACGTCCGGCGCATCACGGTGTAGCTTTTCAGCTCGCGATCGAGGAACCGGCGGCGCAGGGTGGTCGCGAGCTCCTCGACGCGGCGCAACACGGCCTTCGGCACCGAGCCCTCGGCGAGTTTCGGCAGGGCTTCGCGGCCGATCCGGAGGAGGAAGCCCAGCACCTCGGGGCCGACCAGTAGCCCTCCACCGGCCACGCCGGAGTCCCGCGCACACTCGAGACAGAGAAGGGCATCGTCACCCCGCGGCAGGACGGCCCCGCCGGGAAACGGTCGACCGCAGGCCGGGCACTCGCGGGGCGCCGGGAAAACGCCCGCGAGGCGCAACATCCAGGCTTCGAAGTAGCGGGTGGCGAGGTCGCGCGAGACCCCGGCTTCGAGGGCTTCGATCGTCGAATCGAGGAGCCGAAAGTACAGCTCCGACGGCTCGGACTCCTGGGCCAGCTCGGTGACGTGTTCGGCCAGGTACGCCGAGAGCAGGATGCCTTCGAGATCCTGCTGGAGAAAGTCGGCGCCGCGGACGAGCGACACGTCGCTCACCCGCACCAGATCCCGGCCTTCCTTCTCCCACCACTTCAAGTGCACTTTGGCGAGCGGTTGCAGTTGCCCCGCGAAGCGGCTGAACTTCTTGCGCGCGCCCGCCGCCACGCCACGCCGTTTGCCGTACTCGCGAGTCAGGACGGTGACGATGCGGTCCTGCTCCTGGAAGTCGCGAACGTCGAGCACCAGGGCTTCGGCGGAGTAGAGGGCCATGGTGGCCTAGCGTAGCAGCGGCCGGGCTCGTCCCGGCGGCGTCCTTGGGCCGTCCCCCGTAGCGCCCTCGACCGCACTTACCTTCTTTTGGGGCGCAAACTCGAAGTCGCCTCGAAAGGAAGATGTCTATGAAGAAAGTCCTGTGGTCCTGCTTGTTGATTTGCCTCTCCCTTCCGCTCGCGGCCGGCGCTGCTCCCCTCGAAAGGGGCGGTTATGCCTGCCCCGACGTCTACGCTCCCGTGTTGTGCAGTGACGGCAACGTCTACTCGAACGGCTGCTATGCCAGCGTCGCCGGGGCGACCGGCTGCGTTCCGTACAACCTCTTCGAAGAGGCCGCAGCATTGAAGCTCTGCCCCGGCGGCTTCGAGTGCCTCGATGTCTGGAATCCGGTGATTTGCAGCAACGGCGTCGTCTACTCGAACGCCTGCTACGCCAAGCGCGCCTGCGCCACCGGCTGCGTGCCCTACGGCGAGGTCTGACCTCCGACCCCACCGCGGAGTGAGGAGCCTGGGGCGTGGCCCCAGGCTCTTGGTCACGAGAGCACGATTGGAACGCTAGGGGGTCGCCGAGGGCTTGACCCGGCCACCCTGCGCAACCAAAATGGTTCCACTTCGGTAGGAGGTGGACATGCCCGTGACCCTCACACTCAAGAACTTACCCGACGCCGTCTACGAGCAGCTGAAGCTGTCCGCCGAGACGCATCGCCGCAGTATGAACAGCGAAGCGATCCTGTGCCTCGAGAAAATCCTGCTGCCGCGTCGGCTTTCGCCGGAGGACCGACTGGCACGTGTCCGGACCTTGCAGATGGCTTTGCCGTCGAGGGAGTTTCGCGCGGAGGACATCGACCGCTTCAAGCGCGAGGGTCGGCCATGATCGTGGTCGATTCGAACATCCTGGCTTATTTCTATCTACCCGGGGATTTCACCGCGGAGGCTCAGGCACTGTTCGAACGCGACCCGGACTGGGTCGCGCCCGTCCTGTGGCGAAGCGAGTTCCGGAACATCCTGGCCGGTTACCTGCGGCGCGGGTCACTGTCCTTCGAGGAAGCTGTGCGCATTCAAGCCGAGGCCGAAGACCAGATGGCCGGCGCCGAGTTCGCGGTCGACTCGCTCTCCGTCTTGGGTTTGGTCCGCAACAGCTCCTGCACAGCCTACGACTGCGAATTCGTCGCCCTGGCAACGGAACTCGACACCCGCCTCGTGACCATGGACCGCAAGCTGCTGCAAGCGTTTCCGGATCGTGTGATGGCGCTCCGCGGAGATTGACCCGCCGACCTGAACCGCCCCCCGGTCTTCCGACCCCTCAGCTCCAACCGAACCGCTTGCCGCCGCCTTCGCTTTTGCCGGCGGCCACGGCGCGAGCGAAGCGGGCTTGGGCCTCGGCGTGGTGGGGGGAACGATCGAGCAGATCGCGGTAGGTGCGGCGGGCAGCTTCGAAGTCACCGGCGCGCTCGTGGATTTCACCCAGGGCCAGGCGGTGTTCCGCATTGTTGGGCTCGAGGTGAATGGCCTGGGCGAGGCTGTCCGCGGCCATGTGCAGCCACGCGGCGTTGCGCGATTGGGCCTTGCCGAGGAGCGCCCAGTACTCCGGGCGGGGATCAGCCCGCACGGCTTGGCGCAGGAGCTCGACGGCGAAGTGGTAGTCCTGCTCTTCGAGCAACCAACGCGCCCGCACATACAACTCATGGGCCCATTGGCGGGCCTCGACTTGGCGCTCTTCGATCGGCCGCTCGACCTCCACCGCGGCCCGGCGATCGTAGTCGCGCCGGCGATCCGGGTCGGACAGCACCAGGTACGCCTCGGTTGCCCGCTCGAAGAGCAGCTCGAGGGCCGCCTCGCGGCCGCGGAGATCGAGATTTTCGGCATGCACCGGGTGGACGAGGCGAGCCAAGCGCTGGTAAGCCGCGTGGACCTCTTCTTCCCCCGCGTTGGTGGCGATCTCGAGCAATTCGTAGTGGGTGAGCCGACCGCAGACGGCGAGCAGATCGCCGAGCCGGCGCCGGTGTTCGTCACGGCCGAGAATCAAGGGTTCGCGGATCAGATCCGCCGCCACGCGGTCCGCAAAACGCCGCACCACCCGGCCACTCGTCAGCGAGCCATCCATGTTGCGACAGACTGTAACATCCGCGCCGTCATTTCGGGCGTTCGACCATCAGTCGCTGGTAGACCTCGGTCGTCGACGGTAGCGGCTCGACGCCGAGCTCCTCGCGCAACTGGGTGCGCAGGCGTTCATATTGCCGGCGCACCCAGTCCCGACGTCCGGAGCGGCCGTACAGGCGCAGGATCTCGACGTGGAGGCGTTCTTCGAGCGGGTCCTCGACCAGGGCGGCCCGGAAAGCGTCGAGGGCCTCGTCGTCTCGGCCCAAGCGCAGCAGCACACTGCCCAGTTCCCGCAGGACCGTTTGATGGCGCGCTGCCGCCGCGTTGCGCCGCTGCTCCGCCCAGGGCTCGAACCAGCCCTCGAACAACGGGCCGCGGTACAACGACCAGGCTTCTCGGAAGGCCGCCAGAGCCTCCTCGTCCCGCCCCAGAGCCACGGCTTCACGGCCCCGGGAAGCCGCCGCGGCATGGGCCTCGGCGTCGATCCACCAAGACAGGTCCCGTGCCAGGCCGTAACGCCCGTCCCGCCGCTCCAAGGCCGAGCGACCAGCGTCGAGTCCGAGCCCGCGGCGAAGATGGGACAACGTCGGATGGAAGTTGCGTTCGAGCCAAGCCTCGTCGGCGCGGGGAAAAACCGCCTCGGTGAGCTCCTCGCGAGTGGCCGATCCCCCCGGGCAGGTGGCCAGGAACGCCAAGGCGCGGAAGGCCTTCTTGAGAGGCCAGTGGCCATCGCGCCACCCGTCCTCGGGGCCGAACCGCAGGCGCGCCTCGGTCGCTCCGAACAAGCGCAGCTCGACTTGGCCGCGGGCGACCGGAATGCCCGCGCGGCGCCGGCACCAAGCCGCCAAGGGCGCCGGCCAGCGCGGCGCGGGATGGGTCAGGAAGGGCCAGCCGCTGGCCGCCAGCCGCTCACCTTCGAGCGCCAAAAGGCTCCGCCGCTCGCTACCCGAGCGTTCACCGAGGACCCGCGCTTCGAGGAACTCCCCCACCTCCGGCCGGGCCACGAACTCTTCCGGCGACTCCGGTCCTCCCGACCCGCGGGCGGCCAGGCGGACCGGCTCGAGCCAGCCATCGGTGGCCGCGAGCACCGCCGCGAGGCCCTCGGGGTCGAGTTCCTCCCCGCGTTCCTGGCGCCACAGCTCCGCCACCTCGGGGCCCGTGAGGGCGAGCTCGCGGGGACCGACGACGTCGCCCAGCGGCTCCCCCAACTGCCAGCGGCGGACCGTCGGGACGACCAGGGTCCGCCCCACGGGTAGCGCTGACACCCGCGCGGCCAACTCCTCGGCCGAGCCGGGCCAGGATGTCGCCACCAAGAAGCGCGCGCCGCTGGCGAGGAAACGGGCCACCGCGTCGGGTCGCGCCAAGTCCGCCCCGGGGGGCACCCAGGCGTCTTCCGCGGCAGCGAGGGCCGCAAGCAGAGCGCCGCGTCCGCTGCCGGGCCAGCCCCAGAGTTGCACGAAAGGCGCAGTCGTGGCGCGCAGGCGGGCCAGCCAGCGGCTCCGTTGTGGGGGTGCGTGCACGGTCGCCAATGTAACCCAACCCGGCCACCGTAGAATGCCGGACCATGGCACGCACGACCCTTCTCGCCGTCTCGACGTTGTTCACCGCCGGGGCCCTCGCCGTCGGCTGCACCCGCCCACCCGCCGCTCCACCACCTCAGCCTTCCGTCAGCCTCCCGGACGATCCCCACAGCTTCTCCCGCCCGCGGGAGGTGGCCGTGTCCCACCTCGGTCTCGATCTGGTGGTGGACTTCGGCACCCGGACGCTGACGGGCACTGCGCGGCTCGAGCTCGACCGGCACGGGGAAGCCCGCGAGCTGGTGCTTGACACCCGCGATCTCGAGATCACCGGCGTTACGCGCGACGACGGCCAGGTGGCGAGCTTCCAGTTGGGCGACGAAAAGCCCTTCCTCGGTCGCCCGCTGACGATCGAGCTCGCACCGGCCACGAAGGCGGTGACGGTCGCCTACCGCACCTCCCCCGGGGCAGCGGCGCTCCAGTGGCTCGAGCCGGCGCAGACCTCCGGGCCCCATCCGTTCCTGTTCACCCAGTCCCAGGCGGCGCTGGCGCGCACCTGGATTCCCCTCCAGGACACGCCCGCCGTCCGTTTCACCTACGACGCCCAGATCACCGTGCCGCCCGAATTGGTGGCCGTGATGAGCGCGGAGAACGCCCAGACGAAAAGCCCCGACGGCCGCTACCGCTTCCGCATGACCGAGCGGGTGCCGTCGTATCTGATGGCCCTGGGCGTCGGTGACCTCGAGTTCCGCCCGCTGGGAGACCGGAGCGGGGTCTACGCCGAGCCCGCCGTGGTCGAAAAAGCGGCCTGGGAGTTCGCCGACACCGAGAAGCTGATCGTCGCCGCCGAGAAGCTCTACGGCCCCTACCGCTGGGGTCGTTACGACCTGCTCGTCTTGCCGCCGAGCTTTCCCTTCGGCGGCATGGAGAACCCGCGGCTGACCTTCGCCACACCCACGATCCTGGCCGGTGATCGCTCGCTGGTGGCCCTCGTGGCCCACGAGCTGGCCCACTCCTGGAGCGGCAACCTGGTGACCAACGCCACCTGGAACGACTTCTGGCTCAACGAGGGCTTCACCACCTACGCCGAGCGCCGGATCATGGAAGAAGTCTTCGGCCGCGACTACGCCGACATGCTGGCGGTGATCGGCTGGGGTGACCTCGAAACCGGACTGGCGGAGTTGCCACCCGAGGACACTCACCTGCGTCTGAACCTCGCGGGCCGCGACCCGGACGACAGCTCGTCGGACATTCCCTACGAAAAAGGCGCCCTGTTTCTGACTCACCTCGAACGCGCCGCCGGCCGCGAGCGCTTCGACCCGTTCCTCAATCGCTACTTCACCGAGCACGCCTTCCAGTCGATGACCACCGACAGTTTCCTCGCCTATCTCGACCGCGAGTTGCTGGCCCCTGCCGGCTTGACCCGCGAGGGCCTCGGCATCGCCGCCTGGATCGACGGCCCGGGACTGCCCGCCGATGCCCCCCGGCCAATGTCCGCGGCCTTCGCGCGGGTGGACGCGGAGCTCGCCCGCTGGCGCTCCGGAGCGGCCGCCGCGAGCCTCGAAACCAAGGCCTGGACGACCCACGAATGGGTCCATTTCCTGCGCGGGCTGCCCAAGGACGCCGCGAGCCCGCGCCTGACCGAGCTCGACTCCGCCTTCGGGCTGTCCGAGCGCGGCAACAAGGAGGTGCTTTTCGCTTGGCTGCTCGCCGCCGAACGCGCCGGGTTCGCCGGCGTGCAACCCGCGGTGGAGCGCTTCCTGACCAGCCTCGGCCGGCGCAAGTTCTTGATGCCGCTCTACGCCGAGCTGGCCAAGACACCGGCCGGCAAGGCCCGAGCGCTCGCGATCTACCGCCAGGCGCGGCCGACCTACCACCCGGTGGCGGTGGCCTCGGTGGACGGCTTGCTGGGCTGGCAGAACTGACGGCGAGCGGGGTGGCACGGCTCCTGCTGTCGGCCCGGCCGAGGGTCAACCGAAGGAGATACGAACATGAGACCAGCGCGCAGCGCTCTGACCGCCGCCCTGCTCCTCGCCGCCGCGCCGCTTCTGGCGCAGGAAGAACGATTCAGCGACACCACCTCGATCACCACGATCGAGGTGCCGGTCGCCGTCGAACTCGCCGGGAAGGCCGTGACGGGCCTCACCGTCGACGACTTCGAGGTCTACGACGAAGGCCGGCGGGTGCCGATCACGGGCTTCGAGGAAGTCCGAGTGGACGCCGCGGCGACTGCCCATCCTGGTCGCGACCCTTGGCGGGCGCGGACTCTCGTGTTCCTGCTCGACTTCGCCTGGAGCCACCCGTACCGGCTCGAAGAGTCCCTCGACGCGCTGGCCGAGGTGTTCGCCCGTGAGAATCTGCTCGGCCCGGGGGATCGTGTGGGGCTGATGGGCTGGAGCGCCACCCAGGGCCTGCTGACCTTCCTAGAACCGACCGCGAATCGCCTCGAGCTGGCCTACTCGATCGTACTCGCCCGCGCCGTCGCCCAGAGCGACCCGCAGGCGACCGGTGACGCCCTCGCTCAGCTGCCCGCTCGCGACGCCGAGCGGCTGCTCGCCGAGTCGCGCCTCTCGGGTTTCAATCGCAACTCGACGTTCTTCCCCGTGGGACCGGCCACCGAGTTGTTTGCCGACGACGTCTCCGGGCTCTTCGAGCGGGCCACTTACCCCGGCGCCAAGATCCTCGTCCACCTGTCGAGCGGCATGTCCGACGACTACTTGGAGGCCGGTGACTTCGATCGCCCGCGGGTGCTCGGCAACTTCGAACGAATTCTCGTCGCGGGCCGCCGCACCGGCTGGGCCATTCATTCGGTCAATCTTTCGGGCCTCGGCTTCGGTACCGACACTCAGTTGCTGCTCGCCAAGGACACCGGCGGCCGGCTGCACACCAATTCGAACGACCTGGCTCTGTTAGTCGAAGAGGCCGAACGCAGCACCCGGTCGTTCTACCTGCTCGCTTTCGAACCCCAGACGACGGGCGGCAGCCACGGCTTCCGTCAGCTGAAGGTCAAGGTCCGGAACGCCCCCGGCGGCACCCAGGTACGGCACCGGTGGGGTTATGAGAACGCGGAGTGAGAGCGGGAGGCCGGCCACGGGGGCCGCCCCAATCAGAGAATTTTGCCGCCGAGCCGTGCATCACCAGGACCAGCGAGTAAAATAGCGAGGCAATCATAAGTTCCTCGGCGATCTCTCTCGCCGCGGGCATTACCTTCGCGAGGTTCGGCCATGGACTCGAGAGCTCTCACGCTCGCCCTCTGCTCCACCCTGGTCGTCGTTTCGGCGGCCCCCATCGCGGCCCAGAACAAGAACGTGCAGTACACCTTCTCGGTCGACACCGCTAACCCGATCGCCAGCTCCTTGCCGCGGCCGATCGGCGTCACCCACGCTGGCGACGGCTCGGGACGCTTGTTCATCGTGCTCCAGGGCGGTGAAATCCGGATTTGGAACGGTGCCCAAGTGCTGCCCACGCCGTTCTTCTCCCGCTCAGTGCTGCTCGGCGACGAACAAGGCCTGCTCGGGCTGGCGTTTCACCCGAACTACGAGACCAACGGCTTCTTCTACGTTCACTACACCAACGGGAACGGCGATACCGCCGTCTCGCGGTACCAGGTTTCGAACGGCAACCCAAACGTCGCAGATATGAACTCGGAGCTCCCGCTGTTCACCGAGTTCCAGCCCGAGTCGAACCACAACGGCGGCCAGATGGCGTTCGGGCCGGACGGTTACCTCTATATCGGGATCGGCGACGGCGGCGGTGCGGGCGATGACCATCCGCCCATCGGCAACGGCCAGAACCTCAGCAACCGCCTGGGCAAGATCCTGCGCATCGACGTCGACGGCGGCCCGCCCTACGCGGTGCCCGCGAGCAACCCCTTCGTCGGCCAGCCCAACGTCCAGACGGAGATTTGGGCTTGGGGCCTGCGCAACCCCTGGCGCTTCTCCTTCGACCGCCAGACCGGCGACCTGTTCATCGGCGACGTCGGCCAGGGCTCCTGGGAGGAAGTCGACTTCCAGGTCAACGGCTACACCGGTGGGCAGAACTACGGCTGGCGGCGCATGGAGGGCGCGCACTGCTTCAACCCGGCTAGCGGCTGCGACACCGGCAGCCTGGTGTACCCCATCCTCGAATACAGCCACTCGCTGGGTTGCTCCATCACCGGTGGCTACCGGTTGCGCAAGCCGGGCGACCGCGCCGACGGCGAGTACTTCTACGCCGACTACTGCTCGGGCCGCATCTGGGCCAGCCAGCGCTACTGTGGCGGCAACTGGCGCACCGTCCAGGCGGACGACATGACCTTCAACGTGCCCTCCTTCGGTGAAGGGGAAGACGGCAGCCTTTACATCGTACGCGCCGGCATCACTACCGGTGCGGTCTACCGGGTGGTGATCACGCCCATCAACACCAACACGATCTTCGCCTCGGGGTTCGAGTTCACCGACCTCCGAGACTGGAACGACTGCGTCAACGCCCAGGGTATTCCCGCCCCCGGGCCCTTCCGGTGAGCTCCATGCCGCGGCGCGCCTTGCCACGAAGGCTTGATTTCCGATAGGAAACGCCGCCATGGGAAACGAGAACGGTTGTCACCAGTTGATCGAAGAACTGTATCGAGCCGTCGCCGCGGGCAGCGACGTGGAAGCCACGACCCGCGGGGTCAAGCAGGTGCTCTGCGATCTGATCGAGCACCAGAAGGTCCAGCTGCCCATGATCTTCAAGACGGCGGTGCCGGGCTCCTACGCCCGGCGCCTGGTGCACAAGGACGGCGATCTCGGCTTCACGGTGCTGGCCATGGCCTGGGGACCGGGCCAGGGCACACCGCTGCACGACCACTCGGGCATGTGGTGTGTCGAGGCGGTGGTCGAGGGCCAGATCGAGGTCTGCCAGTTCCGCATGATCGAACGGGCGGGCAGCCGCTTCCGCTTCGAGCCCGAGGGTAAGGTGGTCGCGGGGATCGGCAGTGCCGGCCGGTTGATTCCGCCCTTCGAGTACCACACGATCGCCAACGCCTTGCCGAATTCGACCTCGGTCACCATCCACGTCTACGGCGGGGAGATGCAGGAGTGCAGCATCTTCGACCCGCGGGCCGAGGGCTGGTGGGAGCGCTCGACCCGCCGCTTGGCTTACACCGCCTGAACCGCGGCCCCGGCCGGGCCGCGAAGGAGGACGCTTGACTCGTCGCGGCTCACTCACCCTCGTACTGCTCGGTGCCCTGACCAGCGCGGCCGTCAGCCACGCCCAAGGCTTCACGCTGACCACCGAGCGGGTGGTCAGCGGGCTCGCCCGACCGATCGCGGCGGCCCACGCCGGAGACGGCTCGGGGCGCCTCTTCCTGGTCCAGCAAGGCGGCAGCGTGCGGATTCTCGCGGGCGGCCAGCTGCTGGCCCAGCCCTTTCTGTCGATTTCGGTCTCCTGCTGCGGCGAACGCGGCCTACTCGGGCTGGCTTTCCACCCCGATTACGCCACGAACGGCTTCTTCTACGTCTCCTACACCGACGGTCAGGGGGACTCCGTCGTCTCGCGCTTCGAAGTCTCGGCCGATCCCAGCCGCGCCGATCCCGCGAGCGAAGTGGTGCTGCTGCGCGTCGCCCAACCGGAGTCGAACCACAACGGTGGCCACCTCGCCTTCGGCCCGGACGGCTACCTCTACATCGCCCTGGGAGACGGCGGTGGCGGCGGGGACCAGCACGGAACGATCGGCAACGGCCAGGAGCTCGGCACCTTGCTCGGGAAGATCCTGCGCATCGATGTCGACTCCGCCACCACTCCCTACGGCATTCCGCCCACCAATCCCTTCGCAGCGAGGCCCGCAACCCGACCGGAGATCTGGGCCTACGGCCTGCGCAATCCGTGGAAGTTCAGCTTCGACCGCGAGACCGGCGATTTGTGGATCGGCGACGTCGGCCAGAGCAACTGGGAGGAAATCGACTTCCAACCCGCCAGTTCCCGAGGTGGCGAGAATTACGGCTGGCGGCGCATGGAGGGCCGCCACTGCTTCAACCCGGCGACCAACTGCCAGCAAGCGGGTATGGTGCTGCCGGTCCTCGAGTACGACCATTCCCAGGGTTGTTCCGTCACCGGCGGCTACCGCTACCGCGGGCCGCAGTCGCTGCTGCGCGGGGTCTACTTCTACGCCGACTTCTGCACCGGCCGCCTCTGGGGCGCCACCAAACGCTGCGGGCGGAGCGCCGGCTGGCGCACGACCGAGTTGGCTCGGCTGCCCTTCAACGTCACTAGCTTCGCCGAGGGGGAAAACGGCGAGGTCTTCGTCGTCGAGTACGACACGAGCGACGGCGCCCTCCACCGCTTGGTGGCCACTCCCAGTCGCAGCCGGGCGAGCGACCGCGTCGAACGCGGCGATTGCCTCGAAGAGCGGTTTCGGTTCGGGGAGCGGTAGCCCGGCGTCACGGGCCGCCGGGAGTCGTTTCGGGACGCACGCCCTGGGGTAGGCGAAAGATCGCGGGATCGAGCAGGGGCTCGACTTCGAAAGTCTCCAGGCGGTACCGGTGAGTCTGGGATCCCTCGCGCAGCTCGAACCGCTTCGGCAACATCACCCCTGACACTCGCTCGAACTCGTGGAACACCCAGACGCGATCCACGGTGGTGCGCTCGAGGGGCCGGTAGGTTTCGGCATCGAGGTGCCAGGATTCGACCCGGCCGGTGGGATGGGTCACGGCCAAACGCAGAGAACGCCGGCCGGACACGGCGCCCCAGCCCATCACGCGGACCTCGATGTGCTTCGAACGCGGGTCGAACAGGGGACCGTCGAAGTCAGCCCAGGCCTCTTGCAGCCGCTTCGCGGCCTCGGGCTCGAGCGGCACCGCCTGGGGCGGCCCCTCCCCCACCCCCTCCTGCCAGGCCAGATCACCATCGGAGCCGAGCCATCGGCGGCGGCCCTCGAGCTGGATCTCGACCCGCAACCGGTCCGGCCGCTGCCGCACGATCGTGATCGTGCCCTCTTCGCCTTCGACCACTCCGGTGGCGCGCCAAGCCGTCAGCGTCGCCCGCGCCTCGCCCGGCCCCATGGCGATCTCGAAGCGGCGCAGCACCTCGGCCTCCGACGGCAGAGGGGGTGTGGACTCGCCCCCGGCAGCGAGGGCAAGAGGCAAGAGGGCAAGCAGCAGGGTCGGTGTCATGGTCGGAGCGATCGGCGGTGACGGCGGATCATTATGCCCCGAGTCGGACACGGTCCGCTTGGCAGGCCGCGCTCTGCTACCATCGCCGCACCACTTCCCGTCGAGCCGTCCCCGAATCTTCCGACCGGCGCGGCGAGGTCTCCCCGATGAACAAACTGCTGCCCCTGCTCCTGGCCGTCTCCGCCTGCACCAGCGTACCGACGGCGGACCCGCGGCCGCGCGCTCCGTTGGAGCGCTCCGACCTCGCGGCCTTCGTCGGGCAACTGGACGAGCTCCGCATTGCGGCCGGCATACCGGGAATGTCCGTGGCCGTGGTCCAGGACCAAGCCATCGTTCTCGCCTTGGGATTGGGAAAAGCGGATGCCGAACGCGGGACGCGGGCCACCGCGGAGACGCCCTACAACATCGCTTCGGTCACCAAGCCGATCTCGGCGGTCGTGGCGCTCCGGCTGGTCGAACAAGGTGTACTCGACCTCGATCGGCCGATGGCGGACTACAGCGCTTGGGCAGAGTTCTGCGCCGATTTCGCCCAGCAACCGTCGATTTTCGCGCGCGGTCTCCGCTGTCAGCCCGCCCGACAGACGCTTCGGCACCTGCTCTCGCACACGGCCCCCGGAACGCCGGGCGACCATTTTTCCTACAACCCCGTGTTGTACTCCTGGGCCTCGCGGCCCATCATGGCTGCCACCGAGACACCGTTTTCGACCCTGGTCGAGCGGCTCGTCTTCGCCCCTGCCGGCATGACGCGATCGGCCCGGACGAACCGGGACCTGCCCCTGCGCGAGGATCTCGCGAAGCTCCTGGCGCCGCCGCACCGGTTTGGCCCGTCGGGAGCCCTCGAACGGGCCCCGGCCCCGCCGCCTCAGGGCGACGGTGCCGCGGGCGGTGTCATCACCACGGTCGTCGATCTCGCTAAGTTCGATGTCGCTCTCGATCAAGGAGTGTTGCTCTCGGCCGAGTCCCGGGCCGCCATGATGGCGCCGTCGCGAGCCGGCGACGGCACGGCGCTGCCCTACGGCCTCGGTTGGTACGTGCAGGAGTACCAGGGGCTCCAGCTCGTCTGGCACTCGGGCTTGTGGGAGGAGGCCTACTCCGCGTTGTACTTGAAGATCCCGAGCCGGGGCCTGACCTTCATCGTCCTGGCCAACAGTGAAGGCCTACGGTGGGACAACCCTCTGGACCGCGCCGAGGTCGAGCGTTCCGTGTTCGCCCAGGCGTTTCTGCGGACGTTCGTCGGGAGCCCACCTCCCGGTTGACGAGCTTCAGGGCCACTTGGGCGGATTAGGCCGACTTGATGACTGTCGGTCATGATGATCGGCAAACATCATTCACACGCTCCGTCCTCGGGCACGGCGAGGGTCACCGGCAGTCAGTGAAGGATGTCTTCCTTCGTAAGCATCCCCGCATCCCGAAGGCGCTCGAGCCGCAAGCGGGTGCGGGTGAGGCGGGTCGTGGCTTCTTCGATCACCGCCCGCCAATGAGCGGCATGCTCGCCCGGGGACTCGCGCAGCTCCGCACGCATTTGCTCGATTTCCTCTTGGATTTCTTCGAGCCGAGCGATCGTGTGGAGCACGAGTTGTTCGCGCGTCGGCGGCGGCGCTGGGACCTCCGGTCGACGCCGCAGGGGGCGCCGGGGGCGAAGAGCGGCAGCGAACCAGCTCGCCCGGCGGAGCCCACCGCGCCGTGCCCGACGGGGCCGATGAGAGCCACGCTTGCGGGAGTGCATCGACATGTTCGCCATAGCTTACGGCATCTGGCGCGACGAAGAAATCGAGGCGGTCAGTCCCCCGCGGGCAGTTCGCTCAGCAGAACCTGCACCGCCTCGGCGACCTCCGGCAGTTCTTCACGGACGACCTGCCAAACGACGTCGAGGTTGACGCCGGGTTATCAACCGGGCGTGCCCGCTCCCCCGTCTCGATCGTGTTGAGACGTCTCCCGTAGAAGACGGCGAT
Organism: Thermoanaerobaculia bacterium; assembly: GCA_033762835.1. Lineage (GTDB taxonomy): Bacteria > Acidobacteriota > Thermoanaerobaculia > Multivoradales > DATKCC01 > JANRLG01. The sequence continues at coordinate 17,125 of JANRLG010000322.1, forward strand.
AACGAAGGACGCTGACCAGGCCGCGCAGCGGGTGGAGACCGAGGCCACGAACTCTCCCGTTCCATATACTCCCGGGGCCGCGATGGACGATTCCCCTTCTCCCAGAGCCAGCTCGCCAGCGCTTGCGCTCGTGAGTTGGCGGTCGGCCCTCAAGCGGCTCGTCCGCGCAGCGATCCTCCTCGAAGTCCTATACCTCGTCGTCGCCAACCTGCTGCTGTGGTTACCCGCCTTCCGGCGCCACCTCGACGCCGCGCGGCCCGGCTTTTCGCTCCGATTCGAGCGAGCCTGGACTCCGCTCCCTGGCCTAGTCTTCGTACGTCATCTCGACCTCGCCCGCGACGGGCGAGTCCGACAGTGGTCCTTCCACGCCGATCGTGGCTGGGGGTTCTTCGATCCGTTCAGGCTCGCCAGCCGCACGATCCGCTTCTCCCACATCGCCGCCGAGGGTCTCGAGATCCGGGTCCGGGCGCGCCCGCTGCCCAACCGCGCGCCCGAGCCGGAGCGCGAGCGCCTGCTGCCCCCGCTCCCCGGCATGAGCTGGTCGCTGCCGTCGACCGCCGCGCTCCCGCACCGGCGGGCCTGGCGCTTTCGGGTCGACGACCTGAGCGCCCGCGACGTCCGGGAAGTCTGGATCGATGCGGTGCGCTTCGAAGGCAAGGCCACCGGCGAGGGGGGCTTCACGAGCCGACCGCGGGAGAGCCTGCAGATCTTCCCCAGCGAGATCCGGGTGGCGAGTGGCAGCCTGCTCATCGGCGACCGGCTCCTCGCCTCGGAGCTGGTGGCGGAGCTCACCGGCCGTGGCGACGAGTTGGCCTTGCCGGTGCGCTTCGCGAGCTCGGCGTGGCTGGCGCCCCTCACGGTCACCGGCAGCCTTCGTGCCCAGGGGGTCGATGCCCAGGCCCTCGCACCCCTGTTGCCGACCGGCGGTGCTCTTCGATTCACCGGTGGGTCGGGCCCGATCGATGCGCGATGGGTACTCGAGGCGGGGGTCCTCGGCCCAGGCACCGAGATCGACTGGCGCCCCCAGCTCCTCGTGGCGGATGGCCTTGGATATCGCGCCGAGGGGACCGCGCGGTTGTCGGTCGGCGTGGCCACGGCCGACGCTCCCCTGCGCCTCGACCTCGCCTTCGACCACTACCGGCTGACGCGCCTCGGCGCGGCGAGCGCCCACGTCGAGGGTACCGATCTGACGGCGTCCCTCGAATCCCGAGACCGCCGGCTGGACGACAAACTCGAGGGCGGAATCCGAGCCGAGGTTCGGTTGCGCGAGGGCCGCGTCGCCGATCTCCGCGCCTACAACGCCTACCTGCCCGAACGCTTGGGGTTGGCGGTGAGCTCGGGGAGCGGACTCGTGTCGGCCCACTTTCTGGTCTCCGAAGACGGTCGGGGCAAGGGCGAAATCGCGCTAGCTACGACCGGCGCGAAACTCCATTGGGACTCCCTCACCCTCGCCGGACGGCTCGCGCTCTCCGCCCCGCTCGCGACTCACGACGTGGCCCAGGGCCGCTACTCTCTGGCGGGCACCTCCGTCCACCTCGACGAGGTCACCGTGCGCCGTGGCCAGCAACCGGAACACCGCGACGGCTGGTGGGCACGGATCGATTTGCCCGCGGGCGAACTCGCACCCGGCCAAGAGACCTACCTCACGGCCACGCTCGTGGCGAAACTGCGCGACGGGGCCCCGCTCGAGGCACTGTTCAGCGAGCGCCGGCCTTTGCTCGGGCGGTTGGTCGCGGGTCTCGACACCCAAGGGCTCGGTGCCCGAGGGCGCGTCCGTGTGCGAAAGGGTGGTCTGGACTTCGACGAAATCGCTGTCCAGTACCCGCACGGCAGCCTCGCTGCCGACCTGCGGTTCGCCGGTCGGCAGCGCTCTGGGCGCCTACTCGTCCGCTGGCGGCGTTTGGCGCTCGGTCTCGAATTCAGAGGCCAGGAGCGGAACTGGATCCTGAAGAACGCGGAAGCCTGGTGGCAGGGCCGGGGGCGGCAATCACCGCCGTAGCTGCCGAGCGGTGAGGCGGGCGCCCCCAAACCAAAACGGCCGGTCCCTCGAGGAACCGGCCGTTTCTCGAACCCAACAATCGGGGATCGTCAGTCTTCCATGTCCAGCACTTCGGCCGGCAGACTGCGGATGTCGTCGTCGCCGAAGTCGAAGAACAAGTCCTCTTCCGGCTCCGGCTCGACGTCGTACTCCTCTTCTTCCATGTAGAAGTCGTGGTAGTAGGCCATGCCGGTGCCGGCCGGGATGAGCCGACCGACGATGACGTTTTCCTTCAAGCCCCTTAGGTAGTCGACCTTGCCGGAGATCGCCGCTTCGGTGAGGACGCGGGTGGTCTCCTGGAACGACGCCGCCGAGATGAAGCTCTCGGTGGAGAGCGACGCCTTGGTGATGCCGAGCTGCAAGGGCCGGCCGATGGCCGGGCGCCCGCCGGCGGCGAGCACGCGGTCGTGTGCTTCGTGGACGCGCCCCTTGGCGCCTTGCGC
>JANRLG010000323.1:0-14389 GCA_033762835.1 Thermoanaerobaculia bacterium
GGCGACGCCCAGCTGACGATCACCCAGAAGGTGCCGCTGTCGGGCGCCGTGGTCGTCACGACACCCCAGGACGTGGCCCTGATCGACGCCCGCAAGGGCCTCGCCATGTTCCGCAAGGTCAACGTGCCGGTGTTCGGCATCGTCGAGAACATGTCGGGCTTCGTCTGCCCCCACTGCGGCGAGCGAACCGACATCTTCAAAAAGGGCGGCGGCGAACGCACGGCTCACCTGCTCGACACCGACTTTTTGGGTGCCGTGCCCCTCGATGCCGCCATCGCCTTCGGTGGGGACAGCGGCACGCCGATCGTCGTGGCCCAGCCCAACGGCGCCCACGCGGCCGTCTTCCGGTCGATCGCCGAAGCCGTCGTGGCCGAAAGCGACCGCGCCAGCGCCGCCCGGCCCAAACTGACGATCTCCTGAGAGGGGCGGCGCGTGTCCGTGGCCGTCGTCACCGACTCGCACTTGGGCGGCCCCGGCGGTCCCGCGGGACCGCTCGTGGCGCAGTTGGCCGAACTGCCGGCTCGCGGCTGCCGCCGCCTGATCCTGCTCGGGGACCTGTGCCAGCTCTGGATCGGGTTTCCGAAGTACGAAACCGACGACGTGCGCGCGTTGCTCGCGGTCCTGCGTGACCTGCGCCGGCAGGGCCTCGAGATCGACTGCATCGAGGGCAACCGGGACTTTTTCCTCGCCGGCCCCCGGTACGCCGATGCCTTTCGGGTCGTGCCCGAGACGAGCTTCGAAATCGCCGGCCGCAGGTACCTTTGCCTCCACGGCGACGGTCTCGACCGCCGCGACTGGCAGTACCACTTCTGGCGCAGTACCTCGAAGAGCTTCGCCGGCCGACTGGCCGCCCGCGCCCTGCCCGAGCGGATCGCCCAGCGGGTCGTGACCGGCACCGAGGCGGCGTTGTCCGAAACCAACCAGAAACATAAACGCACGATCCCGGAGGCTGTGCTGCGGGCCTACGGCGCCGAGCGGTTGCAGGAAGGGTACGACGTGCTGTTGCTGGGTCATTTCCACGAAGCGCATCGCTGGGCCGTCCCGGGCGGCGAAGTACGCCTGCTCGACGCCTGGTTTCGCCATCGGCGGATCGAGTGGTTCGCGGAGGACTCGCCGTGAGCGCGCCTTGGGCGATCCCCTCCGGAGGCGTGGCCGCGGGCCGGATCACGCCCCCGCCGTCGAAGAGCGTCAGCCATCGGATGCTCAACTTGACGTTGCTCGCTGGCGGTCCGCTCCGGCTGGGTCGTCCGCTCGTGGCTGAAGACACCGGCCATTTCTTTGCCGTGCTCGAACGGCTGGGCTGGAGCGTCGAGCTTGCCGACGACGAGCTGCGGGTGACTCCGCCAGTCCGGCCTCCGGACCGGGCCGAGCTCTTCGTGGGCAACGCCGGTACCCTGTTCCGGTTCTTGACCGCGACCCTGACGGTGCTGCCCGGGCGCTTCGTGCTCGACGGCACGCCGCGGCTGCGCGAGCGGCCCGTCGGCCCGTTGGTGACGGCCCTGCGCCGGCTCGGTGCCGAAATCGAATGCCCGCGCGCCGAGGGTTTCGCCCCGCTCGTGATCCACGGCGCTACTCTCCGGGGCGGTGCCACGCGGCTCGATGCCGGGGAATCCAGCCAGTACCTTTCGGCCCTGCTGATGGCCGGCACCCGGGCCGCCGGTCCGCTCGAGATCACCCTCGACGCCCTGACCTCGGCGCCCTACGTCGAGGTCACCCGCCACGCCCTCGGGAAGTTCGGCGCCGCGGCGGCGATCCGCCAAACCCCGCAGGGGTGGCGAGTCACCCCCCACGCCCTCGAACCTCGCCGGCCCTTGAGCGTCGAAGCCGACTACTCCGCCGCCGCCTACCCCGCCGCCGCCGCGGCCCTGACCGGCGGCACGGTCGAAATTCACGGTCTCGACCCGCACTCGGCCCAGGGCGACCGCAGCTTCCTGGACGTTCTCACCAGCTTGGGCGCCGAGCTGAGCTGGCAAGGGGATGTCCTGCACTGCACCGGCCGGCCTCTGCGGGCCGTGGATGTCGACCTCGGCGCCACCCCTGACCAGGTCCCGACCTTGGCAGCCTTGGCGCCCTTCGCCCGCGGCACGACCCGCATTCGTGGCGTGGCGCACCTACGGATCAAGGAAAGCGACCGGCTGGCGGCGATGGTCGAGGGCCTGACGCGCCTCGGCGCCCGGGCGGCGGAGACTCCGGACGGGCTGGTGATCGCAGGAGATTGGGCGGACGGGCCAGTCCCGACGACGCCAACCACGATCGACCCCCACGGCGACCACCGCATCGCCATGGCCTTCGCCCTCGTTGGCCTGCGCCGGCCCGGGGTCGAAATTGCCGATCCGGAGGTGGTGGCGAAGAGTTACCCCGGGTTCTGGCGGGATTTCGCGCGTCTGCTGCGCGTTTCTTGAGGAAAGCCCGGGCTCGCGGCCGTCCCAGACAGGGAGTTCTCTCGACGACGGTGAGGAGGTGGCCATGGCGATCTCGCGACCAGTGATCTTCATTCCCGGGTTTCCCGCCACGGACTTGGCCTTCCGGCAGCCCGACGGCGGCCAGCGCAAGATTTTCGCGCGGGTGACGCTGCTCACCCAGCCGGGGCCGAAGGCCGAGGTCTTGCGCCTTCTGCGTGGCCCCGCGGACCCGGACGCCGAGGACGGCGTCGTCCCCGTACAGCCGATCCGCCGGGCCCTACGCCTGTTCGACTTAGTCGATCTCGCCAAGCAAGCCGAGTCGCTGTACGACGTGCTGAAGGCCATCGGCTACGACACGCGGCGGCGCAACGACTTCTTCTCCCCCTTCGGCTGGGACTGGCGCCGCCCGGTGGACGCGCCGACTACCCGCGCCGCTTTGGGTGCCGAGCTCGTCCGGCTCCACGAGCGCTCGGGCCGGGAGGCGGTGGCGATCGTGCACTCGACCGGTGGGTTGGTGTTGCGCGCCCTGCTCGAGGCCGCGCCGGACCTGGCTCGCCACCTCCACGCCGTCGTCGCCTTCGGGGTGCCCTGGGCGGGCACGTTGCGTTCCGCCACCTTCTTGGCCGGCCAGGCCGGTTTCGGCCCCCTGACGACGGCGGAAGCCCACGAAGTGATGGTCCGTGCCTGGGCGGCCTACGACCTGCTGCCCCCGGCTCCGGTGGCGAACGAGCTCGGCTTGGTGGTCGACCCCGCGGACCACCCCGTCGACCTGCTCGGCGACCTCTCGTGGCTGCCTGCGGGCTCCCGAGCGGACGCCATGCCTCGCGCCGCGCGCGCTCGGGACCTCCATCGGGCGCGCACCGCCGCCTGGGCGGATGGCCCGCCGGTGCCGGTGTGGAACGTCGTGGGCTGGGGCGCGGCGACGGTGCTGCGCGCCGAGTTGGGTCCGGCCGGCGATCCCCGGGCGATCACCTTCCCGGTCGGCACCGACGACGCCGGGGTCGGTACCGACGGCGGCGACGGCACGGTGCCGCGGCGCTCCGCTGCCTGGCTCACCGGGCCCGAGGTCCGCACTTTCGAATTGCCCCTGGGCATCTACCCCGGTCTGGCTTCGGCCCATCGCCACGGCACGCTGTGGCGCAATCCCGGGGGCGAAGACGTCCTGTGGCACGTGCTCGGGGAGGAGCCGCTCCCCGAACAGGTGCACGCTGCCCTGGATCCCAGCGACGCCGTGGCCCCGGGGCAGGCCCTACGCCTGCGCGCCTGCGCCTGGGATGCCGCGGGCCAGCCGCTTCCCGATGCCCGTTTCGAGGTGGTCGACCCACTGACCGGCCAAGCCCTGACCGCCACACCGATCCCCGGCGGGCGCGCCCTGCTCACGCTCCCTCGGCCGTTGATTCCGACCACCACCGACGGCCGTTTCCGGCGGTATCGGGTGCGTTTCACCTGGGCCGGTGGGGAGAGGCTGACGCCGGAGTACCTGGTGGGTGCCTGAGGGGGCAGCGGGTCGACCTTCCAGTCGCCCACGTGCGTTCAGGTGGCGACCGCGGACCAACCCTTGGCCGCGAGCGTTTCGAGCACGCGCGGCAGCACTTCCAGCACCACCGGACGGCCGCTCGCGGTCCGGGCGGCGTTGCCGTCGTGGAGGAGCACGATCTCGCCCGCGCCGAGGCCCTCGGTCACCCGGCGTTGCACCCGCTCGGGCCGGCCATCGGCGGTGTCGAAGCCGCGCCGAGTCCAGCTGACGAGGTCGAGGTCGAGGTCGGCGAGCACGGGCTCTAGCCAGGGTTGCCGGAGCCCCGCCGGGGGCCGGAACTGGCTCGGCTGGACGCCGGTGGTGGTGGCGATGATCTCGTTCGTGGCCAAGAGCTGGCGCCGGGCCCCACCCGGACCGAGGCAGCAGAAAAAAGCCGGGTGACTCCAAGTGTGATTCTCGACCCGGTGGCCGCGCCGGCAGATCTCGGCCGCGAGCTCCGGGTGACGGGCCACGCGTTCGCCGATCAAGAAGAAGCTCGCGCGTGCCCGGTACCGATCGAGAAGATCGAGCACTGCCGGGGTCACCGCGGGATCGGGACCGTCGTCGAAAGACAAACCGACTTGGCCCGCGCCGTCCACCAAACGGGTGCGATTGGCTCCCAGGAGGCTCGAACGCGGGGTCATTCCGGAAGTGGCCAGGACGACGTGATTCGCCACCCAGGCTCCGAGCACCCATGGGGCAACGGCCGGCTGCAGGGCGAGGGCGCCGAGCCCGGCGCCGTGGAAGGCCACCGAGGCAGCCACGAGGGGCGTCGGTCGCCAGGGCCGGGCCACGTCAGACGGCGCCGGTGGTCAGGGGGTCGGGAGCCTCGAGCCGCCGCAGCGCGACGCGGTCGATCTTGCCGCGGGCGGTACGCGGCAAGGTCGGCAGCAGCACGACACTGCGCGGCACCTTGTGTTCGGCCAGACGCGGGCGGCACCAGGCGACCACGTCCTGCACCGACAGCCGTCCCGCCGGGCACGCGACGATGGCGCGCACCAGCTCGTCCTCCCGCCCCGGGGAGTGGGCGCCGACGACCACCACTTCGTCGACTCCCGGCAGCGTCGCGACCACGGCTTCGACCTCCCGCGGATTGACCTTCTTGCCGCGGATGTTGATGACGTCGTCGGTGCGCCCGGACAGCTCGAGCTCACCGGCTACGAAACGCCCGAGATCACCGCTGCGGAACACGCCGCCGTGGAGCCGCTCGGGGGCCGAGGTGGGCCAATAGCCGCGGGCCACGGCCGGCGAGCGAATGACGACGAGCCCGGAACCGGCGCTCTCTCCAGCCAGCGGCTCGAGCTCGATCGAGACGCCCGCGACGGGCTGCCCGACGGTGCCGCGCTCCCCCGCGCCACCCTCGCGGTCGTAGGTGATGCCGCCGGTCTCGCTGGAGCCGTAGAAGACATGGACGGGGCGGTCGTAGGTGCGGCGGAACCGGGCCGCGGTTTCGGGGCGCAGAACGGCGCCGGCGGTGATGGTCAAACCCAGGCTGTCCGGCCAGGCGGGCGGTGTCGAGCGGCGCAGCACGGCATCCAAGTACGACGGCACGGTGGGGAAAAACGTCGCTCCGAGATGGTGAGCGGCGCGCAGGGGACCCAGCGGACCGGCATCTTCGTCGGGCAGCAGGATGGTCGAGCCGCGCACGAGCGCCGGCAGCACGATGCTCGCGAGCCCGTAGGAGTGGGTCAACGGGACGGCGGCGAGGATCCGCTCCGTGGGCCGGAGCCCCATCGTTTGCGCCAGGGCCTCGTCATCGGCAAGGAGAGATTGCTCGTCGACCAGGATGCCCCGCGGCTCGCCGGTCGAGCCCGAGGTGAGCTTGACGACGCCGAGGGCCGGATCGAGATGGCTGGCCGGCCCGGCCAAGGCCACCGGTTGGAGTTCGAGATCCGCGGGACTCTGCGGCCAGATCCGCTCGCAGCGGGCGATCCGCGGACAACCGAGGGCGCGGGCGACCCGTCGGCGCTCGGCTTCCGGCGCCTTGACGTCGAATAACACGGGCACCCAACCGAGCCTGCGTAGGGCCACGAGGATGGCGAGAAAGCCGGGGCCGTTGGCCGCCGCGAGGGCGATCGGTGTTCCCGGCGGCAAACCTTCCGTGCGCCAGCGCATCACCGCCGCGGTCGCCAGATCGTCCACCTCCCCGACGGTCATCGCGCGGCCCGGCGAGATCACCAGCGGTTGCCCGGCGCGGAGTCGGACGAGGCGAGTGAACGCTTGGACGAGGGCGGATTCCACCATGGGGATGCTGTCGACGGGGGCGAGCGCTCGGCTATACTGGCAGGATAGCGGAGCGCAGAGCGCTGCGAGTATATCCGAGACCTCCGGCTTCCCCGTCGCGCTCCCGCGACGATCGCCGCTGACCGGGTCCAGGCAGGAAAACCGAGCTTGTCGAGTTTCGAAAATCCCTCCCCGTATGACGTCGTCGTGATCGGCGGTGGCCCCGCCGGCAGCACCGCCGCCGGGTGGCTCGCTGCCCAGGGACACCGCGTCGTCGTCCTCGAACGGGAGCGGTTTCCCCGCTTCCACATCGGTGAGTCGCTGCTCCCGGGCTGCCATCGCGCTTTCGAAGCCCTCGGCCTGACGGCGCGCCTCGAGGCCGAGGGCCTACCGATCAAACGCGGTGCCATTTTGAGTTCCCCCGATGGCGCTGCCTCGAGTTTCGCCGACTTCGGCTCGCTGCCCAAGCGCTACCGCCGGGAGACCTTTCAAGTCGATCGCTCGCGGTTCGACCAGATCTTGCTCGACCGTGCGGCTGAGTTGGGCGCCGAGGTGCGCATGCCGGCGCGCGCCCTGGCCGTCCACTTCGTGGCGGGCGGAGTCGACCTCGAGATCCAACAGGACGGCACCACCACCGTGTTGCACGCCAAGGCCCTGATCGACGCCTCGGGCCGCGACGGCTTCCTGGCGAAAAGGTTGGAGCTCCGCGAAGTCGACCTGAACTTGCGACGGATCGCCCTTCATGCGTGGTTCGAGAACGTCGCCGCGCCGCCCAGCGGCCACGAGGGCGATCTGCGCTTGATCTCGCTCTACGAACGCGGCTGGTCGTGGCTGATTCCACTGCCCGGCGGCCTCACCAGCGTCGGCGTCGTGGTGCCCGTGGAAACTTATCGCCGCCTCGCGGCCGCCGGAACCGAGTTCGCCTTCGACCAGCTGCTCGCCTCGGTTCCAGCCCTCGCCGCGTGCCTCGAGCCGGCGCGCCGGGTCACCGCGGTGCGCATCGACGCCGACTACTCCTACCGCACCCGCGCCTACGCCGGGGACCGCTGGGCGGTGACCGGGGATGCCGGCTCGTTCCTCGATCCCATTTTTTCGACCGGGGTGCTGCTCGCCTTGGACAGCGGGCTCGACGCCGCCAAGGCGCTGCATCAAGGCCTGCGGCGCGGCTCCCTGCGGCGCCCCCTGGCCCGCTACGCGCGGCGGCAGCGCCGCTCCTACAGCTTGTTCCGGCGCTTCGTCCAGGCGTTCTACGGCGACGGCATGCGCGACCTCCTGCTCCACGACGGCAATCCCCTGGGTCTGCGCACGGCGGTCACCACCATCCTGGCCGGGGAGACTCGGCCCAGCCTCGCCACGCGCCTGCGTCTCCAGGTGTTTTTCGCGATCGCCCGCTTCCAGGCCCGTCACGAGTTGGTGCCGCGCCGTCACCGCCCGCCGGTCGACGAGGCCAAGGCCGCGTGAGGGGCGTGAAGCGCTCGCCCCTCGTGGTCACCGGTTTGGGCGCCGTCTCGGCCTGGGGCTGGGGCGTCGCGCCCTTGTGGCAGGGTCTGCTTTCGGGCCGAACCGCCATCGGAAGCTTCGACCGCTTCGCAACCGCCGGGCATCGGACCCAGGTGGCTGCCCAGGCCCCCGAGCCGCCCGCGGCGGTCCGCCGCGCTCTCCGCGGTGTTGCGCGCCTGTCGCGTGCCGACGCCTACGCTCTGGCCGCCGCGCGCGAAGCTTGGTCGGCCGCCGCGGGTGCCTCCTGGCCCTACGAACCGGCGGCGGTCGGGGTGTTCTTCGGCGGCTCGACGGCAGGCATGGAGGAGACCGAGCGGTACTTCGCCTCGTTACTCGCCAACGCCACCTCGGGTCCGCGTCCCGGAGTCGGCCGGCTCGCCACGCAACCGATCAACAGCCCGGCAGACACCGTGGCCCGGCACCTCGGCTGCGGCGGGCCGGTGCTCACGGTCTCCTCGGCCTGCGCCTCGGGCACCCAGGCCCTCGGGCTCGCCCAGGACGCCCTCGAGGCCGGTGACATCGATGTCGCGCTCGTCGGCGGCGGGGACTCCCTGTGCCAACTCACCTACGCCGGCTTCAACGCTCTGCGGGTGGTGGACGAGGTGCCGTGCCGGCCGTTCCGGGCCGAGCGCACGGGCATGTCCCTCGGCGAAGGGGCTGGCGTGGTGGTGATCGAACGGGCGGCGGCGGCGCGGGCGCGCGGGGTCCGTCCCCTGGCGATCCTCGCCGCGGCCGGCAACTCCTGCGACGCCCACCACATGACCGCCCCCCATCCGGACGGCATCGGCGCCGCTCTGGCCGTCGGCCGCGCCCTGGCCGCGGCCGGCGTGGCGCCCGACGAGGTCGACTTCATCAATCTCCACGGTACCGGCACGCCGCTCAACGACGCCTCGGAATGGCAAGGCTTTCGAACCGTCTTCGGGGACCGGGCAGCGGCGATTCCGTTGACCGCCACCAAGGCTTCGGTGGGCCACCTGCTGGGTTCTTCGGGGGCCATCGAGGCGGTGGCCACCGTCTTGTGCCTGCACCACGGGCAAGTCCATCCGACCCCGCCCGGCGGCACTCCGGACGCCGCCAGCCCGGGCCGGCTGGTGCTCGGCACCCCGCTGCCGCTTCCCGAGGCTCGGGTGGCCCTGTCGACCAGTTTCGGCTTCGGCGGTGCCAACGCCGCGGCGGTCTTCCGCCGGGTCGAGGAGGCCGAGTGAGCAACCCCGCCGCGGTGTGGATCACTGGGCTCGGTACCGTCGGAGCCTGGGGCGCGGGCCGCGAGGGCCTCCGCGCGTGCCTGGCCGAGTCTCGAGCACCGTTGTCGCCGCTGGCCGAGTGCGGCGCCCTTGGAGCCCCAGGACAGCCGGCGGGACAACGTCTTCCCCCGGCCGTGCGCTGGGCGGGCCGGGTCGATCCCGCGGTGCTCCGGCCGTGGCTCTCTCCGGCGGCGGCGCGGCGCATGAGCGTGCCTTCGCGCTTCGCCGTGGTGGCGGCCCGGCTGGCGGCGGCGGACGCCGGGTTGCCGTTCCCCACCGACGCCGAGAGCCCGGTTCCGGGCGCCGAATCGAAGACGGCGATCTTCGTGGCGACCTCCTTCGGCCCCTCCTCGGTGACCGAGGGCTTGCTCGAGCAGATCCTGCTGCAAGGCCCCGAAGCCGCGTCCCCCTTTCTCTTCTCGGAGTCGGTGGCCAATGCGCCGGCGGCCCAGATCGCCCGCCTGTCGGGCGCCCAGGGGCCGAACTTGACCTTCACCGCCCGCCAGGCCGGCCCCTTGGCCGCGCTCTGCCAGGCAGCCGGCGAAATTCGCCGCGGACGCTCCCCGCGCGCCTTGGCCGGGGCAGTCGACGAGGTCACGCCGCTCCTGCAGACCCTGCTCGATCGCTTTCGGGCCCTGGCTCCCACCGAGGACCCGGACGTGCCGCCGGTGGCGCGCCCCTTCGACCGCCGGCGGCGGGGTTTCCTGACCGGCGAGGGTGCCACGGTGCTCGTGCTCGAGGCGGCGGCCTCCGCCTTGGCCCGGGGGGCGCGGCCGCTCGCCACCTGGCTCGGTGGCGGTGGCGCTTTCGACCCCTCGGCCCGCGCCAGTGGTTGGGGCCGCGGTGGCGCCGCGCTCGGCCGGGCGCTGCGGCGAGGGCTCGAACGCGCGGGGATCGACCGAGCTTCGATCGACCTCGTGGTGGCCAACGCTTCCGGGGCCCGCGGCGGCGACCGGGTCGAAGCGGCCCTGCTGCGCGCCGCCTGGGACGGCGACGTGTTGCCGCCCGTGGTGGCCCCCCGCGGCGTCACCGGCGAGCTCGCCGGGAGCCCCCTGCCGGCGGCGCTGCTGGCTCTCGAAGGTGCGGTCTTCGGCGCCACCCCGGGCTTCACCGAAGAAGATCCGGAACTCGGACTGATTCCCCACCGGGGCGGTCCGTTCCCCCGACCGGTGCGCCGGGTCCTGCTGACCGCCCCGGCCGTGGGCGGTGGCTTCGGCTGGGCCGTGCTCGAAGCCGGAGCGTCCCGGTGAGCGACACCGCCTCCGCCCAGCCCGTCCAGCCGCCGCACGCACCGCTGGTGGGCATCTCGCGGCGGATTCTCGGCCGCTTCCACGTCACCGGCGTCTTCTGGTTCAAGATTCATCGCTTCGGGGTGGTGTCGTTACCGGCGTGGACCATGCCGATCACGATTGCCGTCTTCACCAGCTTCTTCTTTCTCGTGTTGCGCGGCATGCGCCGGGCGGTGGCCGCGAACCTCGAGGCGGTGCTCGGCCCCGCGGGCTTTTTCGCCCGCCAAGGGCGCATTTGGAGCGTGTTCTGGAACCAAGCCTGGTGCAACTCGGAGCGCTTCGAACGCCTGGGCACGACGCGCCCGTTCCGCGTCGACGCCCTCGGCACCGAGCACTGGTACCAAGTGGCCGCCGGGGACAAGGGCTTCATCCTCGCCACCGCCCACGTCGGATCCTGGGATGTCGGCACCTTCATTGCCAGCGAAGTCGGCATCGACCGGCACGTGCACATCGTGCGCGAGCAGGAAATGGACGCCCGCGCCCAGGAGTTCGTCTCCCAGCTCTACAAGGACGACGCCGGCTCCCACTTCACCACCCACTTCGCCCGCGACAACCCGCACCTCGGCCCGCGCCTGCTCACCGCCCTGCGCAAGGGTGACCTCGTGGGGCTTCAGTCCGACCGCCCGGCGACCAGCGGACGGGTGTCTCAGACGAAGCTCTTCGATCGGCCGTTTCCGTTGCCGGTCGGGCCGGCCGCCCTCGCCCGCGCCGCCGAAGTGCCCATCGTTCCGGTCTTCTGCTTCCGGGAAGGCCGGCGCCACTATCGGCTCGACATTCGGCCGCCGATCCCCCCGACCGCGAGTCTGGACGAGATCATGGCCAGCCTGGTGGCCGAGATCGAGGGCGCGATCCGCCAGCGGCCCCGCCAGTGGTTTTGCTTCAGGAAGCTCTGGTAGTCGGGGTCATCCGTGATCCACCCGACACCCCGACCCGTAACACGAGTCGCGATGGGGGCGTTTCGGTAGACGGAGGACACCGCGATGGAATTTCGTGACCGGCTGGGTCGCCTCGCCTTTCCCGCCCTTTTCGCCGGTTTGGCCCTTTCGGGTTGTGCCCCGCCGCAGCGCTCGGAATCGTCGTTACCCGAGGGCCTGTGGACGGCCGCGGACGGTGCGGATTTCTGGATCGGCACCTTTCCGGAGTTGGGCGAGGGTCGCTTCTTCTACGACTTCACGAGCGGCCGCCTGGGACCGGTGGTGCTGGATACCGCGGGCCGGTACGCCGTTGGCGCCGCCATCGGCGACCGGACTCCGGGAGGGCCCATTCCGCTCGCTTCCGCCCGACGAGTCGACGTGACTCGCGAAGAGGTCGAGTTTCCCGCCTCGGGTCTCACTCTCGGCGGCACCCTCTACCGAATGCCCAGCGGGGGCCGCCGTGCCGCGATCGTGCTCGGCCACGGCTCGGGACCTCTGGATCGCCGCTGGTTCGATCTCTGGGCGCATTTTTTCGCCCAACGCGGGCTCGTGGTGCTCGCCTACGACAAACGAGGCACCGGCAGCTCGGGCGGGGATTGGCGGCAGTCGACCCTCGAGGACTTGGCCGCCGACGCCCACGCGGCGATCGAGTTCCTGCAGTCACGGCCCGAGGTCGACGGCTCGCGGGTGGGCTTCTGGGGGCCGAGTCAAGGCGGCTGGGTGGGTGCCCGATTGGCCTCCCGAGTTCCCGATCTCGCGTTCCTGATCTTCCATGCGGGACCGGCCACCACCGTGGCCGAGCAGGGCCTGGACAGCTATGAAGGAGAGCTGCGGGCGGCGGGCCTGTCCGAGGCGGACCTGGTGCCGATTCGGGCCCTCGTCGAGCTCGACTTCGCCTACAACCGGGAACCCTCGGAACCCGCCTGGGAGCGATTGCTCGCGGCCCGTAGCCGGGCGGAACGCGACGGCGTCGCCTGGCTGCCCCCCTTGGAACCGCGCGACTCCTGGTTCCGCACCTTCTATGGCCGCATCCTCGACTTCGACCCGCGACCCGACCTCGAGCGCCTGCGCTGCCCCCTTCTCGCATTCTTCGGCGAAAAAGACCTACTCGTGCCCGCGGCCAAGAACCGCGAACGGCTCGCCGCCACCCTCGCCGCCGGTGGCCACCCGGGGGCCGAGATCGTCACCCTGCCCGCCGCAAACCACCTGTTCCTCCGGGCCGAGAACGGCACCAGCGCCGAGATTCCCAGCCTTTCGGTGCTGACACCACGCTACTTCGCCAAGATGGCGGACTGGCTGCAGGAGATCGGGATGGTCGAGCGGCAGTAGCCTCAGCCGTCGGGTTCCGTGTCCGCGGCGAACCCGACCTACGGAGACCTCCCCTAGGCGCCGGGGCGCTCCGTTTCGTATCCCTTCCCCATGAACTCCTCGACCCGCCGTTCCGCCCTCATCGCCGCCATCATCTGGCTCGCCCTCGGGGTGACGACCCTTTCGGCTGCGCCCGACCGTCCGAACTTCGTCGTCCTCCTCTCCGACGACCACCGCTGGGATGCGCTGGGCGTGGCCGGCAACCCGGCGATCCACACGCCGGTGCTCGATCGGCTGGCGCGCGAGGGGGTGTACTTCCGCCAGGCCACGACCTCCGTTTCGCAGTGCCACCCGGTGCGCGCGAGCCTCGTCACCGGATTGCCGAGTTTTCGCCACGGGGTCTATTCGACCAAGGCCCAGGCGCCGGAGGTGGCGACGACGCTTTGTCGCCGCCCGACGTTGCCGGGTTTGTTGCGCGCCGCGGGGTATCACACCGTTCTTGTCGGCAAGTGGCATGTGCCGGCGGCGCCGCGGGAGTGTGGTTTCACCGAGCTCCGCACGTGGCTACCCGAGGGTGGGACGCACTTCCAGGATCCCGAGCTGGTCCACAGTGACGACCCGAAGGCCCACGTCGTCAAGGGTTTCACCCAGGAGATCTTCAGCGATGACGCCATCGGCTTCCTGAAGAGCGACACTGCTCACCGCGGGCCGTTCCTGCTCTGGCTCGGCTACACGGCTCCCCACCTGCCCTACGAACCCAACCCGGAACGGATTGCCGCCCTCTACGCCGACCGCAAGCCGGACCAGCTGCTGCCGCCGGGGTTTCCGCGCGACGTCGCGGCCAACGATTGGCGCCACTACAACGAGGCCGTGAGCCACCTCGACGAACAAATCGGCCGCGTTCTCGCCACTCTCGCCGAAACCGGGCTGGCCCAGAACACGGTCGTCGTCTTCCTCGGCGACAACGGCTACATGATGGGCGAACGCGGCCTCGGCGGCCCGAACTCCGGGGCCGACGGCAAACAAGTCCCCTACGAGAGCTCGCTGCGCGTGCCGTTCCTCCTCTCCGGACCAGCCTTGACCACGGCCCAGGTCTCGGAACTCCCGGTCTCGAGCCTCGACCTGCCCCCCACCCTCCTGCACCTGGCCGGCGTCGCCGTGCCCGCCGAGTGGCCCGGCCGAAACCTGCTGGCCGCCCTCGCAGGTCGCCAGCCCCTCACCGAGGCGTTTGCCGAGTGGTCCGACGACATCAGTGCGAAGTTCCGCGGTCTCACCTTCCGCGCCGTGCGCACGCCGAAACACAAGCTGATTCGCTGGCAGGACCCAGCCAAGGGCGAGGAGCTTTACGACCTGGTGGCCGATCCGGCCGAGGCGCACAATCTGGTCACCGACCCGGCCGCGGCCGCGATCCTGCGCGACCTACGCGGACGTCTGGAAGACTGGATGCGGAGCCAGGAAGACCCGGCCTTGGCTTGGCCGCGGCCCTGAGGGCCGACTACTGCCACTCGACCGTCGCCGGCGGCTTCGACGTGACGTCGAAGAGCACCAGGTCGATCGTGTCCGCGAAGTCGCGGCCGATCTCGGCCGCGAGCTCGGCGAGCAGTCCCGGCGGGATTTCTTGGCCGACCCGCGCGGGGCGGCCGGTCATGAAGTCGCGGGTGACGATGGTGCGAATGGCGGTCTAGTACCGGCCGCCACGGCCGACGGGGAGGAGGACGGCGAAGGTCTGGGCAATGGCGGGCAGCGTCAGGCGGGCGGTGACCCGGGCGTCGATCTCGCGCAGCAGATCGGCGGAAGTCTTGTCGATCGCCAGGCGCCGGTGTTCGAGGTCGGGCGGAATCTCGTCGTGGGAGAGCAGGTAGGCCGTGCGGTTGACCGTCGAGAAGTGGTTGGCGAGCTGGTTGCCGAGACGGAAGAGGGCGTCCCAGTCCGGCGCGTGGCGTTGGCCGGCCACCGCGGCGAGCCAGCGGTAGCTGCGCCGGATCGAGTCGGT
>JANRLG010000324.1:0-8726 GCA_033762835.1 Thermoanaerobaculia bacterium
AGCCGCGCGCCGCGGATCGGTGACAGGATCGGCCGGCCATGATCGACGAAAACCGCCCGCCCGCGGAACCCCGCTGGCCGCGGGGGACACCGGCGAAACTTCCGCCCGGGGACCTCCAGCTGTGGCTGTTCTCTCTCGAACGTCCGCCGCTGCCGCTCGACTATTTGGCCGATTTGTTGTCGCCCGAGGAACGGGCGCGGGCGGCGCGTTTCCGCTTCGACGTCCACCGCCGCCGCTTCACCGCCGGTCGCGGTTTGCTGCGCGAGGCGCTCGGTCGGTGGCTCGGGGAGGATCCGCGGGCGCTGGTCTTCCACTACGGTGAAAAGGGCAAGCCCAGCCTGGCTGGGCCGGCGGCTCCGGACCTGCGCTTCAACCTGTCGCATTCGCAAGATCTCGGTCTGCTCGGAGTGTCCTGGGGCCGCGAGCTCGGGGTCGATGTCGAAGCGTGCCGACCGCTCGAGGACGCCGCCGGGTTGGTCGAGCGCTTCTTTGCCCCAGGCGAGCGAGCGGCCTTCGCGGCCCTCGCGGAGGAGCGCCGCCTGTCCGGGTTCTATGCCGGCTGGACTCGCAAGGAGGCCTACGTCAAAGCCCGCGGGGACGGCCTTTCGTTGCCGACGACGTCCTTCGAGATGACCCTCGACCCCGAGGGACCGGCAGCCCTGCTGGCCTTCGATGCTGAACCCGCGGAGGTCACCCGCTGGGCTTTCACCGCCCTCGATCCTGCCCCCGGTTTCCTGGGCGCCGTCGCGGTCGAGAGCCCCGGCGGCGCGCTGGTTCGCGCCACCTGGGCGGACCCTTGAGTCAGGCTTCCGGCAGCGCTGCGAACTCCCACAGCGCCAAGCCCTTGTCGCGCCATTTGCCGGCGTCGTACCCACAGTGTTCGTCGATGCGGGCGATGGGCGGGGGAAAGAGGAACGGCGGCCGTTCGAGATTCAACGGCCGCCAGTTGCCGGCTCGAATGTCGGCATTGGGGTGATCGCCGGCGAAGCTGGTCGTCACCAGCCAGCGGGCGCCGGTCCGGCGGAGGTTCCCGAGGGCGGCGTGGACCTCGGCGTTCGACAGGTGGACGAGGCCGTCGCGGCACAACACCAGGTCCGCCGCGGGCAGTGCCTCATGCACGAGGTCGCGGCACAAGAACCGACGGCGGGGTCCGGCGTGGCGCTGGTTGGCGTCGATCAGCGCAGGTACGACGTCGACTCCGACATAAAACGGCACCGCATCGGCCAAGGGGCCGGCCCAGTTGAAGTCGCCGCAGGGGGCGTCGAGCAGGATCTCGACCTCGAGAGACCGGACGAGGCGGATCAACTCGGCGAGGAAACTCTCCGCTCGCTCGCGGGTAGAGCCCGGTCCCGAGCGAGACTCCGGATCGCCCCAGGTGTTCTCGGCGTGAATGGAGCGGAACACTTTGCGGCGGCGCAATGCCCGCCAGGCGGCGATGGGCGAGGTGAAGGCGGGCATAGGGCTCTCGGGACGGCGGTCAGACGATCTGGACGCGGCCCGAGAAGCCGTCTTCGTAATCGTGGAAGTGTGCCAGGACCTGCTCGGGGTACTGCCAGCAGTAGTAGCCGCCGCCGCTGTCCCAGTCGACCAACCACAGACCCTTGACCTCACAACCCAGCTGGCGGATCTCCTCGCTCCAGGCCTGCACCACGAGTCGGTAGGCTTCTTCGATCTCTTCCTGACGGGCTTCCATCTCGTCCCGGCTCTGAATCGGGTTGATCAGGGATTCGATCCGGCGGACGGCCGCGGTGGTCAGGTCGCGCACGGCGGGGAACGTGGCGAGGGCTTCGTCGTAAGTGAAAATGCGCGCGGTCTTCGCGGTGCGGTCCTTCATGGCTAGCCATCGTAGCAAAGCCGGCTGGGCTCGGGTTACCATCGGCGCCCCATGCGAGGCGACGGACACGAAGAACGCGGACGCGGCCGGATCGAAGTGATCACCGGCGGCATGTTTTCGGGCAAGAGCGAGGAGCTGGTGCGCCGGCTGCGGCGGGCGGCCATCGCCCGCCAGCGCGTCCAGGTGTTCAAACCAGTGATGGATACCCGTCACGAGCCCGAGCGGTTGATCACGCGCGACAATCGGGAGCTCGCGGCGCGCGCCGTGGCGAGTTCGGAAGAGCTGCTCGCCGCTCTCGAGCCGGAAGTCGAAGTGGTGGGCATCGACGAAGCCCAGTTCTTCGACCACCAGCTGGTCGAGCGGGTAGAGGATCTGGCGGACCGCGGTTTGCGGGTGATCGTCGCGGGCCTCGACCTCGACTTTCGTCGTCTGCCGTTCGGTCCCATGCCCCAGCTCATGGCCCGTGCCGAGTTGGTCGACAAAATGCACGCCGTCTGTGTCGTTTGTGGGGGAGCGGCGAGCTTCTCGCAGCGCATCGCGGGTGGCGACGAGCGGATTCAGGTCGGCGACACCGAGGCCTACGAGGCGCGCTGCCGGACTTGTTACGAGCCCTTCGCGACGGGTTGATCGCCCGGCTCGCCATCCGGCCGGATCGGTCTCGGCTGGCCGTCTTCGTCGACGTGCACGAACACCACCTCGGCCTCGGTCACTTTGATTCCTTCGGAGCCCAAGGTGCGCTCCACCTGCACCGTCACCCGCACGGTGACCGAGGTGCGCCCGAGCTTCAACGTCTCGGTGTAGAACGCCACCAGGTCACCGACGAAAACCGGGGCGTGGAAGACCACCTCGCGCATGGCCACGGTCACCAAACGGCCGGGCACGTGGCGATAGCCTTCGATGGCACCGGCCTGGTCGATGTAGGACAGGATCACGCCGCCGAAAATCGTGCCGTAGGCGTTGGTGTTCTTTGGCATCATCAGGACTCGAATAGCCGGCTCCATTTGCCGTCCGACCGCACGCGCCGCCTCGCTCAACTCTGCCTCCTGGCCGAACCCGGCCGCTGGCCTCCGCCCGGCTTTCGGGTGGCGACGTGGTATCCTACCCGCCATTGACGCTCCGGTCTGACGGGTCGCCCGTGTTGGGCGCTTGTTTGTGATGGTTTCCCCCGCACCCCCGCTCGCCTCGTGGTCCGACTACGCCTTGGTCCAGGCCGTTGCCGCCGGGGACGGCGATGCCCTCGGCGAGTTGTACGACCGCTTCTCTCCCCTGCTTTTGGCTTTGGGACGCCGGATCCTCGCAGACGCCGAGGAGGCCGAGGATGTCGTCCAGGAAACTTTCGTCCACTTGTGGCGTCGGGCGACGAGTTACGACCCTCAAAAGTCGTCGGTCTCCACCTTCCTCGTGCTGGTCACCCGGAGCCGCGCCATCGACCGCCTGCGGACACGGCAAGTCATCGACCGCACCCTCGGTCAGGTCGGCCTCGAACCTTCGGCGACTTTGGATACATCCGGCGATGGGGTGTCGCGCGTATTGAACCTCGAACGGCGCGAGCGGGTTCGGCAAGAGCTCGCGACCCTTCCGGACGAACAGCGCCAAGTGCTCGACCTCGCCTTCTTCGACGGGTTGACACAACGTGAAATCGCCGAGCGGACCGGCATTCCACTCGGCACCGTGAAGACTCGAACGCTGCTCGCGATGAGGAAACTACGAACCGTCTTGCGTCTCGAAATTCGGGAGTTGTTGTGACCGAGGAAGACTTCGATCCCACTGGCCTGCTGGCGCTGCTCGATGGTGAGGAAAGCCTCGCCTCGCCACCGGCCATGGGCGATCCGGAGCTCGCTACCCAGCGCCGGCTCGAAGTCGAGACCCTCGGTTTGCTCGCGTTCGGACTCGAGCCCGTGGCGCCTCGGCCGGCCGCCCGCGCTCGGCTGCTGGCCGAGGTCGCAAGCATCGGTGCCCCGGCAGAGTTGGCTCCCGTGGTTTCTCTGGCGGCCGTGCGGGGCGAGCGCACCGGAGCAGCGGCCGGGCTGGCGCGGGGGTGGGGCCTGGCGGCGGCCGTGGTTCTCGGCGTCGTCGGCCTCGGCGGCGCTGCTTGGTCTTTCTACGAGCGGAGCCGGTTCGCCGAAGAGCTGGCCCAGATGCGCCGCGAGCAGGAAGTACTGATCGCCACTCTCCAGGAACGGGATCAGCAACTGGCCGCGGAACGCGAAGTCCGCCAAGGGGAGCTGGGCCGCCGGAACCAGGCCCTCCAGCTGGTGTCTACCCGGGGGGTCGAAGTTTGCCCCCTGCGACCGGTCGGTGCCGCGGCCACTCTGCAGCCGGAGGCCTTCGCGGTGTTGTACATGGCTCCGGCCCAAAAGTCCTGGTACGTCAAGGCGTCGCAATTGGACCCGGCACCCGCGGGGCGGGCTTACCGCGTCTGGTTCGAAACCGACAATGGGCCGGTATTCGCGGGGGATCTGCGACCGGCTCCGGATTTCGATCTCCAGTTCGAAGCCGCGGGTTTCCGGTCTCTGGCCATGAAGGGGGTCAAGATCACCCTCGAACCGGCCGGTTCGGGTCTCGAGCCCACGGGACCGTCGGTGCTCTTCGGTGCCGACAAGATGACCGTGCTTTGAGCCGCGCATCGGCCCGCGACCGGCGGTTTTCCCGCTAGGTGCCCGGCGGCGGAGTTTCGGTTGACAGCGCGGCCAGTTCTCGACGCAAGGTGTCTTCGATCGGTGCCCGGGTCGGCGGCGGAACGACGCCCGCGAGGCCGCGCGGAGCGGGCTCCTGGGTCGCCCACGCGCCGGCCGCGAAAGGCTCCAGGACGGGGTCGGCCAGCGAGGCCTCGGCTGCGACGGCTCCGAACACTTCGACATGACGGAACCGCCGCACCGTGGCGTCGCGCCAAACTCGGCCTCCGGCCGGAACGACGGCGATGGTCGTCGTGGGGGAGCCGGCGGCCAAGTCCGGGGGATCGTCCAGGGCGAGGGCCACCAAGGCCGCGGCCGGGCCGGTCTCCGGCGGGCGAGAAGCGAACCGTAGCGTCAGGTAGCCGACCACCTCGCGGCCGAAGTCGAAGCGTTGGGAGCCCGCCCGACCCTGGCCGGCCCGGGCTCCGGGCACGGTCAATTCCATCGCCAGACGGTCCCGCCAGAGCACCCGCTCAGCACCGGCGGCGGGCTCTTGCGGCTCTCCCCAGCGGCCGGTGGGCGGTGATCCCCACTCGACGGGCTCTTCCCCTGCGACGCCGAGGGGTGGCTCGGACGCGACCGTGCCGGCCGGTTGGACTGGGAGCCAGCCCTCGATCAGCCCCGGTCGCGCCTCGCGTTGCACCCGCCAGGTGCGGTCGGTGACCACCAACGGCCGACCCGCGGGCGCGTCCAGCAGGCTCAGCAGGAAGCCCCCGGCGCTGCGCCGGCTGCGCACCTCGGCGACGAGCCGGTTGCCCCCCGGAACCAACAGGGGCCCCACGGCGAAGGCGTCGAGCGGCATGCCGCGGAAGCGCGAGGAGCCCACGCGCTGGCCGTTCAACCAAAGCACGTACTCCTCGTCCCCCGCGACCAACAGCGTGGCGTTCGGTGCCTGGACGGGGCCCGCTGCGAGGCTGAAGTCCCGCACCAAATAAAAAGCCTGGGGCGCTTGATCCCGAACGTTCTGGTCGGCCGCCCAAATCCAGCGCGCACTCTGCGTCACCTGCCCGCTGGCCCGAACGGCGCGCCAGCCCGCCTCCCCGAAACCGAGGCCAAAAGCCACCAAAGCCATCAAAAGCACCCGCCGGGCGAGCGGATGGCGCGGTTCGAGGAAGGAGAACGGGGAACCCACGGCGGGGGACTGTAGCAGAGGGGCCGAGAGCGACGCGTCAGGGCGCGGCCAAACCGCAGACCGAAATCAGCCGCTCGGCCAAGGCCTTGAAATCCAGGTAGCACTGCTCGACGGCCTGCGAATGGCCACCGATGGCGCCGTCGGCAGGTTTCAGAAGGAACATGGGTTTGCGGGCTTCCTGGGCGAGGGGCATGAGGCTTCGGTAGTGCTTGATTCGCGCCAGGCAGTGGTTGGCGGCGTCATCCGGCTCGTCAACGAGCTCCTGGGCATAGGTGCGAGGAATCTGTTCGTCCCATCTCTGGTAGGCAAAGACCGGACGATCCGCGCGGACCGCGTGCTGAAGCACGACATACCCTACGGGGCGCATGGCACCGGTAGGCAGCGGAAAAACGGACGCTGGTGCTTCAGTGGCTCGCTTCTGCCAGTCTCTTCGCCACTTTCGAAGCGTTGGCCCCAGGTTCATGAGCCCTTGGAGGGAGAATAGGTCTGCCCCAAGCGGCACGACGACGAAGTCACTGGCGACCAGCGCCGCCCGCGTCAACGCTCCTAAGCTCGGACCGACATCGAAGAGGACGACAGAGGCCCGCCGTTCCTCTGCCGCCTGAGCGGCCAAACGATAGAAAGCCGTGGTGACTCGGAAGCCGTCGGCGTCATTACTCAAGCACTTCGGCCAGGCTTCAGCAAGGCGATCTTCGAAGCGGCTCAGCGCCAGGTCGCCAGGGAGCAGGTGGAGGTGATTCGAGATCCACGCTAGTTTCGCTGGCTGGATGTCACCGAGGTGCTCCAGAAGTGGCTCGACAGCTTGGAAAATACTGTCCGATCGATTGTCCGCTGGCCACCACAGATCGAGCTGCCGAGATTCGTCGAAAAACGCACTCGTGAGATTCGCCTGAGGGTCGAGATCGATCGCCACGACGTCGACGCCCATCTCATTGAACATCCAAGCGAGGTGATACACCAGAGTCGTCTTGCCTACCCCACCCTTGTTGTTGAAGAAGGCGATTGTCTTCACGGGCGTTTCCAGATGGTGACCAGGAAGTGGTTGTCCGCCGGGAAGAACTCCGCAGATGGCGAGCCATTCTTCTTGATCTCGGCCTGGGCGACTTCGATGCCACGACCGAAGCGGTTGGCGTAACCGAGCACCCTGGCAGCCTCTGCGAGCACCGGGTTGCGATAAGCGGTACCACGGGGGAAGAGCTCGCGTGAGAGATCCGGATGGAGTCCGCCGGGATTCAGGATCTCGAGGCGATCCTCGAAGTGGTCGATCTGAATTGGAGTCGATGAGCTCTCGTAGTTCCGATGGATGATGGCGTTCACCAGGAGTTCGCGGAGGGCGCGGGGCGGAAAGTCATAAGCGGTGACTTCACGGAAGTGGTCAACGTATTCGGGACGGCCGCCCGCCAGCTCGTCCGCCAGTTGCCCGAGGGCACGGAGAATCTGGCCGAGGTCTCCCGACAGCCGGCGATCGGCAGCGACTTCAGCCGCGCGATCCCGCCCCGCGTAGCGCACGAACTGTACGTAGGCACCCGGGAAGAAGAACTCCGGGTCGGTGCCGAAGAGGAGTACTCCGGCGTTCGTTGGTCGACTCTTCCCGAAGTCGAAGAAGCGGAGCGCCGCGAGTTGGTGTTCGAGCGGACGGTCGTTTTCGCTGATGACTTCTGGAGCCACGGCGGCGCGCCGATAGTCGAGGGCAAACAACTCGAGCGCCAAATCCTCGAGCGTTGCTTCGGGGCACGGACGCGAGTCCCACGGGCGACCTAAGTGCGATGCCCGCTTTTCGCTCAGACGCCGTTCTTCCTCGGGGTTGGCGCGACCGCGCTGTGGACCGCGACGCACCCACACGATGCCCTTGTACCGAACCGGAGTGTCGTGGGAAGGCTGGACTTCGACCACCGCGACCTCACCGCCGGACAAGATCCGTTTCTCGACACTCACCACTGGGGGCGGTAGCAGGTTGCCGTCGGAAGCGATGGCGGCGAGGTTCTGGAGCAGCTGGTCCGTGACGGTGAGACCGCTCGGCTGCCCCGCGTCGTCCACGCCCACGAAGAGAACTCCCGGCAACCGCGAGTCGGCGAGGTCGTTCGCGAAAGCACAAAGCGCCTGACCGAACTTGTCGGTGTCCCGGGTCGCGATCGTCCGCTCGACCCGGGGCGACTCGAGATCTCCCATCAATTGAAGCAGTTCCGACTCGCCAAACACGAACCGAAGCGTAACACGCGACTCGCGAGGCCCGTTGACACTCCCCTCCCTCCCGCAATAGATTGGGTCGTGCCCCCTTCCGAAAACTCTCTCGCAGCCATCTCCCCCTCCCGCGGCGCCATCGTGGGGGCGATTCCGGCCCGGTTCGCGGCAACTCGTTTGCCGGGTAAGCCTTTGCTGCCGATCGCCGGCAAGCCGATGATCGAACACGTCTACCGTCGAGCGACGGAGGCAGCGAACCTCGATCGCGTCGTCGTGTTGACCGACGACGAGCGCATCGCGGCAGCGGTGCGCGGCTTTGGCGGTGAGGTCGAGATGACGCCGGCGGAATGTGCCAGCGGTACCGATCGCATCGCCTGGGCGGCGCGGAACTGGGACGCCGCGGCGGTGGTGAACATCCAGGGCGACGAGCCGTTGATCGATCCTTCGGGCATTGCCGCCTTGGTCGCGCACCTGCGCGCACACCCCGAGGAGGACATGGCGACCCTGGCGGCGGTAGCGGTCGAAGAAGATTTCGACGACCCGAACAGTGTGAAAGTGGTACTCGACGGCGCCGGTTATGCGCTCTACTTCAGCCGCTCGCGCATCCCGTATCCGCGCAACGCCGAGAGCCCGGGGGCGACGAAGCTTTGGAAGCATCTCGGGATCTACGGTTACCGCAAGGACGTGCTGCTGCGCTTCGCGGCCTTGCCGCCGACGGAGCTCGAGGTGACCGAGTCGCTGGAACAGCTACGGGCGCTCTACCACGGCATTCGCATTCGGGTGTTGCCGGCGGCAAAACCGTCGATCGGCGTGGATACGGCGGCGGATCTGGCGCGAGTGGAGCGGATGTTGGCGGCCGAAGGAGGGGGCGCAGCAAGCAGCGCCCCTACGGAAGCAGAGGGAC